>CACAIN010000006.1 GCA_902532595.1 uncultured Pelagibacteraceae bacterium
GAGATTTTTTTTATTTTTAAATTTGCATTAATTAACAAATTAATTGCAATAGAAATATTTTGAAATTTTGTTCCATATTTTGAGTCCAAATTTGAACCAATGTTGATATGTATCATTTGTTATTTTTACTAAGCAATCTTGCTTTTTCTCGATTCCAATCTCTTGTTTTTTTTACTTGTCTTTTATCATAAAGTTTTTTTCCTTTAGCTACAGCTATTTGAATTTTAGCTTTTCCCTTAACAAAATATAATTTTGTAGGTATAATAGTTAAACCTTCTTGATTTATTCTTCCTATAAGTTTGTTGATTTCTTTTCTTTTTAAAAGTAATTTTCTTTCTCCTTTTGGATTGTGATTGTTGTATGATGATTGTCTATAAAGAGGTATGTGCGAATTAATTAAAAATAATTCACCTGCTTTATCTATAGCATATGAATCTGCTATGCTTCCTTTTCCATCTCTTAAAGATTTAACTTCAGAGCCTTTAAGAGCAATTCCAGCTTCTAACAATTCAATAAAAAAATAATTAAAACTAGCTTTCCTATTTAAACAAATAATTTTTTGACCAGAAACTATTTTTTTTATCATTAAAGTATATTTGCTACTTTAAGAGCTTCAGATATTTTCTTTTTTGTTTCTTCTTTAACTTGTACTAAAGGTAATCTTACGTCCGGATCACACATTCCTAATAAAGAAGCTGCATACTTTACTGGAGAAGGATTGCTTTCTATAAACATAGAAGTATGTACAGGCTGCAAAATTTTATCTAACTTATCTGAATCTTTAAATCCATTTGCACATGAATTTTGAAAATCAGAACAAAGTTTAGCTGCTATATTGGCAGTTACACTAATTGATCCTATGCCTCCCCTTTTATTAAACTCAAGAGCATTATCATCGTTTCCTGTTAATTGTATAAATTCTTTTCCCATAACTTTTAATTGTTGATCAACTCTATTAAGATCGCCAGTGGCGTCTTTGACTCCAACTATATTTTTTAGTTCATATAGTTTTGCCATTGTCTCAACGGACATATCAATCACTGAACGAGAGGGAATATTATAAATAATAATAGGTATACCTACACTGTCATTAATTTTTTTATAATGTTGATATAAGCCTTCTTGAGTTGGTTTATTATAATAAGGTGTAACAACAAGTAATGCATCCGACCCTACTTTTTCTGCATACTTAGATAATTCAACAGCTTCTGAAGTAGAATTAGATCCTGTTCCAGCAATCACAGGAATCTTTCCACTACATTCTTTAACAGAAATTTCTATAATTTTTCTATGTTCGTCATGTGATAATGTTGGGGACTCACCGGTCGTACCACCAGGAACAATACCATTTGTTCCATTTTTCATATGATAATGAATTAATTTACGATAAACATCCTCATTTAGAGTGTTGTTTTTAAACGGGGTAATTAAGGCTACAATTGATCCTTTAAGCATAAAACAATATAAGGTAATTAATTTTAACTTATGCCTTATAAATTAATTAGTCTAGTATTTTTATTATTTTTTTTAATTATTAATAAAGCCTATTCAGAAAATGAATTCATTTTACCAGTAAAAAAACCATCTATTTTTAAAAAAATTGAAAAAAATATTAATTTAAAATCAACAACTAGTTTACCAAAAAAGAAACCTATTTTACAATCAACAACAATTGAGCAAAATATTCAAAAAGAAAAAAAGGAAACAAAAGAAAAGATAGCACAAAAACAAATAGTAAGAATAAATACAGAATTTTTGTACCCTAAAAAAAAACCTACTACATATAAGACTATTTCTAAAGAAGCGAAAAAATCAACAATTTTAAATTCAAAGGATTTTTCTAATGCAAAAGAAACGATGAAATTTATTAAATCACGAAAATGGAATAGTGCAATGAAAACTGCTGAAAAAGTAAAAGATAGAGACTTTAGAACTTTAATTACTTGGATGTATTTAAAAACAACAGGTAATTCTGCTACATTTAATGATTATAAAAAATTTATAGAAAGAAATTCAGATTACCCAAGAATTAATAGAATAAAATATCTTGCAGAACAAAAAATTTATTTAAAAAATACCTCGCCTACATCTGTAATTAATTGGTTTGAAAAAAATCCACCGCTAGGAGGTTTAGGAAAAATTAAGTTAGCTGAAGCTTTTTTAGAGCAAGGTAAAACAGCTGAAGTAGAAAAATTAATTAAAGAGGGTTGGACAATAGCAGAAATAAGAAAAAATGATTTGGGTTACTATAGAGCTAAATTTAAAAAATTTTTAACTTCTGAAGATCATTTAAAGAGAGCTGATTATTTAGCTTGGGAAAGAAAATATTGGGATTTAAAAAGAATGTTAAAGTATTTACCTAAAGATGAGAGAGCTCTCTATAATGCAAGACAAATATTAATGAGCAATTCTTATGGGGTGGATAATGCAATAGCTAAGGTACCTGCTCATCTTAAAAAAGATCCAGGTTTGGAATATGACAGACTTAGATGGAGAAATAGAAGAGGTAGATTAGAAGGTTCTCTTGAAATTTTATATAAAAACGCAAATAAAACTGAGAGACAAATGATAAGACCAGACTTGTGGTGGGAACAAAGAAAAAGTGTAGCTAGATCTTTAATTTATAAAAAAAGATATAAAACAGCTTATAAAATCTCTAGTGAACATTCACTATCTTCAGGTTCATCTTTTGCTGAAGCTGAATGGCTTTCAGGCTGGATAGCTTTATCCTTTTTAAATTCTGCTGAGTACGCAATAAATCATTTTGAAAATTTTTATAATAATGTTGGTTATCCAATTAGTTTAGCTAGAGGAGCTTATTGGTTAGGAACTGCTTATAAACAATTAGGAAATAAAGAAAGAGCTAAAAAATATTTTACAGAAGGTTCTAAGTTTCCAATGACATATTATGGTCAATTATCATTCAATGAAATAAAGCCAGGTGAAAACTTCGAGTTAATTGATCAATCTAGTTTTGATAAGGACTATGAAAAAGAATTCAACAAAAATAGATTAATAAAACATGTGATACTTCTTAAGGAATTAGATGCAACTAAATACGCAAAAGATATTCTAAAACATCTAGCTCTGTTAAATATTGAGAAAGGTAGTGAAGTGTTAGCAGCTAAACTATCTACAGATATTGGAAGGTATGATTTTGCAATTCAAATATCAAAACAAGCATCTTATGAAAAAAGATTTTTTAATAAGTACAATTACCCCATTATAGCTACTCCAAAAGAGATTAACAATAAAACTATGCCAAATTCAGAAGTTGTTTTAGCTATCATAAGACAAGAAAGTGAATTTGATGCAAGAGCTAACAGTTGGGCTGGTGCGAGAGGTATGATGCAATTAATGAAATATACAGCTAAAATTGTAGCTAAACAAGCAAAGCTTCCTTATAGTATTAGTAGATTAACTCGAGATCCAGAATATAATATTAAATTAGGTTCATACTACTTTAATTCATTAATTGAAGATTATAACGGGGTTTATCCATTCGCTATAGCGGCGTATAACGCTGGTCCTAATAGAGTAAAAACTTGGCGAAGAGTTAATGGAGATCCATCAAAAGATAAATTGTCTTATGTTAATTGGATTGAACTGATTAGATTTAAAGAAACGAGAAACTATGTTCAAAGAGTATTAGAAAATATCAACGTATATAAATACATGTTAAGCAAAGAACCTGTTACTATTGATAATTTCTTCAATTAACTTTGGCGGAAGAGGAGAGATTCGAACTCTCGGTACGATGTTACTCGTACGGTTAGTTAGCAACCAACTGGTTTAAACCACTCACCCACTCTTCCAAATAACCCTGTTTATTTAGTACTATTTATTTAATATTTAACTTATAAATCAATCAAAAAAATGGTCAAATGAAGAAAAATTTATTAAAGGGCTCATTATTTACAGTAGGAGCCTCACTTTGGTGGGGAGTAATAGGTGTATTTTATTTTAAGTTTGTATCTTTTGCATCACCTTTAGAATTAACAATTCATAGAACAATTTGGACAGCATTACTTTTAGTAATAACCACTAATTATTATTCAAAATGGTCTGAATTTAATAAACTGATAAAAAAACCAAAAAATTTGATAATGCTACTAATAACCGGATTATTAATATCAATCAATTGGTTTACATGGCTCTACGCTGTAAGCACAAATAATATTTTAGATGGTAGTTTAGGTTATTATATTTTTCCAATTTTTAGTGTTTTTTTTGGAATCATATTTTTAAATGAACCCTACAATAGAAATAAAATTATATCAGTTACGATAGTTATTCTTTCGCTTTTTTATCTTTTGTATCATTTAAAAAGTATTCCTTGGATCGGTATAACAGTAGCACTTACTTTTAGCTTATATGGATTAATCAGAAAAAAAATTAACGTTTCACCTGATATTGGACTTTTAATTGAAACATTATTAATGACACCTTTGGCGCTTTTATTATTTTATTATCTATTTAAAAATAACTTAAATATTTTTTCTGTAAATGAACTTAATTTATCTTTTTACTTATTTTGGGCTGGTTTCATGACTTTAATACCTTTGTTTTGGTACACAAAAGGATTTAATCTAATAGGTATAGGTCCTGCTAGCATGATATTCTTTTTAACACCTACAGCACAATTTTTTCTTGGTACACTATATTATAATGAACCATTAGTTTTACATAAATTAATTGGTTTTATCTTTATATGGATAGCTGTAATTATTTATTTGAATGAATTACGCAAAGAATAAGTTGATATCATTAAAAATGGTACAAATAATGATAAAGCAAAAGAAATAAAAAGTAAATTTCTGCTGACAAAAACAGAAAAATAATCAATAGAAATTAAATTTCCAACTAAGATACTACTTTGAAAATTTTGACTTGGAAAAAAAAGTAGTCCAAATATAAGTCCTAAAATTATTGAAGATGATGCAAGAATTGGGTTTATTTTCTTATTAAAAAAACCATAAAATATTGTGATTACAGCAGCACAACAAAGTAAATCTGCCAGTAAAAATAAATATAAAATACTGTATCCTTTAGATGCTACGAAAAAAACAAATATACTTAATATTAAAATTATTAGATTAGTTTTCTTTTTAATTTCTTTACCCTTTAAAGATTTATTAATTTGATTTCCATTTACCATTATCAGGCTAGAAATAGCGTTAATTAATGTATCAATTGTACTAAGTGTTAATGAAATAGCTAAAATTAATATAGCAATAACTATAAAAGAATTTTTATCATTAAGTATCAAATCAAAGAAACCTAAATCTGGTATTACTTTGGGATTTAAAGAAAAAGCGATAAGCCCTGAGTAACCCATCCAAAAAACAATAATAAATATAAGTATTGATGAATATATTAAACTTGATCTTAAAACAGAATTGTTTTTTGCAGAAAAAACTCTTTGCCAATTTCCTTGATGAAATAAGTTAGTGGCTGCAACCGCAATAAAAAAAGTTAATCCTGCTGTGTAATTAGGTAAATAATCTATATCAACTAAATGAGGAGATTTTCTTTTAATTAATTCAAAGGTGGGTAAATCTATATTACCTAAAATTAAAAAAACAGATAACAGAATTATTAAGGTTATAAAAATAAATTGATATTTATCGGTGATAACTGACAGTTTAAAACCACCTCTAAGTATATAAAGTAAACAAATAATTAGAGTAATAGCAGATGTTATCCATAAAGGCACATTTGATAAGAAATTTAACAAGAATGCTATAGCTGTAACTTCAGCTATTAAAAAAATAATCATATAAAAGAAAATCAAAAATAAACTTATCTTGAGTATGCCGATACCAAATCTTTTCTTTATAAATTCAGTTAATGTTAATCCATTAGGAAATTCTTTTCTAATCTTTGGTCCAAAATTAAATAAGAATAGCATAGGTGCAGCTGTGCCCAATGCGTAGCCAAATACAGCTCCTAATCCTCCCCACGTTGAAGCAGACGCTGGACCAAATAAAATCCAAGCTCCCAAAGCTGATGCGGTTAAACTTGTAGTAAGGGAAAAAGAATCTTCATTTCTATCACCAACTATATAATTTTTATTATTAGGAATTTTTCTAGAATTAAAATAACCTAGAGTTATAAAAAATAATCCAACTAATACAATTATTACTAATGAAAATTCTTGTGATATATAAATTTTTTCCATATTTCCCTCACTGAATTACCGGTCAGGTTCTTTGGGTATAATCTCAGTCTTGAAAGACACCCCTATTTAATTTTGTCTACTCAATTCGTTGTATAGAAAATTAGCTATTGAGTCCATTCCTTTAATATTGCTTCTTTCTTCTGCTATAGGATTGTAATTTGTATTTGTATTTATATCATAAGTGTAATGAGTTCCATCTTTGTCCTTAATGTATTCAATCCCAGCAATTTCGATGCCATTTGATTTTAATAGATTTTCATATTTTTCAATTTCTATATTTTTATAATCTTTAATAATCATAAATTTATTTCCATCAGGATTTGTAGGACAAAATTTTTCTCTCGTATTGCAAGAGTCTGCAGGGCATAATTCAAAACCATTAGAAGCATCAACTTGAACTGCATACAGAAATTTTCCTTTTACAAATTCAACTCTTGTTATTACTTTTGGATCTGAATTAATATATTCTTGCAATAAAGTTATTCCATCAACTGATTCCTCGAAACTCTCATTTACATATTTTTCAAGATCTAAAGTATTTTTAAAGTATTTAACCCCTAAACCTTTTCCGCCTCTATTATGTTTTGTGATAAACTGTTTATTAAATTTCTTAGATTTCTCTATAATTTCTTTTTTACTATTTGCATAATAAGTTTTTGGAAATTTTATATTAAATTTTTTTAATTCTTTATATTGTTCTTTTTTACTTATTTCTAACTCCAGTGCTCTTGAGTTATTTATAATTCTTTTCTTTTTCTTCTCTAACCATGTTAATAGACTTTTTGTATTTTCAGGTGCATATCGATGTCCTCTTGAATGGGAACTTGCGCTCATACGATTATAAAAGACTCCTTCAGGCGGTATTTTGTTATAATCAAAATTTTCTTTATTCATATGCCACTCTTCATATGGAGCTTTAATTTTTTTAAAACTTTTCCTTAATGGAATTAACCATTCGTCATTTTCGTGTATTATGTATATTTTTTTCATCATAGAGGTGAAAATCCCTTAAAATTTATCCCTCGATTTTGTTATTTTTTATAGAAGGTTTGAGTTAGTTTCTACAATTACAATCTTCACAAGAACAATTTCCCATACAGTTTCCTTGACAATTGCATTCACAATTACATTTTTTTATTTTCTCAAACATATTTAAAATTTATTGAAAAATATTTTTTTTACAATCTTTTATTTCGACGCACTTTTTATGTTGCAATAACCTTTGGTAAATAAGCAAAGGAGGCCGTATCTATCTTGGATGAGTGTTCCTTTCTCATTTTCCAACTATTGTCTATTCCTGCTTGGGCTATACTAATTGCATTTCTTCCATATTTAGCATTTGTGAAATCTATTGCTTTCATTAATGTTCGTGATTTATTTTCCATAATTGGTGTCAGTAAATTTAATTCATTTTCACTAGAATCTGTTAATTTAGATAAAATTATTCCTGCTTTTTGATAGAAGTATCCATATTTATATATTTTTTTCAACCCTTCCATGGCTTTTTTCACTAGCTGTAAACTATCACTCGTAGAAACTGGTAGATCGATAGTAGTTGAGTTTGAATAATACTTTTTATGTTTATCAAAAGGACTTGTTCTAATAAATATAGTTATAGATCTTGCTATCTGATTATCATTCCTAATTTTTTCAGCCGCATTTAAACAATGTGTAGTAATAGATTCTTGTAACTTCTCTAAACTTTCAACTTTTCTGCCAAAAGATCTTGAAACACAACAGCTTTTTCTTTTTGTTTCTTCTGTCTCTAGATTAATGCATGAAATGCCTCTGAGTTCCATTACTGTTTTAGCTCCTAAAACATTCGTGCTCTTTTTAACCCAGCTATTGGAGATATTTTTTAGTTTATAGGCTGTGTCTATTTCATTTTTTATATATAATTTAGATAACTGCTTTCCAACTCCCCAAACTTCTGAGATATGAAAATTTTTTAAACTTTCATCAATATTTTCTTTTAAATAAATAACTCCAGTTCTATTTTCTTTTGCTATATGATTAGCAACTTTGCTTAAAGTTTTTGTATTAGAAATACCGACACTTGTTGGTATACCTGTCCATTTTAAAATTCTTTTTCTTATTTCTTTTCCGTAGTTCTCTACTTCTTTTTCCTCTATGTGCGATAAATCAACAAATGCTTCGTCTATTGAATATATTTCTATTTTGTCTGAAAAAGATCTTAAAGTTTTCATGACTCTTCTAGAAATATCTCCATATAATGCATAATTAGAAGAAAAAATATAAACATTATTTTTTCTAACAAGCTCTTTAACTTTAAAATATGGTTCTCCCATTTTAATTCCAATCTTTTTTGCTTCTGTAGATCTTGAAATAACGCATCCATCATTATTAGAAAGTACAACGACTGGTTTCTTTTTTATCTTTGGATTAAAAAGTCTTTCGCATGAAACATAAAATGAATTACAATCTATTAGAGCAATTTTATTTTTTTTACTGCTGTTTATGTATGACATATGTTACCACTCCCCAAACTACTATTTCTGGATTTTCAGTAAGATTAATTTTATCTGATATTTTCTTTGATCCTGAAGTAAGGTAACTAACTCCTTTTTCCTTGATCAAAGTTTTTACTACAAGTTCTTCGTTTACATTTGCTATCACAGTTGAAAAATTTTTTGGATCTATGCTCTTGTCTACTATTAATAAGTCTCCATGATAAATTCCTACGTTCATCATGGATTTACCTTGTACCCTTATTATAAATGTTGCTGGAGCATTCGTTATAAGGTGTGAATTTAAATCTATATCATCTTCGATATAATCAGTTGCTGGTGAAGGAAAGCCTGCTCCTACTTTGTGTAAATAAAATGGTATTGTCAGTTTCATAATGTTCTTGTTTTGTTCTTTATAGAGTATAGAACTACTCCAAGTCAAGTTGTTAATTGGGTCAATATGCATTTAGATTTAATAAAGAAAAAAAAGTAAAAGAAGTTATGAAAAAAATCTTAGGGATAATTTGTTTATTAATCATCTCAACTGCAGCAAATGCGGAATCGAAATTACAAACAATAAAGAAAAATGGAGAATTAAGAGTTGGAACAACAGGTGACTGGGATCCAATGTCAATGAAAGACCCGGCTACAAATAAATATATAGGGTTTGATATTGATGTAATGAATGAACTAGCTAAAGATTTAGGAGTAAAAATAAAATTTGTTCCTGCTGAATGGAAAACAATAGTAGCAGGAATATCAGCTGACAGGTATGATATTTCTACCAGCGTAACTAAAACACCTAAAAGAGCGGAAGTAGCAGGATTTACAGCTACTTATTATAAATACGGGACTGTTCCTTTAGTGCTAAAAAAAAATTTAAAAAAGTTTCCTACTTGGGATTCATTAAACAACAAGAAAGTCACAATAGCCACAACATTAGGGACATCTCAAGAAGAGAAAGCAAAAGAATTTTTTCCAAAATCTAAACTTAAATCTGTTGAAGCACCAGCTAGAGACTTCCAAGAAGTTTTAGCGGGACGAGCAGACGGTAATATTACAAGTTCACTTGAGGCTAATAAATTGATTATAAAGTATCCTCAATTAGCTATAGTACCAGATGGAGGAAAAAACCCTGCGTTTTTAGCAATGATGGTTCCAAAAAATGACAAAGTTTGGAACGACTACGTCAGCAATTGGATCAAAAGAAAACAAGCCTCTGGATTTTTTATGACTTTGGAAGCTAAATATAATTTCAAAAGTTTATAATTTAAGTTTAAATACCCTCCTTTAACAATTATAGTATTAAAGTGAAGTTTTTAAAATTATTTACTTTGTTTTTTTTACTGCAGGGATGCAGTTCAAATTACGAATGGGGTTGGTATATTCTAAGTCCAAATAATGTTGAGGGATTAACTAATCTTAAATTTCTGATAAGTGGAATAACTACTACGATTTATATTTCAGTTGTTTCAATAATTCTTGCAATGATTATTGGATTAGTCGTAGCTCTACCATCTCTTTCTAATAACAAACTTTTAAGTTATTTTAATATCGCTTATGTAGAAATTGTTCGTGCTATTCCTTTATTAGTTTTGATTCTTTGGATTTATTACGGTTTACCAATTATGCTAGGTGTAAGTTTTTCTCCTTTTGTTTCTGGTATAATTGCTCTAACAATTAGTGAAAGCGCTTTTCAAGCTGAAATTTTCAGAGCAGGAATTAATTCGATTAATAAAGGACAACATGAAGTGGCTGGATCTCTAGGAATGAATTTTTCAAAAAAAATGAGATTTGTAATTCTTCCTCAGGCTATAAAAGTTGTATTACCGGCATTAGGGAATCAGTTTGTTTATGTTTTAAAAATGTCTTCTTTAGTATCAATAATTGGTATAGCTGATTTAACCAGAAAGGCCAATGAACTTGTTACAACAACATATAGACCACTTGAAATCTATACTTTTTTAATTTTAGAGTACTTAGTGTTAATTTTAATTGTCTCTTATTTTGTCAGAAAATTAGAAAACAAATTAAAATACAAATAATTTTTTAAAAGAAATTTTAAATACTTTTCGTAATAAAAAAGGAACAAATGTTAGTACAACTAATCCCATGCACCAATTTGTAACCATTATTGTGTAAAAAATATCCTGATATTCTCCATTTTTAATATTAATGACATACCACAATGACATAAAAGGTATTAGTGTAAGTCTTAATATAGTCATGTACAAACTATAAGTTGGTCTCTTAAGAGCTTGGAATAAAGCTGAGGTAATAAAAAAAACTGGATATACTGGACCAATTAAAGCAGCTACTTGTAAGTAAAGTGCTCCACTCTTAATTACTTGAGGATCATTTGTAAAAAAGGAAATTATTATCTCAGAAGTTAAAAAGATAAAAATACCAGCTAAAATCATAAATCCAGAACCAAACATTAGGGCCTTTCCATATACTTCTTTAACTCTAAAGAACATTTTTGCTCCAAAGTTTTGTCCTGCAATTGATAATACTGCAGTATTTAATCCTATGACTGGTAGTAATAAAACTTGTTCAATTCTTACTGCGGTACCATAGCCTGCTGTTGCTAACTCACCAAATTGACCGACAAAATAAAAAATATTAAAAACACCAAACATGATCATTAACATCGTAAACATTATTGGAACTGACTGTTTGAAAAGTGTGGAAATATAATCTAGCTTTGGCTTGAAACATTCAAAATATAAATATTTCTTCAATTTACAGCAATAAACTTTATTAATTAAATAAATTAATCCAACAAATTGAGATACTAATGTAGCAATAGCTAGACCAGCAATTCCAAAAGCTGGTATAAAACCATAACCAAAAATAAACAGAGGATTAAGAAATATATTCAAAAAAAAAGTGAATATTAAAACATTTCTATAACTTTTTGTGTCCCCTTGTGCGTTAAGGGTACCATTCAATGATAGCTGTACTAAAACAATTATAGCTCCAAAAAATATTATATCTAAATATTCACGTGTTAAAATAATACTTTGCTCACTTGAACCCATAATTCTTAAAAGTTCGTCTGAAAATTTTAAACCAAATAAAGTAACGAAAATAGATATAGCTATAGCAAAAACTATTGATTGAGCTACATACATAGATGCTTTTCTATCTTCCTTAGCACCAATTGAATTACTTATAAGTGCTGTTGTTCCAGCTCCGATGCCGACAGCTACTGCTATAGCTATAAAATATATTGGCCATGATTTTGCTATCGCCGCTAGAGCTTCAGGAGAAATTTTACCTGCAAAATACGTATCTACAAGATTGTAAAACGTTTGGAAAAGTGATCCAGTGCTAGCAGGGATAGTTACTTTTCTAAGCAATTCCCAAATTGAACCTTTTGTTAAATCCATGATAATTAAAATTCCTTTTCGAACTTATGCTTTTTTCCAGCTTTTTTAGCAAGATTAATCTGACTTTGTCTCATTCGAAATCTTGATTTTTGAGTATTAGTGAGTGTGTCATAACATCTTGGGCAAGATACACCCTCCTCATATTTATTTGATCTTTTGTCTTTAATTGATACAGGAGTTCGGCAACCACTACACATCGAGTAACTACCATGTTTTAATTTATGTTTTAAAGAAATTCTGTTATCAAAAACATAACATTCTCCTCTCCACAAACTATCTTTTTTTTGAGTTTTATCTAAATAATTAAGTATTCCTCCTTTTAGTTGAAAAACATTTTTAAAGCCTTTCTTTTTTAAGAATATTGAAGCCTTTTCACATCTAATTCCTCCAGTACAAAACATTGCTACTGGTTTTGTTTTTTTTATCTTTTTTAAATATTTAGGAAAATCTCTAAAATTTTGTATTTTTGGATTAATTGCATTTTTGAAGCTTCCAACATTGTATTCGAAAGGCTTTCTTACGTCTATGACTAAAGTTTCTTTGTTAGAAATTAGCTTATTCCAAGATTTACCTGAAACATATTTATTAAGTTTTTTATTTTTGTGATTAATTTTTAATCCTAATGGAACCACTTCTTTTTTAATCTTAATTTTACCTTTGTGAAATGGTTGAAAATGACTTTTCGAGATATTTTTACTATCAAAATTTTTAAATTTAAATTCTTTCTTTAATATTTTAGTAATTTTAATTATATCTTTTTTATTACCAGCAACTGTTCCATTTAAACCTTCTGATGATAAAATAATTGTCCCTCTTATATTATTTTTGAATATTTCTCTTTGCAAGAACAACTTATATTTTTTTAATGATTCAATCTTTTTAAATTTATAAAATCCAAAAACAGTTATCATTAGTTCTTAATACAAATTGTTAATCCATCTCCAATGGGGATAATATTTTTTGTTATTCTGTTATCCTGTTTAACATGTTTGTTAAACTCTCTAATAATATTTGTAAATTTATCGTTCTTTGATTTGTCAGCAACCTCACCGTGCCATAAAACATTATCAATAATTATAAGACCACCTTTATCAACTAAATCAATACTAATTTCATAGTAATTTAGATAGTTTTCTTTATCAGCATCTATAAATATTAAATCGAATATTTGCTTAGTATTTTTTAACTGATTCAAGCTTTCAAGAGCTGGTTTTATAATTTGTTTAATTCTTTTTTCATTAGCTTTTTCATAAAAAGATCTGGCTTTATTACTGAATTCAGAATTTTTATCTAAACTAATTACATGCCCATCAGGTGGGAGAGCTAAAGCCATCGATAAAGCACTAAAACCTGTAAAACTTCCAACTTCCAAAATTTTTTTAATACTCGAAATTTTAATTAAAGTTTGCAGAAATTGAGCTTGTGAAATCGATATTTGTAATCTTTGTTGATCTCCAAGACTAATATTATGATTAATAATATCTTTCTGAACATCAGTTAAATTTTCTGAATGATTGATAATATAATTTTCAAGATTATCAGTTAAATCTAATTTTTTAGGCATAATTAGCCTTTTAAAAGTTTTTTTAAGATTTCATTTGTCAATTGTGGGTTTGCTTTTCCACCTGAAGATTTCATAACTTGACCAACAAAAAAACCAAATAATTTTTCTTTTCCTGCTTTATACTGATCAACTTTGTCTTTATTTTTAGTTAATATATCTTTAATCATTTTTTCTAATTCCTTTGGATCACTTTGTTGCTTCATATCTTTTGAATCGATAATCTTTTTAGGATTGTCACCACTTTCAACCATAATCTCAAAGACTTCTTTTGCTATTCTTCCTGAAATTTCACCTGATTTAATTGATTGAATTAGCTCTGCAAAATTTTTAGCTGAGATCGGGGATTTGGATATATTAAGTCCTTTTTCATTTAACATTGCAAATAGATCTCCCATCATCCATGTAGCAGCAAGTTTTTTATCAGATAATTTTGCAACTTCCTCGTAATAATTGGATATTTCTTTTTCAGAAACTAATACATTTGCCTCATATGAATTTAATCCATAGTCTTTAATAAATCTCTCTTTTTTATTATCAGGTAACTCAGGTAATGATTTTTTTAAATCTTCAATTAATTGCTGCTCAAGTTTTAAAGGTAGCAAATCTGGATCAGGAAAATATCTATAATCATGAGCATCTTCTTTGGATCTCATAGATCTTGTTTCATTTTTTTTTGTGTCAAAGAGTCTTGTTTCCTGACTTATCTTTTTACCCTCTTCTAATAATCCAACTTGTCTATTTGCTTCATATTCAATTGCCATTTGCATAAATTTTATTGAATTTACATTCTTTATTTCACATCTTGTTCCTAATTTTTTATCATCTGTTTTTCTTACAGATACATTAACGTCAGCTCTTAGTGATCCCTCTTGCATATTGCCATCACAAGTACCTAGGTACCTCATTATTGTTCTTAGTTTTTTTATGTAAGCATTTACTTCATCAGGAGATCTAAGATCAGGTTTACTAACAATCTCCATCAAGGCAATTCCAGAGCGATTTAAATCAACATAAGTGTTTGATGGATCCATATCATGAATACTTTTACCAGCATCTTGTTCTAAATGTAGTCTCTCAATACCAATTTCCTTTGAACCGTATGGCATATCCAGTAAAACTTTACCTTCGCCAACAATAGGATTTTTATATTGTGATATTTGATAACCTTGAGGTAAGTCTGCATAAAAATAATTTTTTCTATCAAAGACCGAGTAATTATTAATTTTTGCATTTAACCCAAGGCCAGTTTTAATCGCTTGCTTAATACACTCTTCATTAATTACAGGTAACATTCCAGGAAAAGCCGAGTCGATTAAACTAACTTGATTATTTGGATGAGCTCCAAATTTAGTTGATGAACCTGAAAAAAGTTTAGAATTTGAAAGAACTTGAGCGTGAACTTCTAATCCAATAATTACCTCGTATTTGCCTTTTTCTCCGTTAATAAAATAATCAAATTTTTCTTTGCTCATGACCACCACTTTTTAATTTTGTTCTTAAAACCACAATTTTTTTCAAATGCATATCCTATATTTAATATTTTCTGTTCATCTAAAGCTTTGCCTATCAATTGCAATCCTAATGGATAGCCTTGTTTATCGAATCCAGCAGGTAAAGATAAAGCTGGTAATCCAGCTAAGTTTACTGGAACTGTAAATATATCGTTTAAGTACATTGACACTGGATCTTTAGTTTTTTCTCCTATCTTAAATGCAGAACTTGGTGTTGAAGGTGTAAGAATAGCATCAACTTTTGTAAAATTATCATCAAAATCTTTTTTAATTAATTGTCTCACTTTTTGAGCTTTTAGGTAGTAGGCATCATAATAACCTGAAGATAAAACATAAGTTCCTATCAGTATTCTTCTTTTGACTTCATCTCCAAAGCCCTCAGATCTAGTATTTTCATACATTTCAATTAGGTCTTTACCCTTTTCAGATCTATGACCATAACGAACACCATCATATCTTGCTAAATTTGAAGAGGCTTCTGCCGGTGCAACAATATAGTAAGTTGGTAATGCATATTTAGTATGTGGTAATGAAATATCTATTAATTTTGCTCCTAAATCTTTTAATATTTTTTTTCCCTTCTCCCAAAGTTCGTCTATTTCTTTTGGCATATTATTAACTCGATATTCCTTTGGAATACCAATCTTTAATCCTTTAATAGAATCTTTCAAATTTTTTGAATAAAACTCTTTTTTTTTATTAATTGAAGTAGAATCTTTTTCATCAAAACTAGACATAGCTTCCAGCATGATGGCGCAATCAGTTACAGTTTTTGTCATTGGACCAGCCTGATCAAGTGAAGAGGCAAATGCAACAATACCCCATCTTGAACATAATCCATAAGTTGGCTTAAGACCTACTATACCAGTAAAAGAAGCTGGCTGTCTTATGGATCCGCCAGTATCTGTACCAATAGTTGCAGGAGTTAAATTAGCAGCTAATGCTGAAGAGGATCCACCAGAGGATCCACCAGGTACTAACTTATCGCCAACTGGATTAATAACATTTCCATAAAAACTTGTTTCATTAGATGAGCCCATAGCAAACTCATCACAATTTAATTTTCCAAGCAAAAAAGCACCATTATCCCACAAATTTTTTGTAACAGTTGACTCATATGATGGGATAAAATTATTTAAAATATTGCTTCCTGCAGTTGTTTTAATATTTTCAGTACAAAATAAATCCTTTACTGCTAATGGTATTCCAGGGAGCGTTTGTTCATAATTTGGTTTGCTATCAAATTCTTTAGCTTTGTCTAAAGCTTGATCAAAAGTTGTTGTGACAAATGTATTTAATTTTTTTGCTCCCTCTATATTCTTTATATAAGATTTAGTTAAATCTAATGATGAGATCTTTTTTGATTTAATACTTTCTATAATTTCTTTAAGACTTTGATTGGTTATATCAGTCATTATTCTACTACCTTCGGTACAACAAAAAACTCCTCATTCTTTTTAGGTGAATTTTTCAATATTTTTTCCCTTATTTTACCATCGCTTATTTGATCTTTTCTTGGCCTCAAAGATTGGTTTAAAATTGAAGTTAATGGTTCAACTTTGTCTGTATTTAATTCATTTAACTGTTCGATAAACTTGAAAATTGAGTTTAAGTCTTTTGTTAGACTATCTACTTTAGCTTCATCAACCGAAATTCGGGCTAATTTAGCAACATGTTTAATTTTTTCTTTATCTAAGGACATTTGTGAAATAAGTTAACTTAAATGTGTTTTATCATAATTTAGGTTAATTTCATGCTCGATATTGATGTATTTATTGAAAAAATTAAGAAAAAATCAAGGTTAATAGGTATTGACCCTGGTGGTAAAAGAATAGGTATAGCTATTTCAGATGAAAATAAAATTGTAGCTACACCTTATACCACTTTAATTAAAGAGAATTACACAAGCTTGGTTTCTCAAATTAAGAAAATTATTGATGAAAATCAAATTGATGGAATAGTTATTGGTAATCCAATTAATATGGATGGATCGGAAGGCCCCTCTTCTCAATCTGCTAAAGATTTAGCTAAAAATCTCTCAAAAGATATTACTGAAAATATCATTTTATGGGATGAAAGGTTATCTAGTCAGGGAGCCTTTAATTTATCCAATGAATTAGCTATCAATTCTTCAAAAAAAGTGAAGAAATTGGATGAGAATTCAGCCCAATTTATCCTTCAAGGAGTATTGGATTTTTATCATAAAAAAAATACTTGATCTAATATCATAAAAGGCCTATAGAGTTGATTTTAATGGCAGTAAGAAAAAAAACTTCAGCTATTAAAAACCATCCAAAACATCTTCTGGGTATACAAAATCTATCAATTCAAGAAGCTAAACAAATACTAAAAGAAGCAAAAGAATTTATTAGCCTAAACAGAAGTACTTCAAAAAAATTAGATGTATTAAGAGGAAAAACTCAAATTAATTTATTTTTTGAGCCTTCTACCAGAACACAGAGTTCATTTGATTTAGCGGGTAAAAGATTAGGTGCTGACGTTATGACTATGAATATGAATAATTCAGCTCTTAAAAAAGGTGAAACTCTTATTGATACAGCGATGACATTAAATGCCATGCATCCAGATCTTATTGTTATTAGACATCAAGACTCTGGTGCACCAAATTTATTATCTCAAAAAGTAAATTGTGCAGTAATAAATGCTGGTGATGGTAGACGAGAACATCCCACGCAGGCATTGCTAGATGCTTTAACAATTATAAATAGAAAAGGTAAAATTGAAGGACTTAAACTAGCAATTTGTGGAGATATACTTCACTCAAGAGTAGCAAGATCAAATATATATTTAATGAATATGTTAGGAGCAGAAGTAAATGTTATAGCTCCAAAAACTTTAATGCCAAAATCAATTGAAAGATTAGGTGTAAAATCTTTTACCAATATGAAAAAAGGATTAGATGGTTGTGATATAGTCATGATGTTAAGATTGCAAAATGAAAGGATGCAAGGATCTTTTCTTCCTTCTAAAAGAGAATATTACGAATTTTTTGGTTTAACTCCAGAAAAACTAAAGTTTGCAAATAAAGATGCGTTAATCATGCATCCTGGTCCGATGAATAGAGGTGTTGAAATAGATACTAAATTAGCTGACGATATAAATGTAAGTCTAGTAAAAGAACAAGTTGAATTAGGAGTTGCTGTAAGAATGGCTTGCTTAAAAATATACTGCAAATAGATGAAAGAAAAAATTTTTATAAATGCACGGATTGTAGACCCTTCTCAAAAAATGGACGAAAAGGGATCTTTAATTTTAGATAAAAACGGTAAAGTTAAAGCAATCGGAAAAAATGTTAAAAAAACAGATGCTGTATCCTCAGCTGAAATATTCGATATCAAAGGAAATGTACTAATACCTGGCATAGTAGACATGAAAGCTTTTGTTGGTGAACCTGGATATGAGTATAAAGAAAATTTTAGGACTTTAAGTCAGGCGGCTTTAGCTGGAGGAGTTACTTCGATTGTAACGATGCCCAATACTAAGCCAATTATAGACAATGTTTCGATGGTAGACTTTATAATAAGAAGAGGAAGAGACAAAGCCTCTGTTAACCTTTTTCCATGCGCATCAATAACAAAACAAATTGAAGGAAAATTAATGACCGAGTTTGGTTTGCTTGCATTAAGAGGAATAATTGGATTCAGTGATGTAAATAAAACAGTTCAAAACACTGAACTGATGGCGAGAATTATGGATTATGCTTCAGATATTGGAGTTTTAATCATGCAACACGCTGAAGATTTCGAGTTGTCAAAAAATTCTTGCATTAACGATGGAGAAATAGCTACACGATTAGGTCTCGAAGGTGTTTCACAAATAGCAGAAAAAATTATTATTGAAAGAGATCTTTCATTATTAAGTGAATATCCGTGCAGATACCATATAAATCAAATTTCATCCAAAAAATCATTGGAGGTTATTAAAAAAAATAAGAATAATGGGAAAAAATTTAGCGTTGGTGTATCAATCAACAATCTTTCATTAAATGAAAATGATATTGGTGAATTTAAAACCTTTTTAAAATTATCTCCTCCTTTAAGACTTGAAGAAGATAGATTATCACTTGTTAAAGGAATAAAAGAAAATTTAATTGACGTAATAGTATCAGATCACATTCCTGAAGACGAAGAAAGTAAAAGATTGCCTTTTTCTCAAGCTGCGACCGGAGCAATTGGAATTGAAACTTTACTACCCCTTGCCTTAGAGATGTATCATAATGAATCGCTTTCATTAAATAAAATCATTGAAACATTGACTATTAATCCTGCAAAAATTTTACAAATTAATAAAGGAACACTATCCAAAGGTTCGGATGGAGATATTTGTGTTCTTGACCTAGATAAACCTTGGGTTGTCAAAGCAGAAAAACTAAAGTCAAAATCTAAAAATACAGCAATTGAGAGTAGAAATTTACAAGGTAAAGTTTTAATGACTTTCTTAAATGGAGAATTAGTTTTTAATCAATAATGAATTTTGAAATAATTATAGTTTTACTTTACTCATATTTATTAGGATCAATACCATTTGGTTTAATCATAACTAGAATTTTTCTAGATAAAGATATAAGAAATGTTGGTTCAGGCAACATAGGTACTACAAATGTCTTGCGTACAGGGAAAAAATCTTTAGCAGTAGCCACCCTTTTATTTGATATCTTAAAAGGATATCTCTCAGTTTTAATTACTTTAAAATATTTTAATGATTTAATTTATTTTTCATCTTTAATTTGTTTTATAGGTCATATATTTCCTGTTTGGTTAAAATTCAAAGGTGGAAAAGGAGTAGCAACTTATTTGGGGATCATCTTAGCTTTATCATTTACATTTGGAATTATTTTTTCATTAACTTGGTTGCTAATATCATTTATTTTTAAATATTCTTCATTAGCATCAATGTTCGGTGCTTTAATAGTTTTACTCTATTCAACGATCCTAGATAATAATGTACAAAGTATTTTTTTATTCATAACTTTTATAATTATTCTTTATACTCATAGAGAAAATATTATTAGATTGAAAGATTCTAAAGAGACTAAGATCAAGTTATAATTCCTGTCTTTACTAACTTTTTAATATAAAATTTGACAAATTCAATTTTATTTGAAAATAAAATATAATAATGAATTTAGTAATAGTTGAAAGTCCGGCTAAAGCAAAAACAATTAATAAGTATTTAGGAAAAGACTATTTAGTTTTAGCTAGCTATGGACATATAAGAGATTTACCTTCAAAAAATGGATCCGTTAATCCTGAAAATAAGTTTGAAATGCAATGGGAAATTGATTCATTTTCAAAAAAATATCTCAAAGAAATAACTAATGCAGCAGAAGAATCTGATAAAATTATTTTAGCAACTGACCCAGATCGTGAAGGAGAAGCAATTGCTTGGCATGTAAAAAAAGTTTTAGAGTCAAAAAAATTACTTAAAGGAAGAGATCTGGAGAGAGTTGTATTTAATGAAATAACTAAAAATGCAATATTAGAAGCAATAAAAAATCCTAGAGAAATACATTTACCTCTTGTAGAAGCTTATTTGGCTAGAAGAGCTCTAGATTATCTCGTGGGTTTTAATATATCTCCAATTCTTTGGACTAAATTACCTGGATCTAAATCAGCAGGAAGAGTTCAATCAGTTGCATTGAAATTAATTACAGAAAGAGAGAAAGAAATTGAATTATTTAAACCAGAGGAATATTGGACTTTAACTTCAGATTTTACAAACAAAGACAATAAAAATATCTTATCTAAATTAAGTTTGTTTGATGGAAAAAAAATAGAAAGATTTACTTTTAAAAATAAAAATGAGATTGATAAAGCTATAAATATAATTAATAAATCAACTTTCACAATAAAAGATGTGAATACAAAATTATTTAAAAGAAATCCGTCAGCTCCATTTACTACTTCGACATTACAACAGACAGCCTCTGGAAAATTTGGGTTTGGTGCATCACGAACTATGCAAATAGCTCAAAGATTGTATCAAGGAATTGATATTGAAGGAGAAACTACGGGATTAATAACTTATATGAGAACTGATGGAACAAATATTTCAAAGGAAGCCGTAGATCAATTTAGAAATTTAATTAAAAAAGATTATGGAAATGAATTTTTACCCGATCAACCTAATAGCTACACTGGAAAAAAAGCAAAGAATGCCCAAGAAGCTCATGAAGCTATTAGACCCACTGATATAAAAAGGAAACCAACTAGTATAAAAAAATATGTTAATTCAGATCAGTACAAACTTTATGAATTAATATGGAGTAGAGCTCTTTCTTCGCAAATGAAACCAGCTGAATTTGATAGAAATACTATTCTTATAACCTCTAAAGATAATAATATAAATTTTAGAGCTAGCGGATCTATAATTAAATTTGAGGGATTTTTAAAAGTTTATCAAGTTCAAGAAACAGATGAAGATGCTAAAAATATATTACCCGAAGTTAAAATTGATGAAGAATTAAATATACTTAAATTAAATGATGAACAGCATTTTACAGATCCTCCACCTAGATATTCAGAGGCTAGTCTAGTAAAAAAGATGGAAGAATTGGGTATTGGAAGACCTTCAACTTATGCAAGCATTATATCGGTATTATCGACTAGAAACTATGTAGAACAGTTAAATAAACGATTTCACCCAACAGATCGAGGAAAATTGATCTCAGCTTTTCTGGAAAAATTGTTTTCTAAATATGTCGATTACAATTTCACAGCTGATCTAGAAAATCAACTTGATGAAATTACCAGTGGAAAAATTAAATGGATAGAAGTTTTGAATAACTTCTGGAAAGATTTCTATGAAAACGTTGGAAAGGTTAAAGAAAAAAGAACACGAGAAGTATTAGATTTATTAAATGAAAGTTTAGGAGCTCTTATATTTGATAGAGATTCTAATGATACTATAGATAGAAAATGTAAATTATGTTCTAACGGTGAATTAAGTCTTAAAAATAGTTTTAGAGGTGGAGCATTTATAGGTTGTTCTAATTATCCAGAATGTAAATTTACAAGACCATTATCAAAAGCAAAAGCTGCTGCTCAATATAATTTAGCTGAACCAAAACTAATAGGACAAAATGATTATGGTAAAGATATATATCTAAAAAATGGAAGATTTGGTCCTTATTTGCAATACGAAAAAGAATTAGAAAATGTTGAAGAGGTTCCGAAAAAAGGTAGAAAGAAAAAACAAAAAGAAAATGATCATCTTAAAAATGTGTCGATTCCAAAAGGAATTGAGGTTGATAATGTAAATTTAGAACAAGCAAAATTTCTTTGTTCACTTCCAAAAATTTTAGGACAACATCCCGATACAGGAAAAGATATAACATTAAACTCAGGTAGGTTTGGTCCATATCTAAAATGTGAAAATAAGTCAGCAAGATTAGAAAACGTTGAAGAAATTTTTACTATTGGTATTAATCGAGCTATTACAATGATCGCTGAAGCAAAACCAGGTCGTATATCTTCATCTATGATTAAAGATCTGGGTGAACATCCTGAAGATAAAAAACCTGTTAGAGTGATGAAAGGTCAGTTTGGACCTTACATTAAATATAAATCATTAAATGCTACTATTCCTGAAGAGAAAGATCCAAATGAACTAACTATGGAAGAAGCTTTAATATTAATAGAAAAAAGAAAAGAATATGATAAAACTAAAAAGAAAAAAAGAGCCAAATGAATAAAATATTATATATTTTTATTGTATTAATTTTTAGCTCCTACGCAGTTAATGCAGATGAAATTAAGTGTGACACTCCTTTAAGTAAATTAAAAGCAAAATGTAATTTTGTTGGAAAAGGTATGAAAAAAATGAAAGCATTCAGTGCAAAGAATAAAACTCTGGATCAAAGTTACAAAAATATCAAATCTGCCATTGAAGAAAAAATAAAGAAAAAATAGTGTCAATAGAAGAAAAAATTAAAAAATTAGATATAAAATTACCTGATCCAAAAGATCCTGTTGGTGCTTATGTAGCCAGTAAAATTGTTGGAAATTTACTTTATATATCAGGACAAATATCAATAAATGATAAAGGTGATCTTATTAAGGGAAAAGTAGGTAAAGACTTAGATGTGAATCAAGGTTATGAAGCTGCAAAAAGATGCGGTTTAGCTATAATTTCACAAGTTAAAAAAGCCTGTGATAATGATCTATCAAAAGTAAAATCATGTGTAAAGTTGACAGGATATGTTAATTCTAGTGATGATTTTACAGAACAACCTAAAGTTATTAATGGAGCATCTGATATAATTTCAAAAATTTTTGATAAAAATGGTGAACATACACGAGCTGCTGTCAGTTCAAATAGCCTACCTTTAGGTGTTTCTGTTGAAGTTGACGCAATTTTTGAACTTATTTAGTATTAGGTCTACCTACTGAATAATATTTAATTTTATTTCTTTTCATTTCTTCAGGGTTATAAAGATTTCTTAGATCGTAAACTTTAAATTTATTATTTTTAACTATTTTTTTGAAATCAATTGTTTTAAATTCATCCCACTCTGTAAGTAGAATAATTAGATCAGAATTATTGCAATTATTTTTTATATTATTTTTATAAGAACAATTTTTAATTTTTCTAAATTCATTTTTTTCACCTGATGGATCGTAGTAATTAATTATAGCTCCTTTCTTGCTTAAATAAGGAATCATTTTTAAGCTTGTAGAATCTCTCATATCATCTGTATTTGGTTTAAATGTAACACCTAAAAATGAAATTTTTTTATCTTTTAAATTTGAGCCAAGAATTTTATGTATTTTATAAGTTAGTAGATTAACTCGATCATGATTAGATTTAATTACAGATTTAACTACAGACAGATTAACTTTATATTTATCAGCCGCAGATATTAAACCTTTTGTATCTTTTGGAAAACATGAGCCTCCATAAGCAGGTCCAGCTCGTAAAAACCTGCTTCCAATTCTACTGTCAGAACCCATTCCTAGAGAAATATCCTCAATATTTATTCCTGATTTTTCACACAAATTTGCTAATTCATTAATAAATGTAATTTTTGTAGCAAGAAATGCATTTGAGGCATATTTAATAAGCTCAGCACCTTTCCTAGTTGTGGTAAAAAATTTTGCTCCTTTATTAATTAATGGTGAATAAAGTTTTCTCATTTGATTAAAAATCTTTTTATCATTTGATCCAACAACTATTCTGTCTGGATATCTAAAATCTCGGATAGCTTCACCCTCCCTAAGAAATTCTGGATTAGAAATTACTGTGAAAAGTTTCTTTTTTATTCTTAAAATTTTTTCAATTTGATCTCCTGTACCAATTGGAACAGTAGACTTAGTAACAAGAATCTTTTTTTTTTTTGTGTATTTTAATATTTCTTTTGTGCATTTATATACAAAAGACAAATCTACATTAATTGATCTTTTCTTAGTTGGAGTTCCTACACAAATAAAGATTATATCAGAAGAATTAACTGCAGACTTAATGTCTGTAGTAAAAGATAGTCTTTTTGCTGAATAATTTTTTTTTATGAGTTCATCTAATCCAGGCTCATAAATTGGTGAAATTCCTGAATTAAGTTTAAAAATTTTATTTTTATCTTTATCAACACAAATAACTTGATTACCAATATCAGCAAAACAAGTCCCGCTAACTAAACCGACATAACCAGTACCTATCATACATAATTTCATTTTTTACCTTTGTAAATTTGTGCGCAAGAATCCATATATCCACTTAATGTTCCACAATCTAAATATTTACCTTTAAAAATATTTCCATAAAATTTGTTATCATTATAAATCAGATTTTTAATTGCATCAGTGATATGGATCTCTCCTCCATGGCCTGGTTTTAATTTCTTTATTTCACCAAATATTTTTGAAGTTAAAATATATCTTCCTATAATTGCAAAATTTGATGGCGCTTTTTTGATACTTGGCTTTTCTATAACATCTTTAATTTGAAAATAAGTTTTTTTCTTATTTTTAAATGATAAAATTCCCCATCTTGATACAGTTTGTCTTTTTATTCTTTTTGTAGCAATAATAGATCCTTTCGTAATTTTATGTAATCTAATCATTTCTTTTGAGCAGTTTTTTTTTATAATTAAATCATCAGGTAAAAGCATTAAAAAGAATTTACTTTTAATAAATCTCTGGCATTTTAAAACTGCATCACCTGTGCCTCTGGGTTTATTTTGATAAACAAATTTGATCATCTTTCGATACTTTTTTATTTTTTTATATTCTTCAATTATTCTTTTATCTTTTTTTTTTTTAATAATTTTTTTATAAAAAGCATCATTAAAAAAATATTTCTTTATAGATAATTTATTTTTTGAAATAATGAGTATGAATTCTTTCACACCGGCATCTAAACATTCATCTAATATATATTCTAAATTAGGTCTCCCATTTATTGGCATAAGTTCCTTTGCCATAACACTGGTTAGAGGAAGCATTCGAGTACCTAATCCGGCTAACGGAATAATTGCTTGTTTTATCATATGATTCTTATAATAGTTATTATCATTGCAATGAACAAATGAAAATATTTAAAAGTAAACATAAACTACAAAAAGAGATTTTAAATATAAAAAACATATCCTTTGTGCCTACAATGGGAGGTTTGCACAAAGGTCATATATCATTAATTAAAAAATCGAAAACTTTTAAAGGTAAAAACCTAGTTTCAATTTTTGTTAATCCAAAACAATTTAATAGAAAAAAAGATTTTACTACCTACCCCCGTAATCTTAAAAAGGATTTAGCTTTGTTAAAACGTTTAAAAGTTGATTTTATTTACTTGCCGACTCATAAAGATATTTTTTCTTTTCGTCCAAGAAATAAAATATTTATAGATAAATTCTCAAAAAAACTATGTGGAAAATCAAGAAAAGGTCATTTTGAAGGAGTTTTGAATGTTGTAAATAGATTTTTGGAAATAATAAATCCTAAATATATATTTCTTGGGGTTAAAGATTTTCAACAATTATATCTAATAAATAAACATATTTTAAAAAGAAAAATAAATACTAAGATAGTTCCTTGTAAGATAATAAGAGAAAAAAATGGAGTAGTATGCTCTACAAGAAATAATAATTTAAATAAAAATCAATTTAATACAGCTTCAAACGTTTATTCTTATTTAAGAAATATAAAGAAATTAATTAAAAGAGAATTATATAATATTGATATTATAAATATAAAAAAGAATTTAATTAAATTAGGAGTTAAAAATGTTGATTACATTGAATTTTTTAATTTAAATACTCTTAAAAAACCTAAAAATAAAAAAGAAAAATTTAAAATTTTTGTTGCTTATTATTTAAATAATGTTCGATTAATTGATAATATTTAGTTTAAAAAATAATATGATCCTAAACCTAAAAAAGACAAAAATCCTATAACATCTGTTATTGTTGTTACAAATACACTTGAAGCTAATGCAGGATCAATATTCATTTTTTTTAATGAAACAGGAACCAATATTCCAAATAAACCTGCAACTATCATGTTTAAAATCATTGAAACACCAATCAATAAGGATAAGTTAATTTCTTTAAACCAAAGATGTACGATCACAGCAGTGATAATTGCAAAAATTACTCCATTTAAAATTCCAATAATAAATTCTTTGGCTACAACCCTATTAAAATTGCTTGTTGATAATTCTTTTTTTGCTATAGCTCTAATAGTTACAGCTAAAGTTTGCATACCTGCATTTCCTCCCATAGAAGCTACAATGGGCATTAAAAAAGCTAATGCAACCATTTGCTCTATGGAGGCACCAAAGTTACTTATTACCCATGTTGCTAACAATGCAGTAAATAAATTTAATAATAACCAATTAAATCTTCTTTTTGTTTTAACGATAACGCTATCTGTAATTTCTTCATCGCCAACACCAGCTAATCTTAAAGCATCTTCCTCGGCTTCTTCTTGAACTACTGTAACAACATCATCTGCAGTAATCATTCCTACTAATTTATTATCCTTATTGACTACTCCAGCAGAAACCAGGTTATAACT
>CACAIN010000007.1 GCA_902532595.1 uncultured Pelagibacteraceae bacterium
AGAAAATAAAATTTTTTCAACTATATTTGTACTTTTATGTTTTTTATTTATAGTAAATGGAGCTAACTTAATTGACGGTTTTAATGGTCTTTTAACAATTAATTTAATAATTATTAATAGTTTTTTATTATTTATAAATTTAAATAGTAATCAACTTCAATTTTCATTTTTTTTAACTGCACAAATTATTATTTTGATTTCTTTTCTTCTTTTTAATTTTCCCAAAGCTAAAATGTTTCTTGGTGATAGTGGAGCATATTTATTCGGATCTCTAGTTGCTCTAAACACAATTGTCACTGACAATTTAAATTCACATATTTCGTCATTTTTCCTTTGTATTTTATTGTCCTATCTATTTTTTGAAGTTTTCTTTTCATTTATTAGAAAAGTTTATCAAAAAAAATCACCAGTACTTCCAGACAATAAGCACTTACACATGCTTTCTTTTATAAAAGTTTCTCAGATATTTGGAGCAGATAAAGGCAATTATATTAACTCTATAATTATTAATTCTATTTTTTTTACCTTAGTGGTACCTAGTATATATTTTGCTGATAATAGCCTAATTTGTAAGTATTGGTTTTTTTCTTTAATTGTAATTTATACATTAGTTTATATTCGACTTTATCGTTTAACAAAAAATTAAATTGATATATAAAACAACGATTACAATTTGGGCAAGTGGCGGAATTGGTATACGCGCTGGTCTTAGAAACCAGTGCCGCAAGGCTTAAGAGTTCGAGTCTCTTCTTGCCCACCAAAATAAAATTATGAAAGTAGAAGTACAGTCAAAAAAAGGTCTTAGAACAATTTTATCAGTGATAGTTGATAAAAAAACAATCCAAAATAAAATGGATGAAAGGCTTAATGAATTAAAAAAAGAAGTTTCATTAAAAGGTTTTAGAACAGGCAAAGTTCCAACTTCAGTAATTAAAAGTCAGTTTGGAAAATCTGTTTATGGAGAAGTGATAGATAAGATTCTAAGAGAAACCTCTACAAAAGCTATTGAAGAAAAAAAAATAAAAGTTGCAGGCCAGCCAAAGATAGATTTGAAAACTTTTGGTGAGGGAAAAGACTTAAATTATGAATTACAAATAGATTCATTGCCAGATATTAATCTAAAATCTTTCGATAAGTATAAAGCAGTTGAATATAAGATCAAAATTGAGGACAAAATAATTAACGAAAAATTAAAAGAATTATCTAATCACAACAAACAATTTGAGGATAAGAAAGAAAATGAAAAAGCAAAAATTGGTGATCAAGTTGTATTTGATTACTCGGCTACAGCTGATGGAAATAAGTTTGAAGGTAGTGAAGGAAAAGGTGTTCAGTTAGAACTTGGAAAAGACTTATTTTTAAAAGGTTTTGATGAGCAGTTAGTTGGTGTTAAGAAAAATGATATAAAAAATTTGGATGCAACACTACCGGCAAATCACCCAAAAAAAGAATTAGCAAATAAAAAAACAAAATTTGAGTGTAAAATTTTAAATATAAAGAAAGCTAAGGAAAATAAGATTGATGATAATTTTGCTAAAACTTTGGGAGCTAAAGATCTCAATGATTTGAAAAAGTTAATTGAAAATCAAATTTCAAATCAATATTTGCAAGCATTAAACGCTATTACAAAAAAAGAAATATTAGATCAAATAGAAAAAAATCATGAATTAAATCTTCCAAAAAATTTAATAGATCAAGAAATTTCAATGATGACAAAAAATTTAAAAGACACAGAAAAAGAAAAACATAAAATAAATAATGAAAAGATTGCAAAATCCAGAATTAAATTAGGATTACTTCTTAATGAATATGGAGAAAAAAATAACTTAAAAGTTTCTGATGATGAAGTAAGAGCTGAAATTCAAAAACAAATAAAAACAATGCCTGGGCAGGAAAAAATGGTACTAGATTATTATCAAAAAAATCCTAGCGCATCTCAAAGTTTAAAAGGTTCTATTTATGAAGAAAAAATTATTACTTTGATTAAATCGAAAATTAGACTTGAGATTAAAGATATTAATACAAAAGAGGCTGAGAAAATTATATCTGAATTTAACAAACCAAATACAGAACAAACGGATAGTCAAAAAACTAAATCTCTAGATAAAAATAAAGTAAAATCAAAAAAAATTAGTAAAAAGTAATCAATAGTTGTATAAATCGTTCTATGAGTCGCGATTATGAAGCAGAAATGAACAATCTTATCCCAATGGTTGTTGAACAGACAAGCAAAGGAGAGAGAGCATATGATATATATTCAAGGCTCTTAAAAGAAAGAATAGTTTTTCTAGTTGGACCAGTAAATGACTCAGTTGCATCTTTAGTAACAGCTCAACTTTTATTTTTAGAGTCAGAGAACCCAAACAAAGAAATTAATTTTTATATTAATAGTCCTGGAGGATTAGTAACTGCGGGCTTAGGTATTTATGATACTATGCAATACATTAATTCACCTGTTTCCACTTTATGTATTGGTCAAGCATCTTCAATGGGATCTTTTTTATTGGCTGCAGGTGAAAAGGGCAAAAGATATTCATTACCAAATTCAAGAATTATGGTTCATCAACCTTCTGCAGGATTTCAAGGCCAAGCAACGGACATACAAATTCACGCCAAAGAAATTCTTTCTCTGAAAGAAAGATTAAACAATATATATTCTAAACATACAGGTAAATCAGCAAATGAAATTGCTAAAGCTTTAGAGCGAGATAATTTTATGACAGCTGATGAAGCTAAAAAATTTGGTCTTATTGACTCTGTTGTAGAGAAGAGGAAGTAAACCACAAGATATAGACTTGTTTACAACTTCAGCTTGATAAGATTATTAGAGACATCTATTATAGATTAATTGATTCGTTATGACTGAAAAAAATAACAAAAATATTCTTTATTGCTCTTTTTGTGGAAAAAGCCAACACGAAGTGAGAAAACTTATTGCAGGCCCAACTGTTTTCATTTGTGATGAGTGTGTAGAACTCTGTATGGATATTATTAAAGAGGAAAATAAAAGCTCTTTAGTAAAACATCAAGATGGAGTTCCAACTCCTAAAGAAATTTGTAAAGTTTTAGACGACTATGTTATTGGTCAGAAATTTGCTAAAGAAATTTTATCTGTTGCTGTACATAATCATTATAAAAGATTAAATCATGAAACTAAAAGCAACAAAGAAATAGAGCTATCAAAATCTAATATACTTTTAGTTGGCCCCACAGGTTGTGGTAAAACTTTATTAGCTCAAACATTAGCAAGAATTTTGGATGTTCCATTTACAATGGCTGACGCAACAACATTAACCGAAGCAGGTTATGTTGGTGAAGATGTGGAAAATATTATTTTAAAACTTTTACAGGCGGCAGATTATAATGTTGAAAAAGCACAAAGAGGAATTGTTTATATTGATGAAGTTGACAAAATTAGTAGAAAATCTGAAAACCCATCTATTACGAGAGATGTTTCAGGTGAAGGAGTACAACAAGCTTTACTAAAAATTATGGAAGGAACTATTGCAAGTGTTCCGCCTCAAGGAGGCAGGAAGCATCCTCAGCAAGAATTTCTGCAAGTTGATACAACTAATATATTATTTGTTTGTGGAGGTGCGTTTGCAGGATTGGATAAATTGATTGAAAGCAGAGGAAAAGGCAGCTCTATTGGTTTTGGTGCAAAGGTGAAGAATTATAAAGAAAAACCCTTATCTGAAATTATGAAACAATTAGAGCCTGAAGATTTAATAAAGTATGGATTGATCCCGGAATTTATTGGAAGAATGCCGATTATCGCTACGCTGGATGATCTTGACGAAAAATCATTGGTTAAAATTTTAAAAGAGCCTAAAAATTCTTTAATCAAACAATATCAAAGACTTTTTGAATTTGAAAATGTCAGTCTTGAATTTAAAGATGAAGCAATATCTGAAATAGCTAAGAAAGCAATCTCTAAAAAGACTGGCGCTAGAGGTTTAAGGTCGATATTAGAAAGTATTTTGCTTAAAACAATGTTTGAATTACCTGACATGGAGGATGTGATAAAAGTTACAATTGATAAACCTTCTGTAAATGGTATTTCTGATCCTATTATTACTTTTGGCAAAAAACAATCAACATCAGTAGCTTGATTGCTATTTTGTTTCTTGAAATATACATATAAATAACCATATTAAGCTTAAATGAAAACTTCTTTAATAAAACCGCTTTTACCTTTGAGAGATATTGTTATTTTCCCTTCAATGGTCGTACCTTTATTTGTTGGGAGAGAAAAATCTATTAAAGCCCTACAAGATTCAATGAAGTCAGATAAGTCAGTAGTTTTAGTTACTCAAAAAAACTCTGAAATCGATGATCCTCAAGATAAAGATCTTTATGGATATGGTTGTTTGAGCAAAGTTCTTCAATTACTTAAGTTACCAGACGGGACAGTAAAAGTTTTAGTTGAAGGTGAGAAAAGAGTTAAAATATTAAAACATGACAATAACGAGGATGATAAATCTTTAAAGTGTGAGATAGAAATTAAAGACGATGAAAATGTTTCAAAAGACCTTGATGTTTTTGCTATTGGCTTAATAAAAAAATATGAGAAGCTGATGATCTTAAGCAAAAAAGATTTAAACGAAACAACAAATAATTTAAAAAATTTAAAAAATGCTTCACAAATAGCAAACAATATTTCGTCAAATCTAAACATCCAAATTTTTCAAAAGCAAGAATTATTAGAAACAATTGACTTAAAGAAGAAATTAGAAAAAATTTATTCTTTTATAGAAAAAGAATCTAGCGTCTTGTCAGTTGAAAAAAAGATTAGAGGTAGAGTAAAAAACCAAATGGAAAAAACTCAGAGAGAGTATTATTTAAATGAGCAACTAAAAGCTATACAAAAAGAACTTGGTGAAATTGATGAAGGAAAAGATGAATTAACGAGTTTATCTAAAGCTATTACTAACGCAAAAATGCCAAAATTAGCTAAGGAAAAATGTTTATCTGAATTAAAGAAATTAAAATCCATGAGCCCAATGTCAGCCGAAGCTACAGTTGTAAGAAATTATTTGGATTGGATGACAGAATTACCATGGTCAAATAAATCAAAGATTAATACTGATTTAAATAATGCTCAAAAAATATTAGATGAAGATCATTATGGTTTAGAAAAAGTTAAAGAGAGAATAATAGAATTTTTAGCTGTTCAAAAAAGAATTCAAAAAATGAAAGGACCAATCTTATGTTTAGTGGGCCCACCTGGTGTTGGTAAAACATCTCTTGGAAAATCTATAGCGAAAGCCACTAATAGAAAGTTTATTAGAATGTCTTTAGGAGGCACTAGAGACGAAGCTGAAATAAGAGGTCATAGAAGAACTTATATAGGATCTTTACCAGGTAAGATTATTCAAATGATGAAAAAAGCTGGTACTAAAAATCCTCTTTTCTTATTAGATGAAATAGATAAAGTTGGAAACGATTATAGAGGAGATCCCTCTTCTGCGTTATTAGAAGCTCTTGATCCAGAACAAAACAAAGAATTTAATGATCATTACTTAGAGGTTGATTACGATCTTTCAGATGTAATGTTTGTGACAACAGCAAACACACTTAATATTTTACCTCCTTTATTAGACAGAATGGAAGTAATCAGATTATCTGGATACACCGAAGATGAGAAAGTAAATATATCCCAAAAATATTTAATACCAAAACAAAGTGAAAACAATGGTTTAAAAAAAGATGAATGGAGCATTGATGAAAATGTTATTAGAAAAATTATAAGACATTATACAAGAGAATCTGGGGTGAGAAATCTTGAGAGAGAAATCTCGAAAGTTGCAAGAAAACTTGTGAAGAAAATTGATAATAACGAAAAAATTCACAATCCAATAAAAGAAGATGACATGAAAGAATTACTAGGTGTTCAAAAGTTTAATCATGATGAAATTGAAAAAGAAAATAGAATAGGAGTAGTTACTGGGCTAGCATGGACAGAAGTTGGTGGCGAAATTTTAAAAATTGAATCAGCTGTTATGCCAGGTAAAGGAAAAATGCAGATCACTGGGAAATTAGGCGATGTAATGCAAGAGTCTGTTAAAGCAGCTAAATCATATATTAGATCTAAAAGTTTAGAGTTTGGAATAATTCCACCTATTTTTGATAAAAAAGATTTTCATATACACGTACCTGAAGGCGCAACACCAAAGGATGGTCCTTCAGCTGGAGTAGGTATGATAACTTCGATAATTTCTGCTATTACTGAAATACCAGTTGATAAAAATGTTGCAATGACAGGAGAAATAACTTTAAGAGGGGTTATTCTTCCAATAGGAGGATTAAAAGAAAAATTATTAGCTGCACATAGAGCAGGTATAAAAAAAGTTTTAATACCTTTTGAAAATAAAAAAGATTTAGTCGAAGTTCCAAAAACTATCTTAGAAGCAATGGAAATTATAACTGTTAAAAATGTAGATGAAGTTTTAAAAACTGCACTAACTAAACCTTTAAAAAGAGTGGAATGGGTTGAAGTAGACCAGATTTCTAATAAAACAAAATCAAAAGAAGAGTTAAGTACACATTAAGAATTCAATCTAACCAATCTTTATATTTATCATAATTTAAAGATATATGACTTGGGAGATATCTATTATCTATTTTCTTTAAAGTTGATTTGCCTGACCATTTGTATCCTTTTTTATCAGTATTATGATCGTACATTACTCTTTTTTCAGAAATTAGTTTTTTTAAATCGGTAATTTTTAATCCACTTTCTTCATATTCATAATGATGAGCAAAATTGAGAAGTTTTTTTTCAAGCTCTTCAGGAGTTCTAAGACATGTAAAGTGCCATCCGCCATCTTTAACAAATGATAAATTAGAATATTTTTTTTTTGAAAATATAGTATCAAGTCTCCATTTAGGATATTTTTTTCCTTTTATATTTCGAAGCCATTGTGGTGATAAAAAATTTTTTTTCTTAGTTGCTTTAGTGCCTAACCATTTAAAATCTTCATAAAATAAATTCAATTTGTAATAAAACATTTTTTGTTCAAAAATGATTATTTGATTATTTATTTTTGAAAGGTTTAAATTTTTTAAATTAGGAATTTCATCAAGGTCACTAATCATGATTAAATCATTTTCCTGAGTTTTTGTAAGACCTTTATAGAGATTTTCTCTTTGGAAATAATCTCTAGCCATTCCATTTAAAATCAATTTTTCACCTCTAACATGTTTAGGTTCATTTTTTTTTAAACTTAATATATTTGGAGGTGGCTCATCGACCACTATATAAGTAATTTTGTCTTGAAATTTTTTAAAATTAGCAATATCAAACTTTAATTCTTTTTTAGAACCATTGTGTGTATACGTGGCTTCTGTAATAACAAATTTTTTAACATATTTGTTCAATGTATTTAGTCTTAGATCTAATAACAGATCTTCATCAAAATACATAAAGCAGTCATAGATATTCATCATAATTGAGTTATAATAAAAATTAATATAAGTAAATGTAAATACATATTCGTATGATCAAAAAAATCATAATAACTGGCGGACTAGGATATATAGGCACAGAGCTCTGTAAAATTTATTCTGGTGTTAGTTGGCATCATAAAATTACAGTAATTGACAATAGGTTTATTTCAGAAAGAGTTAACCAAATACGAAATTGGAACATGGAATTTATTCATGGTGATATTTTAGATAAAGAACTTGTAAATAAATATTTTAAAGATGCTGATGTAGTTCACCATTTAGCAGGAATAACTCAAGTTCCAAGAACTAAAAGTGAGTCAACCTCAAATCAAGATGAAAAAATAAAATTGGTTGGAGAAAAAGGAACTCAAAATATTTTAGACTCTATTAGCGACAAATGTAAAATAATCTTTCCTTCAACTCATGTTGTTTACGAGGGTATAGAGAAAGTTAAAAATGATATAAAAGAGGATGAAGAAACTAAGCCCGTTTTATCTTATTCCTCATCCAAAGCAATTAATGAAAAACAACTTAAAGAGTCTGGAAAAAACTATGTGATTTTAAGGCTTGGCTCTGTATATGGATATTCAACCGATACAACTAGAATTGACATAATGCCAAATTTATTTTCAAAAATTGCATCACAAAATGGCACACTAAAATTGTTTTCAGGAGGAAGACAGGTAAAAAGTTTAGTACCTTTAATTGATGTAGCAAGATGCTTTAAGTTTATAGAAGAAAGAGATGACTTGGTTTCAGAAATATTTAATTTAACTAAGGATACTTTAACTGTAAAAGAAGTCGCTGAAATTTGTAAAAAACACAATCCTAAAATAACACTAAGAGAAACGAATGATGAGATTCCTAATTTAGGATTTTCATTATCTAATAAAAAAATTTTAAATTCGGGATTTAAATTTTTATATGGTTTAGATGAAAGCATCAAGGAAATGATTGGAAAATGGTCGAAGCAAGATTTAATAAAAGATTTAGAACATGTTAGAGATGGAGATAATCTATTTGTCGATAAAAGAGGTAAAATTAGCAATCATGAATTAACAGAACCAATTAATTTAATTGGCGTTATAGACTCTAAGAAAGGGACAATTAGAGCTAATCACTATCACCCTCAACAAGAACAAAAATGTTTATTTACAAAAGGACAAATTATAGAAGTTTTTCAAGATATAATAAATCCCAACTCATCAAAAATTACACAAGTAGTTAATGAAGGGCAACTCTCCATAATTAAACCCAATGTAGCTCACACAATGATTTTCACTAAAGATACAACTTTTTTGAATTTAGTTAGAGGCGAAAGAGATCACAATAACTATGGAATAACCCATACTATAAAACATGTATTTGTTGATGAAAAAGAAAAGAATTTATTACTCAAGTATTACAAATTTGATTGTAGATCATGCGGTAATACAAATCTGAAAAGAGTAGTTTCTTTAGGTTATCAACCGTTAGCAAATAATTTACTTAGAAAGGCTAATGAAAAATGTGAGTTATATCCTTTAGAGGTAAATTATTGCGACAAATGTCATAACTGTCAACTTTCTGTTGCGGTTGATCCTAAAAAAATGTTTTCCAATTATCTTTACACATCATCAACTTCAAAATTATTTAGAAATCATTTCGTAAATGCAGCAAAAAAATATGCAAAAGATTTAAAACTCAATAAAAAAAAATCACTCATTATAGATATAGGCAGTAATGACGGAGTTGCCTTAAAACCTTTTTTAGAAATGGGATACAAAAATATTCTTGGTATAGAGCCAGCTAAAAACTTAGCTAAATTAGCAAATAAAAATAAAATTAAAACTTTTAATGGTTTTTTAGAAAAGAAAAACTTAAAGAAGATTAAGAAGAATGCTGATTTAATTTTAGCCTCCAATGTTTTTGCGCACTCTGACAAATTAAAAGAAATGGTGGAGTGTATGCTTAAATTATTAGGAAAAAATGGAACAATTATTATAGAAATTCAATATTTGTTAAATACATTAAAAGATTTAACTTTTGATAATATTTATCATGAACATTACAATTATTGGTCTTTAACTTCTTTAGTAAATTTTTTTAATCAATTTAACGTTAGAATATTTAGATCGGAGATAATAAATACACATGGAGGTTCATTAAGAATTTATATTAAAAAAGACCAAAAAGCTAAAGTAGAAAATAGTGTAAAAAAAATTCTCAAAGATGAAGAAAAATTTGGAATTAAAAAATTTCAAACTTATCAAAATTTTGGAAAAAAAGTTTATAAAATCAGAGAAAATATTATTAAAAATCTTAGAAAATTGAAAAGAGATAATAATTTGGTTATTGGTTATGGTGCACCAGCTAAAGCTACAACCGCATTAAATTTTTTTGGTGTTACAAAAGAAATAGATTTTATTGTTGAGGATAATAAATTAAAACATAACAAATTTGTTCCTGGTGTAAAAATTCCTATCAAAAATAAAAATGAGATTAAGAATAAAAATAATAAAATTGTTGTTTTAGCTTGGAATTTTTTTCAAGAAATCAAAAAGAATAATCCAACTTTATCAGACAATTTTATAAATATTAAAGATCTAGAATGATATTTAATAACTTACAAAGAAATTTAGAATAATATCTTTTATATTTCTAATAGATTCAAATAAGTAATCAATGTAGATTGCTGAAACAGGAAGTTGTTCTACAATAATATCTTGAGCAAAATATACCAACCTCAAAATAAATATTATAATTACGATCCAAATTATTAAAGAGTAATAAAATCCTAAACTAACTTTTGTCTCATTTCTAGTTATTTTGTCTTTTGTAACTATTTTTGAATCAAGTTTAATACCATGTTTTTTTGCTAAATATTCTGGTGAATATAAATTTGGTCCTGTTTTTTTTTTAATTTTTCTTTTAGTTTTTTTAGCAAAGGTTTGTATTTTCTTTGGTGGAGATTTGATTTTAGAGATTTTTTCTTTTGGTTCAATTTTTTGATTAATTGGAAATTGAGTCCATTTATTACCGCAAGAACTACATTGCACCAATCTCCCAGTAGCACTGATAGCGTTATCCGGAACAACAAATTTTTTTTCACATGAATTACAGCTTAAAATCATAATTTTCCAATATTACTGGTATTTATCGAAAATTAAATACTTTTTTACTTTATAAATTATTTATTGTATATGTCGATTTTATTTAATTGGGGCGGTTAGCTCAGTTGGTAGAGCATCTCGTTTACACCGAGAGGGTCATAGGTTCGAGTCCTTTACCGCCCACCATTAAATATTGTGGGGGTGTAGCTCAGTTGGTTAGAGCGCCTGCCTGTCACGCAGGAGGTCGCGGGTTCGAGTCCCGTCACTCCCGCCACTACATGATAATCATTTTCATCTAAAATCAATAACAGTGTCATAATGTATCCTGTACGAATTTTATTTTAGGTGTTATATATGAATCAACAATTAATATAAGAATCCCTAAGCTGTATGCATTAGGGTAGGTATTGATTAAACATGATATACAATTTTTTAACTGACTATCTTTCTATAATAATTTTTTTATTTATTGCTTTATTTTTAAGCATTGGTTTTATCGTTGCAAATTTTTTAGTATCACCCTCTAATCCTGATCCAGAGAAATTATCAGCATACGAATGTGGTTTTGAGGCTTTTGACGACTCTAGAATGGAATTTGACGTAAGGTTTTATTTAGTAGCAATTTTATTCATCATATTTGATTTAGAAATAGCATTTCTTTTTCCTTGGGCAATATCTCTAGGTAGCTTAGGAGCTCTTGGGTTTTGGTCAATGATGGTTTTCTTGGGTATTTTAACTGTTGGATTTATTTATGAATGGAAGAAAGGAGCTTTAGAATGGGAGTAAACTTTGACACATTTTCTAAAAAACAAAAAGAAATACCTGAAGAATTTAAAGATTTAGCAAAAGATTTTGCTGAAAAAGGTTTTATAACTACATCTTCTGAAAATTTAATTAATTGGGCTAGGACCGGTTCTTTGCACTGGATGACTTTTGGTCTTGCTTGTTGCGCCGTGGAGATGATGCATACTTCTATGCCAAGATATGATCTTGAAAGATTTGGTGCAGCTCCAAGAGCTTCACCAAGACAATCAGATGTGATGATTGTAGCTGGAACTTTAACAAATAAAATGGCTCCCGCTCTTAGAAAAGTTTATGATCAGATGCCAGAACCAAGGTACGTTGTATCGATGGGAAGCTGTGCGAATGGCGGAGGTTATTATCACTATTCTTACTCAGTTGTAAGAGGATGTGATAAAATTGTCCCTGTCGATATTTATATTCCAGGGTGCCCTCCATCAGCCGAAGCACTTCTTTACGGTATTTTACAACTTCAGAAAAAAATAAGAAGAGAAGGAACATTACAAAGATAATGACAACAGAAGATTTAAAAAAACTTGAAAAATTAGTTAATTCAGAATTAGCGAGCAAAATTCATAAATCAATAATTGAAAATAATGAATTCTTAATTGAAATCAATGAGTCTGATTTAATTGACGTTGTACAATTTTTAAAATCGAATGAAAAATGTAGATTTAGGCAATTAGTTGATATTGCTGGAGTTGATTATCCTGAAGAAGAAAAACGTTTTCAATTAGTTTATCTTTTTTTATCTCACGAAAATAATAACAGAATAAAACTTTCAATTAGATTTCAATCAGATCAGATCATAAATTCTATTACAAAAATTTTTCCATCAGCTAATTGGATGGAGAGAGAAGTTTTTGATATGTATGGAATAAAATTTAAAAATCATCCAGATCTGAGAAGAATTTTGACTGACTATGGTTTTAAAGGCCATCCATTAAGAAAAGACTTTCCTTTAACAGGTTTTAATGAAGTTAGGTATAGCGAAAAAGAAAAAAAAGTTATTTATGAACCCGTTAAACTTGAACAAAATTATAGAAATTTTGATTTTGAAAGTCCATGGGAAGGGACAAATTATATTAAAGAAATTAAAAATTTAGATAAAGATGGAAAAAAAGACTAAATCCTTAAGTTTAAATTTTGGACCTCAACATCCTGCAGCCCATGGTGTTTTACGATTAATATTGGAATTAGATGGAGAAATTGTAGAAAAAGCAGATCCACATATTGGTTTACTTCACAGAGGAACGGAAAAACTTATCGAACATAAAACATATACCCAAGCATTACCTTATTTTGATAGGTTAGATTATGTTGCGCCCATGAATCAAGAGCATGCTTTTGCACTAGCAGCTGAAAAATTGTTAAATATTGAAGTTCCAATTCGTGCAAAATATATTCGAGTGATTTTTTGTGAAATTGGGAGAATTTTAAGTCATATTCTTAATGTCACTACTCAAGCATTAGATGTTGGAGCATTAACACCATCTTTATGGGGATTTGAAGAAAGAGAAACTTTGATGACTTTTTATGAGAGAGCTTCAGGGTCAAGGTTGCATGCAAATTATTTTAGAACAGGAGGTGTTAATCAGGATATACCTTTAAAATTATTAGTAGATATTGAAAAATTTTGTAAATCTTTTCCAAAAATCATAGATGATTTAGAGAGTCTGTTAACTGATAACCGTATATTCAAGCAAAGAAATGTTGAAATTGGACTAGTAACTAAACAAGAAGCGTTAGATCATAGCTTTTCAGGAGTTATGTTAAGAGGATCAGGTATTCCATGGGATTTACGAAAATCTCAACCTTACGAAATATATAAAGATTTAGATTTCAAAATCCCAATAGGAAAAAATGGTGATTGTTATGACCGTTATCTTTGTAGAATTGAAGAAATGAGAGAGAGTGTAAAAATTATTTTACAATGTATAGAAAGAATTCCAAAGGGACCAGTTAAATCAATAGATGGAAAAATATCTCCTCCAAATAGAGAAGATTTAAAACAATCTATGGAAGCTTTAATTCATCATTTTAAACTATTTACTGAGGGTTATAGGGTGCCTAAGGGCAATGTTTATAGTGCTGTTGAGGCTCCTAAAGGAGAATTTGGTGTTTATTTAATATCTGATGGAAGCAATAAACCTTATAGGTGCAAAATTAGAGCGCCAGGTTTTTCTCATCTTCAAGCAATGGATTATTTAATTCGTGGCCATATGTTAGCTGATGTGCCAGCGGTGCTTGGTTCTTTAGATATAGTTTTTGGCGAGGTAGATCGATGACTTTAAAACAAGTACATTCCGAACAACCAAAAGAATTTAAATTTTCAAACGAAAATTTAGATAAAGCTGAAGAAATATTAAAAAGATATCCAGAAAAAAATAGAAAGAGTGCCGTGATGCCTTTCCTTTATTTAGCACAAAGACAAAATAATAATTGGATTCCATTGGCAGCTATGAAGTACATAGCAAAATATCTTTCAATGCCTTACATTTCTGTTTATGAAATAGCAACATTTTACACAATGTATAACCTCGCTCCCGTAGGTAAGTATTTTGTACAAGTTTGCACTACTTCGCCTTGTCTTATTCAAGGAGCAGATAAAATTGTTAAATTATGTAAAGAGAAGATTTCACCTAATGAAAACAAAATAAGTAAAAATGGCAACTGTTCTTGGGTAGAAGTAGAGTGTCTAGGCGCATGTGTCAGCGGACCAGTTATACAAATTAATGATGATTACTACGAAGATCTTGATGAAAAAAATACTATAGAAATTATAGATTCTTTAATTAAGGATAAACCTCTACAACCGGGTTCTTACAGAGGTCGCAAGAGTACTGCTCCCGAAAAAAAACAATTAGAAAATGGAAAAAATCATGCTTAAACCAGAAGATAAAATCTTTAAAAATCTTTACAATGAATTGGGTTGGGAAATTGATAAAGCGATCAAAAGAAATGATTGGCAAGATACTAAAAATATAATTTCTAAAGGAAGAGAGTGGATTATTAATGAGGTAAAAACTTCTGAACTTAGAGGTAGAGGAGGAGCGGGTTTTTCTACTGGTCTTAAATGGTCATTTGCTCCAAAGGAAGTTGGTTCTAGACCACACTACTTAGTCATTAATGCAGATGAGTCAGAACCTGGAACTTGTAAAGATAGAGATATACTAAGGTTTGAGCCTCAAAAATTAATTGAAGGTTGTTTGATAGCTGGTTATGCAGTGAATGCTCATGTTTGTTACATTTACATCAGGGGAGAATATCATAATGAAGGTAAAAGACTACAAGAAGCAATTGATCAAGCATATAAAAAAAACTTTTTAGGAAAAAATGCGTGTGCGTCTGGATGGGATTTTGATATTCACATTCATTACGGAGCAGGTGCTTATATTTGTGGTGAAGAAACAGCTTTACTAGAGAGCATGGAGGGAAATAAAGGACAACCAAGATTAAAACCTCCTTTTCCAGCATTAGTGGGTTTATATGGATGTCCTACAATAGTTAACAATGTAGAGACAATAGCAGTTGTACCAACAATTTTAAGAAGAGGAGGTAAATGGTTTGCTTCAATTGGTAAACCAAAAAATACTGGAACTAAAATATTTTGTATTTCTGGAAATGTAAATTCACCATGTAATGTTGAAGAAGAAATGGGCATTCCCCTTCGAGAATTGATAGATAAATATGCTGGTGGTGTAGTAGGAGGTTGGGAAAATCTTCAAGCAGTAATTCCAGGTGGTTCATCAATGCCGTTATTATCAAAAAAAATATGTGATACGATTACGATGGATTTCGACTCTTTAATTAAAAACCAAAGTGGATTAGGTACAGCTGGTATAGTTGTAATAAATAAAAACCAAGACATTGTTTCTTGTATGGCAAGAATAGCAAGATTTTATAAGCATGAAAGTTGTGGTCAGTGCACCCCTTGTAGAGAAGGAGCGGGTTGGATGTGGAGGATTCTTGACAGAGTAGCTAAAAGAAAAGCAACCTACAGTGATATAGATTTATTGTCAGATGTTACAAAACAAATTGAAGGACATACAATTTGCGCATTTGGAGAAGGATCTGCGTGGCCAGTTCAAGGTTTATTAAGACATTTTAGAAAAGAAGTAGAAAGCCGTTGTAGAGAAGAACCTTTAATAAAGAAAAAAATAGATAACCCATATTTAGTTGATCAACATTTATTGGAGAATGAAAATGCCTAAAATTATTATTAATGGAAGAGAGATAGAATTCGAAAAAGGCATGACAGTTCTACAAGCTTGTGAACTTGCACACGTAGAAATACCAAGATTTTGTTATCATGAAAAATTATCTATAGCAGGAAATTGTAGAATGTGTTTGGTCGAAATGGAAAAATCACCAAAACCAATTGCTTCTTGTGCAATGCCAGCTGCTGAAGGAATGAATATTAAAACCAATACTCCTTTTGTTGAAAAAGCGAGAAAAGGTGTAATGGAATTTTTATTGGCTAACCATCCATTAGATTGTCCTGTTTGCGATCAAGGAGGTGAATGTGATTTACAAGATCAATCAATGTTTTACGGGATAGATAAATCTAGATTTGTTGAGAATAAAAGGCAAGTTAAAGAAAAGTATATGGGTCCTTTAATAAAAACTCAGATGACTAGGTGTATTCACTGTACGAGATGTGTAAGATTTGCGACAGAAGTAGCAGGTGTTCCTGAAATAGGAGCTATAGGTAGAGGTGAGAATATGGAGATCACTACTTATTTAGAAAAAGCCATGGAGTCAGAACTCTCTGCAAATGTAATAGATTTATGTCCTGTCGGAGCTTTAACATCAAAGCCATATGCTTTTGAAGCAAGACCTTGGGAATTAAAAAAGACCGAAAGTATAGATGTAATGGATGCAGTTGGTTCAAACATAAGAGTTGATACCTATAATTGGGAGGTCAAAAGAATATTACCAAGACTTAACAATGAAATTAATGAAGAGTGGATATCCGATAAAACAAGATATTCTTGTGATGGTATTTTAAAACAGAGACTTGATGTTCCATACATTAAAAAAAATAATAAATTAGAAAAATCTAGCTGGGATGAAGCGATTGATCTTATATTAAATAAAATTAGGTCAGTACAACCTAATGAAATAGCTGGCCACATTGGCGATATGGTTAATCTAGAGAATGCTTTAGCTTTTAAAAAATTATTTAAAGTTTTAAATAGTAGCAATATAGAATTTAGAGAAAAAAAAATTTATATAAACTCCACAGAGAAAATTAATTATATATTTAATTCTTCTATTAGAGGCATAGAGGACTCTGATTTAATTCTATTAATTGGAACTAATCCAAGACATGAAGCCACCATGGTAAATGCTAGAATAAGAAAAGCCTTTGCTCAAAAAAAAACTCCTATATTCTCTATAGGAAATCCAGGAAATCTCACATACGATTATACTATTTTAGGAAATAAGTCAGAAGATATAAAAAAAATATTAAATAAAGAAGTTGAATTTTATAAAAAATTATTGTCTGCCAAAAAACCAATTATTATCATTGGTGAGTCTGCCTTAGGTCTTAAAAGCGGTAAATATATTTTTGAAGAAATTAAAAATTTTTTAAAGAATAATAATTTTATAACAAAAGATTGGAATGCATTAAACTTTTTACCACAAAATGCATCAACAGTTGGATTAATAGATCTAAAAATTTTATCTGAAGAGAATGAAAAGAACTATTCTTTTTTTGAAAAGTTAAACAACAATGAATTTAAACTATTATATCTTTTAGGTTCAGATAATTTAGAATTTAAAAAAAATGATGAATTTATTATTTATCAAGGAAGCCATGGTGATAGAGGTGCAGAGATAGCCGACATAGTTCTTCCTAGTGCAGCATATACTGAACAAAATGGTTTGTATGAGAATTTAGAAGGTAGAGTTCAAGAATGTAAAAAAGCTTCTTATCCTATTGGGGAAGCGTTAGAAGACTGGAAAATTTTTAATTTAATAATCAAAAAACTAATTAAAACTGAAAATTTATCAAATTTTAGTTTATTGAGGAAAGAAGTTTTAAATTCAATACCAAATTTCACCAAAATAAATGAACTTCCTCTTTATAAAGATAGTGAAAACAAAAAAATAACAACTAATTTTCTAAGTGAAGAAATTATCATTAACGAATTAGATTATTTTTATACCAATTCCATTTCTCGTGCATCAAAAACAATGAGTGAGTGTCGTCAGATCAATCAAAGCCCAAAAAAAACTGGAACCGATAACTAATGTTAGAATATTTTGAAATTTTAGGTCAAGAAGTTTATAAAGTCCTGTTTTTACTTGTTCCAATACTTGTTTCTGTAGCTATGATTGTTTGGTTAGATAGAAGAGTATGGGGCTTAGTTCAAAAAAGAAGGGGTCCAAATGTTGTTGGTCCTTTCGGACTTTTTCAAACATTAGCTGATGCTCTAAAGTATATTTTTAAAGAGATTATAATTCCAGCAAGTGCTAATAAAGTTGTTTTCATACTTGCTCCTATCATAACCATGACACTAGCTTTAGTTGCTTGGGCTGTAATTCCAATGAGTGAGGATCTTGTATTATCGGATATTAACGTTGGTATTTTATATTTATTTGCCGTTTCATCGTTGGGTGTTTACGGAATTATTATGGGTGGATGGGCCTCTAATTCAAAATATCCTTTTCTAGGAGCTATTAGATCTGCTGCTCAAATGGTTTCTTATGAAGTTTCGATAGGAATCATTATCATAAATGTACTTTTGTGCGTTGGTTCTTTAAATTTAAAAGACATTGTATTGGCCCAAAAAGATTTATGGTATGTGATACCACTTTTTCCAATGTTTGTTGTTTTTTTTATTTCTGCACTTGCGGAAACCAATCGACCACCCTTTGATTTACCCGAAGCAGAGGCAGAGTTAGTTGCTGGCTATCAAACAGAGTATTCAGGAATGATGTACGCTATGTTTTGGCTTGGAGAATATGCAAATATTCTTTTGATGTGTGCAATGGGTTCAATACTGTTCTTAGGAGGTTGGTTGCCAATCATTGACATTTATCCATTAAATTTAGTTCCAGCTCCGATTTGGATGATACTTAAAATCTTATTTTTATTTTTTTTATTTGCATTAATTAAAGCTATCGTTCCGAGATACAGATACGATCAACTTATGAGATTAGGTTGGAAAATTTTCTTACCTTTTTCTTTAATTTACCTAGTTTTGACAGCAAGTTTCTTATTTTATTTTGATAAATTACCCAAAGGAAATTTTTAATGAATCTTAGTAGAATATTCAAAACTATATTTCTTGTAGAGTTTATTCTTGGATTATATTTGGCAATTAAAGAATTATTCAAAAAATCTAAAACTATAAACTACCCTTTTGAGAAAGGACCAATAAGTCCCCGCATGAGAGGAGAACATGCTTTAAGAAGATATCCTAGTGGAGAAGAGAGATGTATTGCTTGCAAACTATGTGAAGCTGTTTGTCCTGCTCAAGCAATTACTATTGAGTCAACCGAAAGAGCTGATGGTAGCAGAAAAACTACAAGATATGACATTGATATGCTCAAATGTATTTATTGTGGATTATGCCAAGAGTCTTGTCCAGTCGATGCCATCGTTCAAGGACCTAACTTTGAGTTTGCAACTGAAACAAGAGAAGAACTTTATTACAATAAAGAAAAGTTATTAGAAAATGGTGATAGATGGGAGTCAGTTTTAGCAAAAAATATTAAGTTAGATAAACCATACAGATAGATGATAGCACATTCAATTTTCTTTTATTTTTTTTCAGTGATAGCGATTTTTTCTTCTTTGATGGTAATAACTTCTAGAAGTACTATTAATTCAGTTTTTTTCTTAATTTTAGATTTTATTTCTGTTGGCTGTTTATTCATTATGGTGGGTGCAGAATTTTTAGGCATGATACTTTTAATTGTTTATGTAGGAGCCGTAGCAGTTTTATTTTTGTTCGTTGTAATGATGCTTAATGTTGCTGAACAAAAACAGTCTTGGTTTGTGGGAAAAAAATCAAACCACTTACCAACAGGGTTAATAGTGAGTATTTTGATTCTTCTAGAATTATTGGTTGTAGCGGGAGGTTGGAAATATAAAGAAAATTTAATGTCTAGTAGCACATTAATTTTGTCAGATATTTCCAATACACATCAATTGGGTTTAGTAATGTACACAGATTATATTTTATATTTTCAATTAGCAGGAATCATTTTACTTTTATCAATGATCGGAGCTATTCTTCTGACTTTTAGAAAAAGATCAGGAGTAAAGAAACAAAGTTATTTTACACAAATCTCAAGAAATCCATCATCGGCAATTGAGCTCAAAGAAGTAGAGTCTAATAAAGGGGTAATAATAGATGATTGAGATTGGTTTAGGGCACTATTTATCTTTGGGAGCAATTATTTTCTTTTTGGGAGTCATTGGTATTTTTTTAAATAGAAAAAACGTGATCGTAATTTTAATGTCAATTGAATTAATTTTATTAGCAGTAAATATAAACTTAATTTCATTTTCTATATTTTCTGGAGACATTATGGGCCAGGTATTCACTATGCTTATTTTAACTGTAGCTGCAGCAGAGGCAGCAATAGGTCTAGCTATAATTGTAGTTTATTACAGAAATAGAGGATCGATAAGAGTAGAAGACATTCATGGAATGAAAGGTTGAATGGAATACGCAATAATTTTTCTTCCTTTAATTGGATCTATAATTGGATATTTAGGCAAATCAATAACTAAACTTTTTTCAGAAATTTTTACTAGTTTACTTGTAAGTATTTCAGCAATTTTATCTATAATTGTTTTTTGGAACGGTATCCAGAAAAGCAACTATGACAATTATCAAATTATTGAATGGATTAGCTCTGGTGATTTCGTAGCTAATTGGTCGATTAATATAGACCCATTAAGTTCAGTTATGTTGGTGGTTGTTACTTTTGTTTCAGCATTAGTTCATATCTATTCTATAGGATACATGAGTCACGATCCACATAAGCCTAGATTTATGTCTTATTTATCACTTTTTACTTTTTCAATGTTAGTTTTAGTAGCTTCAGACAACTTTTTACAATTGTTTTTTGGTTGGGAGGGAGTTGGTTTATGCTCATATTTATTAATTGGTTTTTGGTATAAAAAAGAAACTGCAAACAATGCAGCTATCAAAGCTTTTATAGTAAATAGAATTGGAGATTTTGGTCTTGCAGTTGGAATATTTTTAATCTTTTTCTTTTTTGGAAGTATTAATTTTGAAGAGGTTTTCCAAGCTGCACCTCAATTTGCTGAAAAAAAATTATTATTTTCTGGATTTGAATTAAATTTGATTACACTGATTTGTTTATTTTTATTTATTGGAGCGATGGGAAAATCTGCACAATTTTTACTGCATACATGGTTACCTGATGCGATGGAAGGGCCCACACCAGTTTCAGCACTAATACATGCTGCCACAATGGTAACAGCTGGAGTATTTCTTGTTGTTAAATGCTCTCCTTTATTTGAGTATTCTCAAGTAGCATTAAATGTAGTCACTATTGTAGGGATGATTACTGCAGTTTTTGCCGCTTCTGTTGCTTTAGTTCAAAATGATATAAAAAAAATTGTAGCATACTCAACTTGTAGTCAATTAGGATATATGTTTTTTGCAGCAGGTGTTGGAGCTTATCATGTTGCAATTTTTCATTTATTTACTCATGCTTTTTTTAAAGCTTTATTATTTTTGGGTTCTGGTTCTATAATTCATGCTTTTAAAGACGAGCAAGACATAAGAAATATGGGTGGAATAAGAAAAAAACTACCTTTCACGTACATTTTAATGTTGGTAGGAACATTAGCACTAACAGGATTTCCATTTTTATCAGGTTTTTATTCAAAAGATGCAATTATAGAGTTTGCATATTTAAGAAATTCATCTTTGGGAAATTATGCTGTTTTAATTGGTATTTTTACTGCTTTTCTAACTTCAATATACTCTTGGAGATTATTTTTTAAAACATTCCACGGTTCTTATAATAACAAAAAAATTCCAATTAATGAAACACATGAATCACCAATAATAATGTTAATACCATTATTTTTTTTAGGAATAGGCGCCTTGTTTGCTGGATTTTTATTTAAAGAAATTTTTATTGGTCATAGTAGTAAAGATTTTTGGCAAGCATCTATTTTCTTTATGAATGAAATCAATCACGAACATATACCTTTGTGGTTGTTGTTAATTACACCTGTTTTAGTTGTCATTTCGATACCATTAACATTTTATTATTATATCTATAATACTAAATTTCTTGAAGAATTTAAAAATACTAGTTTGCCATTATACAATTTTTTATTGAATAAATGGTATATAGATGAATTATATGATTTAGTATTCGTAAACCCAATAAAAAAAATAGGTTCTTTCTTCTGGAAAAAAGGTGATGTAGGTACAATTGATAGGTTTGGTCCTGATGGAATTTCAAAACTAATAAAAATTATTTCCAGTAAAGCCGGAAAACTACAAACCGGTTTTATTTATGATTATGCTTTTGTAATGCTTTTAGGGTTATCAATTCTTTTAACTTATTTGATTTTAAATTAATATGAATTTTCCAATTTTATCAACACTAATCTTTTTACCTTTGTTAAGTTCTCTTTTTATTTTTTTATCAAGAGATAAAAAAAATAATTTTAGTTCAATTTATATTTCATTATTCAGTAGTATAGCTACTTTTTTATTATCTTTATTTTTATGGTATTCTTTAGATGTTAATACAGCAGATTTTCAATTTGTAGAGGATAAGTCTTGGATAAATGATTTTATTAAATTCAAATTAGGAGTCGATGGTATTTCTATTTTATTTATTGTTTTAACAACTTTTATTACACCGATATGTATTATTTCATGTATCAACAGCGTAAAAGAAAGAGTTAAAGAGTTTTTAATTGCTATTTTAGTGCTTGAAACGTTTATGATAGGCGTTTTTTGTTCTTTAGATTTAGTAATATTTTACTTATTTTTTGAAGGAGGACTAATACCAATGTTTTTAATTATTGGTGTTTGGGGAGGTTCAAGAAAAGTTTATTCAGCTTTTAAATTTTTTCTTTTTACCTTATTAGGATCTGTTTTAATGTTAGTTGGAATAATAGTAATTTATTGGTTAACAGGCACTACTGACATTACTCAAATCTACGAAATACAAATTCCAGAAGAATATCAAAACTTATTATGGCTAGCTTTTTTAAGTTCATTTGCAGTTAAAATGCCTATGTGGCCTGTACACACTTGGCTACCAGATGCTCATGTTGAAGCTCCAACTGCTGGTTCGGTTATATTGGCTGCAATTCTTTTAAAAATGGCTGGATATGGTTTTTTAAGATTCTCAATACCTATGTTTCCTCTTGCATCAGAATTTTTTACACCATTAATTTATAGCTTAAGTATTATAGCAATTATTTATACTTCTCTTGTGGCTCTAATGCAGGAAGATATGAAAAAGTTAATAGCATATTCATCTGTTGCTCATATGGGTTATGTAACACTAGGTATTTTTACATTAACTAAACAAGGTATTGAGGGAAGTATTTATCAAATGATCAGCCATGGATTAATTTCAGCTGCTTTGTTTTTGTGTGTTGGTGTCTTATATGACAGATTAAACTCTAGATTAATAAGTACCTATGGTGGTTTGGTAAATTATCTACCCAAGTATTCATTTTTATTTTTAGTATTTGCCTTAGCAGCACTTGGTTTACCAGGTACCACTGGTTTTCTTGGTGAATTTTTAATTTTAACTGGAACTTTTCAAAAAAGTTATTTAGCTGCAATGTTGGCAACGGTAGGTGTAGTCTTGGGGGCAGCATATATGTTGTGGCTTACAAAAAGATTGATTTTTGGAGTTACAAAAAACTCTTCAATTGAAACTTTGAGCGATATAAACAAATCTGAAATTATAATGTTAGGAACTTTAGCATTTTTTGTAATATTTTTTGGATTTTATCCTGCTCCATTAATGGATACATTTAATGTTTCTGTAAACAGTTTGATTGATAATTATCAACTAGCTTTAAATGGAAGGTAACAAATGATTAATAACTTAAATATATTGCTTCCAGAAATTTTTTTATCTTTATCAATCTTTACTATTTTAATGTTTGGAGTTTTTATTAAAAAAAGCTTTAATTTAATATTTAATTTAACTTCATTAATTTTAATTTTCACTGTGGCTATAATTTTAAACAACCCAAATTATGAAGAAAAAATATTTTTAGATTCTTTTACAAGAGATTCTTTTTCAAATTATTTTAAAATTCTAATTCTAATTTCTTCTTTATTTGTTCTAAATTCCTCAAAAAACTTTATTATTGAGAATAAACTAGATAAGTTTGAATATCCAATAATAATCCTATTATCAATTCTAGGTATGTTTTTCATGGTAAGTGCCAATGATTTAATTTTATTTTATATGGGTTTAGAATTACAATCTTTATCTCTTTATATTTTAGCTTCAATTGATAGAGACAATTTAAGATCATCGGAGTCAGGTATAAAATATTTTGTTTTAAGTGCACTATCATCAGGTTTATTATTATATGGCTGTTCATTATTATATGGATTTACTGGTTCAACAAATTTTGATGTGATTGCAATCGAACTTAACAAAGAAAATATTGGAGCAGTATTTGCAATGGTCTTTATTTTAGTTGGATTAGCGTTTAAAATTTCAGCCGTACCATTTCACATGTGGACCCCAGATGTTTATGAAGGAGCACCCACATCTATAACGAGTTATTTTGCTGTAGTACCAAAAGTTGCTGGGTTAGCTTTGCTAATAAAATTTATGTTTATCCCATTTTCTAATATATTGCTTGAATGGCAAACAATTATAATTTTTATCTCAATTGCATCTATGATTCTAGGGGCAGTTGCTGCAATAGTACAAAAGAATATCAAAAGACTTTTAGCTTACAGCTCAATAGGACATATTGGTTATGCTTTAGCAGGAGTAGCAACTGGAGTGATATCTGGATATAAAAGTGCAATTATTTATATTTCAATTTATGTGATCATGAATATTGGTGCCTTCTCTTGTCTTTATCTAATGAAAAAAGATGGTCAATATAAAGAAAATATTTCAGATTTATCAGGTATTTCTAAAAAACATCCTCTTCTAGCTATTTCATTTTTAATAATATTGTTCTCTTTAGCTGGAGTACCACCTCTTGGAGGATTTTTTGCTAAATTTTATGTTTTCACTGCAGTTTTAGAACAAGAGATGTATGCCCTAGCAATTATAGGTTTATTAACAACTGTAATATCGGCTTTTTATTATTTAAGAATTATTAAAACTATTTATTTTGATGACAGTGCTATAACTTTTGAGTCAGTGAAAAATAAAGCAGCGCAAGTTTCAATTTTTTTAAGTTGTAGCATTTTATTAACTTTCTTTTTATATCCTTCAATTTTAAATAGTTTGGTTAATTCATTATTTGTTAGCTAATGAAAATTAAGTTAATAAAATATAAAAGTGTTAAAAGTACAAATGATATTGCTATAACACTTATAAAAAAAAGAAAAACACGACCTACTTTGATTTCATCAACAAGACAAACAAAAGGAAGAGGCACTATGGGTAAAAAATGGATATCCCAAAAAGGAAATTTATTTATTTCAATTTTCTTCGAAATAAATCAAAAAAGAATCAATTTTAAACAATTTGCAATTTTAAATGCTTTTATTTTAAGAAAATTAGTTTCAAACTCTTTTTCTAAAAATATTAAAATAAAGTGGCCTAATGATTTACTATACAAAAAAGATAAAATTTGTGGAATTTT
>CACAIN010000008.1 GCA_902532595.1 uncultured Pelagibacteraceae bacterium
TCTAATTGAGTTTCATGCAAATTTTTTTTTAAATATACAATTTTGTTCTCTACTTTATTAATTTTTTTTTCAACTATCCTTGTTTGTGTTTTAATTACCGATGTTACACCTAATAAAATTGAAAAAATGATAATTGATATTATTAATCTTATTTTAGGCATAAGAGCTTTCTAGGTCCAAATAATATTTAAATTTTTTTACTAATTCGTCCGGGTAAATGAATTTATTATCATTTCTAATTGCATATCTAAGTTTAGCTGAACGCGAGGGTGGGTTTTTATTTATTTCTGAAGTCGATGGTCTGAATATTTGATTTTTATATTTATTGAATAAAGATGAATTATTCTCCTCAGTTTCAGGAAAATATCTAGATGGTTTAGATCTACTTGATGCAAAATTACTAAAAAAAAATTTTACTATTTTATCTTCGATTGAATGAAAGCTTAAAACCATAATTTTTCCTCCAGGTTTTAAAATCTTGGTAGCATTAATTATGCCTTTTATTAGTTCTGTAATTTCTTTATTAACGAATATTCTTAAAGCTTGAAATGTTTTCGTGCTTGGGTTTATTGATTTTTTAAAGTTTCTTTTTTTGCTTTTTTCAATAATTTCTACTAATTGGTTTACGTTTGTAATTTTTTTGAGTGATCTTGTTTTAATAATATTTCTTGCAATATTCGACGCATCTTTCTCTTCTCCTAACACTTTTATAATTAATTTAAGTTTTTGCTCACTATAGTTATTTACCACTTCTTCAGCTGATAGATTGTTTAAACCCATTGACATATCTAATTTTGCTTTAGATTTAAAAGAAAAACCTCTGGTCAAGTTGTTTAATTGAATAGATGACAAGCCTAAGTCAAAAATAATAACATCTACTGATTGGTCTTTTATGACTGTATCAACTTCACTAAATCTTTTTTGAAAAAAAGAAAATCTATTTGGATATTTTTTTTCCAACTCTTTTGCAATTTTTAAGATGTATTTATCTCGATCTAAGGCTATTACTTGAGTTTTAGAAAATCTTAATAATTTTTTTGAGTAACCTCCACCACCAAAAGTACAATCAATAAAAACACCGCCTTTTGTAGGCGAACAAATTTTAATTACTTCTTCCAACATCACTGGAAAATGGGAAAAATCCAGTGATGTATTTAGATTGATCATAATGATTTAAGTTGATCATTAAAATTTTTGTTTTCTTAAGAAAGCAGGAATCTCAAAATCTTCTTCCTCATTAGAGTCTTGATTAAAAAGTTGATCAGCATAAATTCCTTCAGGCTCATTTAAATTCTTCTCATCTTCAATTTGATTGTCATCTGAAAATAATTTAGGTGTAAATTCCTCATCTTTAGTCTCAATTTCTAAATCCATTTTTTCATTTTCAGGCATATTGTCAGAATTGCTTTCAATATAAGAAGCACTTTCAATGGAAACTCCAGTAGGAATATCTTTTTCTGAGTTTAAGCCATTGAAATCTGAATCACTTTTTAATTCAGGACTTTTTACTTCTAGATCATCTACTATTGATTTTTGCTCTTCTTCATTATTAATTTCAAATTTTTCATCTAATTTTAGAGCTGTTGCTCCACTAATAGAATTAAAAGTATTATGTTCTACCTTTGCGTTATGAGAAAATAACCCATCTGAATGCCCGTTATTTCTGCTTTGTATTCGATCAACCATATTGAAAACTGTACTAGACTCATTTTTGTGACCATCCAAAGCAGTAGCAACTATTGATACTCTTATTTTACCATTCATGCTCTCATCTTTGATAGCGCCAGAAATAAACTCTGCTTCGGGATCAACTTCTGCTCTAATTTTATTTATTGCTTGGTCTACTTCAAATAATTTAATATCACTTCCACCAGTTATATTAACAAGTAATCCTTTTGCACCTTTTAAAGAATACTCATCAATTAAAGGATTGTTCAAAGCCATTTCAGTTGCAACCATTGCTCTGTTTTCTCCTTCTGCTTCACCAGTTCCCATCATTGCTTTACCCATTGAGCTCATTATAGTTTCGACATCAGCAAAATCTAAATTAATCATCCCAGGTCTTACCATTAAATCTGTAACACTTTGAACTCCATCTTTTAAAACTGCATTTGATAATGAAAATGACTCTTCAAATCCAGTATTTTCATTTGCGATTTTAAAAAGATTTTGATTTGGAACAATTATTGATGTGTCTAAATGTTTTTTTAGTTCTTCTAAACCAATCATTGCAGTTTTCATTTTTTTAGGTCCTTCATAAGTAAAAGGTAATGTAACAACTCCTACAGTCAAAATATTTAATTCTTTTGCAGCTTTAGCAATTACATGAGAGGCTCCGGTGCCGGTTCCTCCTCCCATTCCTGCGGTTATAAATATCATATTGCTTCCTTGAATATAATTCATTATCTCGCTGATAGACTCGTCAGCAGCTGCCTGGCCTATACCATGTTTTGCGCCTGCACCTAAACCTTTAGTTAAATTCATTCCTATTTGGATTTTAGCTTCAGCTTTATTTGCAACTAAATCTTGAGCATCTGTATTTACTGCAACAAACTCAACGCCTCTCAAACCAGAGTCAATCATTGCATTTAAAGCATTTCCACCTGCACCACCTACTCCCATCACAAGTATTCTTGGTTTTAATTCCTTAAGTTCTCCGCCACCAATATTTATACTCATACTATCTCCCCTTTTTGTTTGTTTTCCCATTTTAGATTAGATCTATTTTGATACGCTTTTTTTCTTGCTACCACTTTAAATTTTTCAAATATTTTTGGTTCCCATATTTGAAAAGTTTTTCCTAAACCAACAAATAAAATATTATTTTTTATTTTTGCGTGGTCTAATAATTTTTCTGTAAAGGATACTCTTCCCTCAGTATCAAATTGTAAATTAACACTTTCTGATAATATTGAAGTTGCAAAATAATCTCTCTTTTCTTCAAAAGGATTTAGCGAATCTATTGTATTGGATAATTTTTCTATTCTATCCTGAGAACAAGCCTCTAGTGCCGTGTGATTAAATGAAGGATAACTTATAAAGCCGTTATACCCCATTGAAGTTAAATGAGATCTAAAAGTTGCAGGCACCGAAACCCTCCCTTTTTTGTCTAACTTGTTTTCGAAACTTGATAAAAACATTTTTATTTAAAACCTTCTTATTAATAAATTTTTTCAAATCACCCTCCGTTTTGGGATTATTTGGGATAGTATGGGTTTTAATAAAATAGTCAATATATTAAGTAAATACCCTAATGAGTACAAAAATAGAACATTTAATGATTGCTATTAAGATTGCCAGATAATCTATAAGCCGGGTTCTGTCATTAAAGATGTCATTTCTCTAGGCCCAAATTCACACTTGAGCTCAAGCGGTTAACCCAGAAGACTAACTCAAGACTGTTTTTAGCATTTTCATGCAATGTCTTCTCTATTTAACCTTGCTCCCAGTGGGGTTTGCCGTGCGTTTTTTGTTACCAAAAAACCGGTGAGCTCTTACCTCACCGTTTCACCCTTGCCTTGATAAGGCGGTTTATTTTCTGTGGCACTATCCCTGAAGTCACCCTCGCCAGTCATTAACTGGCACTGTGTCTCAATGGAGCCCGGACTTTCCTCTATTAGAAAAATCTAATAGCGACAATCCAATTATCTGGCAATGTTTATGTAATGATTTAGAAGGCTAAAATCAAGCTAATTCTTATGCTTATTAGCCAAAAAATGGCTAATTCTGTAGGTTTTTTGATCAATTATACCGTTAACATTATTGGGTACAAAACGTCTTTGAAATGCCCTTATTAAAAAAACATCCTTTCTACTTCTCTTCTTTAAATCAAAGTAGCGATAACCAATTTTAAATAAATTCTTAAAAAATAATTCTTTGATCTTTTTTTCATTTATTTTTTGAGATTTAAACTTTAAAGGCCCATACCAAATTCCAAGTTTGTTTTGTTTCAATTTTTTCCAAGGAAATTTTTCACCAGGATCTTGCTTTCTCATAGGAGATATATCTGAATGACCAAGAATATTTGAATTTTTAATTTTAAATTTTCTTTTTAAATTTAAGCATAATTTAATTAATCTATTTATCTGTCGGTTGGTAAATTTTTCGTATCCAAATTCATGTCCTTTGTTCACTAGCTCAATTCCTATAGATTTTTTGTTTAAATTTTTGCAATTTTTCCATTTTGATTTTCCTGCGTGCCAAGCAACTTTATTTTCATCAACCATTCTTAGGACTTGACCCTTACGATCAATCAAAAAATGGCAGCTAACTTTATGCCTAGGGCTTAATAATCTTTTAAGCGATGCAATCTTAGATTGCATTCCTGTATAATGGATAACGATAAACTTGATATCTGTCTTTCTTCTTAATTTTCTTGAAAAATTTGGGGAATATTGATTTTTTATGATCATTTATTAGATAAATTTAATGCCAAATATAGACAAATTTTAGCTTAAAATCTCTCAAAATGTCCTATTATTTATCTAGCATAAGAAGGAAGAATTTTCTATATATAGCTAAATTAAAATATGAAATCTAAAAAAATTATAACTTTACTTTTTGCAACAATTCTTCTGATTACTCCTGAATTAAAAGCATCTGACGAATGTTTTGAAAAAACAAGTAGAGCAATTTTTAAATTTAATATGGGTTTTGATAGCGCAATACTGGAACCTCTTGCAAAAGGATACAATAAACTTCCAGAGCCAATTAAAAACGGAACAAGCAATTTCACTTCTAATATTGCAACACTTCTTTCAATACCTAATCATATTATGCAGGGAAATTTAAGAGGAGCTAGTGACGCAACTGCAAGTTTTTTGATTAATACAACTGTTGGGATAGTTGGGTTAGCTAATCCAGCAGAAAAATTAGGATTAAACGCACAAAAAGAAGATGTGGGACAAACTTTAGGAGCTTATGGATTTGGCCCTGGATGTTATTTTGTATTGCCAATTTTAGGTCCAACAACTGCTAGGGACTCTATAGGAATGATAGCTGATTCTTTTGTTGACCCCTTTGCCCATATTACGTGGAGAGAAAATGAATTACTTGGAGTGTCAGGAAACCAGATTGATTATGTGGCAGTAAAAGGGACAGCAGCTGTGGATTTTAGAGCTGACAATGAAACTAATTTCGATAGTTTAGAAAAAAATTCTATAGATTTATACGCTTCATTTAAAAGTTTATATTTACAGAATAGAGAAAATAAGATTAATAATTCCAGTGAAGGTGAAGATGACTGGGGAAATTTAGACAATTAAAGCTAGCTAAAGAATGAAAAAGTTAAGTCTAATTTTGGTTTCATTGATCTTCTTAAGTAACTCAACTTTTGCAAGCACTTATAGCTCAGATCCTAAAATGTTTGTTTCAGAACTCGTGAATGATGCAATAGGTAAATTATCAGACAATAACTTAAGTAAAGAAGAAAAAGCTACTTTTATTGAAAATATAGCTATAAAAAATGTAGATATCAATGCATTAGGTTTATACACGTTAGGGGAATTAAGAAAATCAACAGATAAAGATAATTTAAAAAATTACCAACAAGCTTTTAAAAAATACTTTTTAAAAAGTCTGACATCAAGACTAACGGACTATTCATCAAACAAATTTGAGATAATTGATGCTGAAAAAAAAAGCTCAAACTATACAATTGTAAAATCAAAAATAATCTCAAATGAAAATCAGCCTGAAATAAAAATTGATTGGAGAGTTTATACAAAAAATCCAAACAAACCATTAATTAGAGATTTAATTGTTGAGGGGCTAAGTTTGGCAAGAACGCAGAAAGAGGAATTTTCATCAATTCTTAGCGCCAATAATAATGATATTAGTATTTTAATTTCAGAACTAGAAAAGTTTAATAATAAATAATATTGGTGGGCCCGCCAGGACTCGAACCTGGGACCAATACATTATGAGTGTACTGCTCTAACCAACTGAGCTACAGGCCCATACTAGTATCTTTTACATCAGAAAAAATTATTTTTCTAGGAAACTTTTAAGTTGTTTCGATCTACTTGGATGTTTTAATTTTCGCAATGCTTTGGCTTCTATCTGTCTAATTCTCTCTCTAGTAACTGAAAATTGTAAACCAACCTCCTCTAAAGTATGATCTGTATTCATCCCAATTCCAAAACGCATTCTTAAAACTCTTTCCTCTCGGGGTGTAAGAGATGCTAAAATTTTTGTTGTAGACTCACTCAAATTTGACTGAATAGCTGTATCTAAAGGTTGAAGAGCATTTTTATCTTCTATAAAATCACCTAGACTACTATCTTCTTCGTCTCCAACTGGAGTTTCTAATGAAACAGGTTCTTTAGCAATTTTTAAAACTTTTCTAACTTTTTCTAAAGGCATAGCTAATTTTTTGGCCAATTCTTCTGGGGTCGGCTCCCTTCCAAACTCACTCATAATTTGTCTTTGTGTTCTAACAATTTTATTTATTGTTTCTATCATATGTACAGGAATTCTTATTGTTCTAGCTTGATCAGCAATAGATCTGGTAATAGCTTGTCTGATCCACCATGTAGCATACGTTGAAAATTTGTAACCTCTTCTATATTCAAATTTATCTACTGCTTTCATTAATCCAATATTTCCTTCTTGAATAAGATCTAAAAATTGCAATCCTCTATTTGTATATTTTTTTGCAATAGATATTACTAATCTTAAATTTGCTTCTACCATCTCTTTCTTTGCAATTCTCGACTCTCTTTCACCTTTTTGAATTCTGCTAACTAATCTTTTAAATTCTCCAACTGATAATCCAATTTTTTTACTAAACTCTATCAATCTTTCTTTTATTTCCTGAAAATCTTTTTTAAATTTTTTAAAAAATGCTTTCCAAACTAAATTTTCTTTTAAAAATGTTTCAAATTTAGGATTTATTTCATTTCCAATATAATATTTTAGAAATTCTTCTCTAGATATTTTGTTATCCAAAGCTAACCTCAGCAAAATACCTTCTAAAGAAACAATTTTTTTATTCTCTTTATAGTGAGATTGAACTAATTCCTCTACAACATGTGGGGCAAGCTGTAGATTTTTAAAATTGTCAACAAGAGTAGCTTGAATTTTTTTGAAGTTCTTATTTTTAGATACAGATAGTTCTTTAGCTTCTAACAAACAATTTAATTTTTCTGTTTGATATTTCTGAAGTTTTCCATAATTTTTATTTAAAGAATCAAGTGTGCTCAAAATTTTAGGTTTTATTTCTTCTTCCATTTTAGCTAAAGAAATATTGAACTCATCATCATCGGAGTGGTTTTCTTCATCTTTCTTTTCATCAACTTTGTTTACCTCTTTATCTTGGGTTTTTTTGTTTACTTTGAGTTCATCATTACTTTCACTTACTGCTTCAAAATCTTCATAAGTTGAGTCAATATCAATTATATCTCTTACAAGTAATTGTTGATTTTCAATTTGTTCTTTCCATTCAAATATTTTTTTACCCACTAGTGGACTTTGTGTTAACGCATTAATCATCACATCTTTTCCAGCTTCAATTCTTTTGGCTATAGCTATTTCACCTTCTCTTGATAAAAGTTCTACTCCTCCCATTTCTCTAAGATACATTCTGATCGGATCGTCGCTTTTATCTGAAGTTTTTTCTTCAGTCGAACCAACTGTTTCTTTTTTTCTATTTGTTTGATATTGAGATTTTTTTTCTACTAATGTTATCTTTTCATCAAGAATAATTATAAAAGCTTTTTCAATATTTTCTTCAGTACCATTCCTTTTTCCTAGGGATTTTCCTAATTCTTCATAGGTTATAAATCCTCTATGCCTTCCTTTATCTAAAAGCCTTTCAAATGATTTTGTAATTATTTTTTCAGCCATCTAAGTGTATTTGGGTGCAGTATATATAATATCTAAAATATAAAAATCTATCTTTTTTTATTCCCTATTTAACTGACTTTTAAGCTTTAAAAACTTGGAATAAGAGTTTTCGTCAAGATTATTCATCAATTCTTTTTCGAGAGATTCTATTTTTTTAAGATTATATAATTCTGTAAGCTCAAATAGCAATTCGTTCAATAGTTCAAATATTGCTTGATCATTTTTAGCTTTTGTAATTATTTGAATGCTTGAGTTTTCTTGTATTTCATCAATTAATTTTCCATGATCAGCATTAATTTTGAATTTAATCGATTCTTTGCCTTCTTTTTCTAGTAATAAAGTAACAATTAATTTTTTTAGACTTTCGTTTTTTTCAGACAAAAAAGTTATTTCTGATATATCTTCAATTTTTTTCGACGCTATATCTAGATAGTTTATCATTATAAATAGCACTGAAAATTCTTTTATTTGAATTTTTGAAAAATGACTCTTTTTTTTGTGTAATGTTTTTGTTTCATTTAATATCTGGAAATTTTGTTTATTTTTGTACTTTTGAAAACGTTGATAATTTTGTCTTGTACTTTGAATTGGAGTTAATCTTTTAATTTTTTCTAAAAAATCTTCAAGAACATATTTTTTTACGGTTTCGTCTTGAATTGAATAACATAGTTTCTTGATTGCTTTTTCAAATTTAGATACTTCAAAAGGATTATTTCTGTCTATCTTTTTTAAATAGTGATCCCATATATATGATTGGATTATTTGTTTTTGCTTTAAAAGAGATAAAAATTTTTCTTTACCATTCTGCTTTATATAATCATCTGGATCATTGCCTTGAGGCATAATAGAAAAATAAATTTTATACTCTTCATTAATTAATGAAAAAAACTTTTCTGCAATTCTTAATGCTGCGTTTTGTCCGCTCTCATCGCCATCTAAACAAATAATTGGATCAGAAAAAAATTTCCAAATTATATTTATTTGTCTATCAGTTAATGCTGTTCCAGAATTAGCAATCACATTTTTAATCCCAAGTGAATAAACACTAACTACATCCATATACCCTTCAACTATAATTACTTCGTTCGTCTTGCTTCGACATGTTTTAGCTTTATCTAGATTAAAAACCATACTCCCTTTCTTGTAAAATTCTGTCTCAGGGGAATTAATATATTTTGCTAGTTTGCTTTCTTTAATTATTCTTCCTCCAAAAGCAACAGTATCTCCAGTTATATTATTTACCGGAAAAATTATTCTTGAATTAAATCTATCAATATATTTTCCGCTTTTATCATGTTTGTAATATAATCCTGTCAAATTTATATCTTCTTCTGAATATTTTTTTAATAATTCTTCGTAAAAATTATTTTTCCATGGAACGTAACCCAATTTAAACTCTTTGATAATATCTTTTTTTAAACCTCTCTTATTTAAATAGTCTAATGCTTCTTTATTATTTGGATTAAATAATTCTTTATAAAAGTAATCTAAATATTCTTTGTAAATCTTTTTATAAGTCTGAAATCTTATATCTTTTTTTTTATCAAAATTAGAAAATCTATAAGGCTGCATTCCAGCTTCAGCTGCTAATGTTTTAACTGCTTCTCCAAAACCAATTGATTTAGTTTTCATGAGAAAATCAAAAATATTCCCATGTTCACCACTACTAAAACAATGATAAAACTCTTTTTCATCATTTACAGTAAAAGATGGACTCTTTTCATTTTTAAATGGTGAAAGTCCTATAAATTCTTTTCCTCTTTTTTTTAATTGGACCGTCTTACCAACCACTTGGGAAACTTTAAGTCTTAATTTTATTTCATCTAAATACTCTTTAGGATACTTCATAATTATTTTAATAATTCTTTTATTACTAAGTTTACTTTGGAAAAATCTAATGTATCCGCATGCTTCGATTTTAGCACACCCATAATTTTGCCCATGTCTTTCATCGAAGTAGCTCCTACAGATTTAATTGCTTCTTCACATATTTTTCTTGTCTCTTCATTGTTCAATTGTTTAGGAAGAAAAGCATTAATAACATTTATTTCTTTCGTTTCATTATCTAGAAGCTCGGTTCTGCCGGCTTTTTTATATACTTCACAAGATTCATTTCTTTGCTTAATCATCTTTTTCAATATTCCCATTATATCGCTGTCTGAAATATCCTTTTTTTCTTTTGATCTGTTTGCTATTTCGGCATCTTTAATAGCAGAAACTATCAATCTCAACGTTGGATAGGTATTTTTATCTTTCGCTTTAAGAGCTTGATTCAGCTTTTCTTCTATTTGATTTTTTAAGGACATAAATTTTACTTTTTACTTTAATCACAATTCTCATGTAAAATAAAAAGAACTTTCTTGACGATTATATTTCTATTTCATATGTTTCGCAAAATCATGTTTATAAGTTTTTTACTTTAACTTATGAGTTGTATTTGAAGAAAGTTACTCAAAATATAAACTCAAATAAAAATCTTAAAAAGATCGATTCCAACGCTATTTTAGTTCTACAAAACGGTCAATTCTACAAAGGAATAGGCTTAGGCTATCAAGGAACAGCTACGGGAGAAGTTTGCTTCAACACATCTATTACTGGTTATCAAGAGATTATTTCGGACCCATCTTATGCTGAACAAATTATTAATTTTACATTCCCTCATGTTGGAAATGTTGGGTCTAATAAAGAGGATCATGAATCTGATAAAATTTGGACTAGAGGAGTAATAGTTAATACTGAAATTTCTGATCCATCTAATTACAGATCCCTAAAACATTTAGATAAATGGTTAAAAAATAATAAAATAGTAGGCATAACTGGCGTTGATACGAGAAATTTAACAAACTTTATAAGAGATAAAGGAGCGCCAAAAGGAACAATATCTTTTTTAAAAAAAGGAAAATTCAATATAAGAAAACTTATTAAAACTACCAAAAAATGGAGCGGTCTTAAAAATTTAGATTTGGCAAAACAAGTAACAACAAAAAAAAATTATATTTGGCAAGATTTTAAAACTTGGAAAAAGGGAAAAGGATTTATAAAAAATAAAAAAAAATCATTACATGTAATTGCTATTGATTATGGTATTAAAAAAAATATTTTAAGATATTTTTCTGACTTTAATTGCAAAGTAACAATAGTTTCTTGTAAAACTAGCGCGAAAGATATTTTGAAATTAAAACCTAATGGTATTTTTCTATCAAATGGTCCAGGCGATCCAGCTGCAACAGGAAAGTATGCTATTCCCACTATAAGAGAATTTATTAAAAATAATCTCCCAGTGTTTGGAATTTGTTTAGGTCATCAGTTGTTAGGATTAGCTTTAGGGGCAAAAACGAATAAAATGAATTTAGGTCATAGAGGAGCTAACCATCCAGTTAAAAATTTAATTAAAGGTAATGTAGAAATAACAAGTCAGAACCATGGATTTGAAATAGTTAAAAAGAATTTACCAAAAAATATTCAAATCACTCACCAATCGCTTTTTGATAATAGTATAGAAGGAATAAAACTAAAATCTAAACCAGTTTTTTCTGTTCAATATCATCCGGAGTCTAATCCGGGACCACAAGATAGTGTTTATTTATTTGAAGAATTTATAAAAAGTATGAAAAAAAATGCCAAAAAGAAAAGATATTAAAAAAATTTTAGTTGTTGGTGCTGGTCCAATTATTATCGGTCAAGCATGTGAATTTGATTATTCAGGCACACAGGCTTGTAAAGCGCTTAAAGATGAAGGCTATAAAGTTATTTTAATAAATTCTAACCCAGCAACAATTATGACTGATCCTGATGTTGCAGACAAAACTTATATTGAACCCATTACTATAGAGGTTTTAGAAAAAATTTTAATTAAAGAAAGACCTGATGCAATTCTTCCAACTATGGGGGGTCAAACTGCTTTAAATTTGGCTATGGAAGCTGAGAAAAAAGGTGTTCTTAGAAAATACAAAATTGAACTTATAGGTGCGAATTCTAAAGCAATTTCAAATGCTGAGGATAGAAAAAAATTTAGAAAAAATATGCTAGATATTGGTTTAGATCTTCCTAAATCAAAAATAGTGAATAACTATAATCAAGCTTCAAAAAGTTTAAATCAAATTGGTCTTCCAGCAATAATAAGGCCTGCATTTACTCTTGGAGGTCTTGGTGGAGGAATAGCAAAAAATAAAAAAGATTTTTTTAAAATAATTAGAAATGGTCTTCATGAGTCTCCAGTGAACCAAGTACTAGTAGAAGAATGCCTGGAAGGCTGGAAAGAGTTTGAAATGGAAGTTGTAAGAGATAAAAAAGATAATTGCATAATTATATGTTCAATTGAAAATGTTGATCCTATGGGAATTCATACTGGAGACTCGATAACAGTTGCTCCAGCTTTAACACTTACAGACAAAGAATATCAAGTAATGAGAAATGCTTCGATTGCTTGCTTAAGAAAAATAGGAGTAGAAACTGGTGGTTCAAATGTTCAATTCGCAATAAATCCAAAAAATGGAAGAATGGTTATCATTGAAATGAACCCTAGAGTTTCTAGATCCTCCGCTTTAGCTTCTAAAGCTACAGGTTTTCCTATAGCTAAGGTCGCAGCAAAACTTGCTGTTGGTTACACTCTAGATGAATTAAAAAATGAGATAACTAAAGTTACTCCAGCTTCATTCGAACCAACTATTGACTACGTGGTAACAAAAATTCCAAGATTTACTTTCGAAAAATTTTCAACTTCAGCAGCAGTTCTTGGTACTTCTATGAAATCTGTTGGTGAAGCCATGGCAATAGGAAGAAATTTCAAAGAGTCTCTACAAAAAGCATTAGTTTCTCTTGAAACAGGATTTTCAGGCATAGACCAAATATTTAATTTAAAAATTAAACAAATTGAGAAAAAACTAAAAGAAAATGTACCAAACAAAATTTTGCTAGTTGGTGAAGCTTTAAGAAAAAAAATCAATATTAAAAAAATACATAAACTTTCTAAAATTGATCCTTGGTTCTTAAATCAAATAAAAGATATTATAGACTGTGAAAATAAGATAAGAAAATATGGTCTACCAAATACTTATAATGAATTTAATTATATTAAATCTATTGGTTTTTCTGATAGGAAGCTGTCAGAACTTACAAATATTTCAGAAAATATTGTAAGAAAAAAAAGATCTGTTTTAAAAGTTCTTCCTGTATATAAAAAAGTTGATACTTGTGCTTCTGAGTTCAAGTCATTTACTCCATATATGTATTCTACTTACCAAAGAAATTTTACTATAAATACTGAATGTGAATCTGATCCTTCTAGTAGAAAAAAGATTATAATTCTTGGTGGTGGACCGAATAGAATTGGTCAAGGTATTGAATTCGATTATTGTTGTTGTCAAGCTAGTTTTGCTTTGAAGAAAGCAGGATTTGAAACAATCATGGTTAACTGCAATCCTGAAACTGTTTCTACTGATTATGATACAAGTGATAGATTGTATTTTGAGCCTTTAAAAGAAGAATTTGTTTTTAATATTATTAAAAAAGAGAAAACAAAAGGAAATTTAATCGGAGTGATAGCACAATTTGGAGGTCAAACTCCAATTAAATTAGCCAAATTTTTACACGATAATAAACTTCCTATATTAGGCACTCAATATAAATCAATAGATCTAGCTGAAGACAGAGATAGATTTAGAAATCTTTTAAATAAATTAAAATTAAAACAAGCAGACAGTGGTATAGCAAAGACTTTTACTCAAGCTCTAAAGATAGCTGAAAAAATTGGACTGCCTTTGATGGTTAGGCCATCTTATGTATTAGGAGGTAGAGCTATGGAAATTGTATACGAAAAAAAACAACTAAAAAATTTTGTAAAAGAAGCTTTTAAAGTTGCAGAAAAAAATCCAATATTAATTGATAAATTCATTGATAATGCGATGGAAGTAGATGTAGACGCAATATCTGACGGCAAAAAAGTTTTTGTTGCAGGTATAATGCAACACATAGAAGAAGCTGGTATTCACTCAGGTGATTCAGCATGTAGTTTACCACCAGTATCAATTAAACCTTTTTTAATTAAAGAGATTGAAGAACAAACAAAAAAATTAGCTTTAGCTTTAAAAGTTAAAGGCTTTATGAATGTTCAGTACGCAATTAAACAAGATAAGATTTTTGTGATAGAGGTTAATCCTAGAGCAAGCAGAACGGTACCTTTTGTCTCGAAAGCTAAAAATTTACCTCTTGCAAAAGTTGCCTCAAGAGTAATGGCAGGAGAAAAATTATCTAATTTCAATTTGAAAAGTAAAACCAAAAACATGTACGCTATTAAAGAAGCTGTTTTCCCATTCAATAAATTTCCTAACAGTGATCTTTTGCTTGGTCCAGAAATGAAGTCTACCGGCGAGGTTATGGGCTTTGATAAAAATTTTGGAATGGCTTTCGCAAAAAGTCAAATTGCTGCATCTAATTCTCTTCCAAGAAAAGGTTTGGCATTTATTTCTCTAAAGAATAGTCATAAAGAAGAGGGAGTTCAATTAGCTAGACAGTTAATAAAATTAAATTTTAAACTCTGCGCTACTGGGGGAACCGCAAAATATATAAATCAGCATGGTATTAAATGCAAAAAAGTTAATAAAGTGAATCAAGGTTCTCCTCATATAGTTGACGTGCTTAACGCAAAAAAAATTGCATTAGTTATTAATACTGGGGGTGGTAATAGTGAGACTCAGTTAAGTGACGCTGTAGCTTTAAGAAGAGCAACTTTAGCTAACAAAGTCCCTTACTGCACTAACATGTCTACAGCTAAAGTGTGTATTGAGGGAATTAAATCATTAAATCTTAGAAATATAACCGTAACTTCTTTACAAGATATTTAGCTATTAACTTTCCAATCAGTTTGAAACGATACATAATTAATTTGTATACATCTTCTCTCTTTTTTAATTTCTTTTTTTTCCATACCATGCCAAGTATTAGGTCCACTAGTAAAGAAGTATCCGTAATTATTTCTATATGGAACTGTTTTTATCTTTTTTAATTCCTTGTCATACAAATCAGTTCCTAAATCTTCTGACTCATTAAATAAATTAACAAATACTAAAGATGACATTAATTTTTCTTTAATATCACAATGAGGTTTGAGCCAAAAACCTTCTCTGTCACAAATTACTTCAAGTCTCACATAAGAATTGCTGAGATCTTTTCCAATCAAAGAACCAAAAATTTCATAAACTTCTTTTGATTGTAGTTCTTTTATAAATTTTGTTAGATGAGGAAATTTATTTGAATTATCTTTAGTAACATAACATCTTAATTTTCTTGCTTTACCACCATCTTTTATACCTGAACGATAAAAACCTTCGCCACCGTCTATAGCTCTTGTGCCATCATAATTCAAATTTTCCTTTTTAGGATCTGAAATTTGAGCACTATAAATTTCTTTTATAGTTTCATCGGTCAAAGGCTCATTTAATTCAAAGTGTCGGAAAGGCATATCGTATGATTTAGTTTTGTTCTTAAGCGATTTAAATAATTCCATTTTTTTTCATTCTTTCTTTTATTATAGGGGCAATTCTATTCACTTCATCTAATCTATCATAACTCCAATTGTCAATGGTATCTGTCAATTCTCTTGTTATACCTAGATCTTTAAATAGAGTGTAAAAACTTCTAAATCGCTTAATGTTTCTATTCGGTTTCATCATAGCAATATAAACTGGTTTACCCGTCACTGCAGCCTCAGAAATCATTGAAGTAGAATCGCATGTAACAATTATATAATCAGCTATACTTAAAGAACAGAGGTAAGCCTTTTTATCTATATTTTTTACAACGTGATGATTAAAACTAAAGGTATTAAATGCTTTTTTAATCACTCTCTCAGGAGTTCTGTAAGAAGGTATAATAATAATCTTAAATTTATCAGGTGAAAATAAATTCTTAATTTTATTAAAAATAAAATGAATTTTTTCTTCCGAATAATTATAATATTTATTCGGCCCTCCAATAACAAAAGCTACAATTTTTTTTTTCTCTCCTTCTAGTTGGAGATATTTTGAATTATCTTTTATTTCTTTATTTGTAAGATAATGAATTGAACCTTTGGTATTTAAAACATTATCTCCTTTAATGTTATCATGTTCGGGACTAATAATAAGATCAAAATGTTTAAATGATACTTTGGGATCTTGAATATGAATATTGAAAATTTCATTTCCAAATCTTTTTTTAAGAGCAACTGATGAAATCACACTTTTTCTTCCACATGAAATAACTATTTTACTATCACAGACAAATTTTTCTGTTAATAAGTTTTCTGAAATTGGAGTAAATTTTGGTGGAATTAAATTCCAAAATGGTTTCAATTTAATTTTTTGATGTTTAAAGTTAAGTTTTAAAGCCTTAGCTAAGCCTTCAGTTTGGCTTACCATTCCATGCATGCCTTGTGTCAAAAGAAGTGCTTTTAATTCCAACATTAATTACTATATAAACCTATCGTAATGAATAATAAATCAACTAAACATACAAAAGTGTTGATTCTTGGATCAGGACCTGCAGGTTACACTGCGGCAATTTATGCAGCCAGAGCAATGTTAAAGCCAATTTTAGTTCATGGCGCACAACCAGGCGGTCAATTAACAACAACAACTGATGTAGAAAATTACCCTGGTTACTCTAAAATAATTCAAGGCCCATGGTTAATGGAAGAAATGAAAGGTCAGGCTGAAGCTGTGGGAACTGAAATGATACAAGATCATATTAATAAAGTAGATCTATCAAAAAAACCTTTTACAGCTATAGGAGATAGTGGTCAAGTTTACACGGGGGACTCTATTATTATTTCAACAGGAGCTCAAGCAAGATGGTTAAATTTAGAATCAGAAAAAAACTTCCGAGGTTTTGGCGTTTCAGCTTGCGCAACTTGTGATGGATTTTTTTTTAAAGATAAAGAAGTTGCAGTTGTTGGCGGTGGTAATGCTGCGGTTGAAGAGGCAATGTTCTTAACTAAATTTGCTTCTAAAGTTAAATTAATTCATAGAAGAAATGAATTAAGAGCAGAAAAAATGCTCCAAGAAAAATTAAAAGCCAATAAAAAGATTGAAATTATCTGGGATAGTATTGTGAATGAAGTTATTGGAACAAATGAGCCAAAGAGTGTTAACGGCATAAAAATAAAAAATACAAAAGATAATAAAATAAAAGATTTAAAAATTGACGGATTGTTCATTGCAATAGGTCATGACCCAGCTACAAATTTATTTAAAAATCAACTAAAGATGGATAAAGATGGTTATCTAATTACAAAACCAGACTCAACAGAAACAAGCATTCCTGGAGTATTTGCTGCGGGAGACGTCAAAGACAAAATTTTTAGACAAGCAGTAACTGCAGCTGGAATGGGATGCATGTCGGCTTTAGAAGCTGAGAAATATCTTTCTAATTCTAAGTAAGACTATCACAAAAAGATTTTATTCTTTCCATAGCCTTTCTTAAATTTTCCATTGAAGTTGCATAGGATATTCTAAAATATCCATCTAAACCAAAAGCAGAACCTTGTACAACTGCAACTTCAGAATTTTCTAATAATTTTTCAACAAAATCTTTATCAGTTTTTAGTTTTGTTTTTCTTCCTAATAATTTTTTGCAACTAGGAAAAACATAAAATGCTCCCTCTGGCTTTAAACAACTAATTCCTTTAATTTCATTCAAACTATCAACTACAAAATCTCTTCTTTCTCTAAAAGATTTAGCACGCTCTTGTATAAAGTCTTGTTTTCCATTAAGAGCCTCCACCGCAGCAGCCTGACTAATTGAAGTGGGATTGCTAGTAGATTGAGACTGAATCTTTGCTATCGCTTTAATTATTTCTTTTGGACCTGCTGCATATCCTATTCTCCAACCAGTCATGGAATAAGATTTGCTTACCCCATTCATAGTTAATGTTCTATCTTTTAATGTTTTAATCTGAGCAATCGTAAAAAATTTAAAATTATCATAAATAATATGTTCGTAGATATCATCACTCAAAATATAAATTTTTTTATATTTAATTAAAATTTTTGATAAGCCTTCTATCTCTTTTTTTGTATAAGCTGAACCAGTTGGATTAGATGGGGAATTTAAAATTACCCATTTAGTTTTTTTTGATATAGCTTTCTCTAATTTTTTAGGTGTTAATTTAAAATTGTCCTTTTCTTCACATTTTACAATTTTTGGTTTTCCACCGGCTAATAGAATTATATCAGGATAAGAAACCCAATATGGAGCTGGTATAATAACTTCGTCTCCTTTGTTAACTGTTGCCATGAAAGCATTGTATAAAACTTGCTTTCCACCAGTACCAACCGTTATCTGATCCAGATCATAGGATAGTCCGTTCTCACGTGAGAATTTATTTTGTACTGCTTTTTTTAAAGCTGGAGTTCCATCAACCGCTGTATATTTAGTATCACCCTTTTTAATTGCTTCTATAGCTGCCTCTTTAATATTGTCTGGTGTGTCAAAATCAGGTTCTCCTGCCCCTAACCCTATAATATCTTTACCCGCTGCTCTCATTTCCCTGGCTTTTGAGGTTACGGCCATGGTAGGCGACGGTTTTATACGTTTTAAACTATTGGAAACTATGCTCATTGAATTTTATAATGTTTTTTAATTATTATTAACACAAAATGCAAAATACTTATCAAGAAAAAATACTAGATATCGAGACTACTAACAACTCTGTAAAAAAGAAGTTGGAAGGTGGCATAAAATTTAAAATTAAAAGTGATTTTCAACCAGCTGGTGATCAGCCACAAGCTATAAAATCCTTAACTCGAAATTTAAAGGACAAAAAAAATGAACAAGTTCTGCTTGGAGTAACGGGATCAGGCAAAACCTTTACAATGGCTAAGGTAATTGAGGCCACAAACAGACCTGCTTTGGTTTTAGCCCCTAACAAAACTTTAGCTGCTCAATTATATGGGGAGTTTAAAAGTTTTTTTCCGGATAATGCTGTTGAATATTTTGTTTCTTATTATGACTATTATACTCCCGAAGCATATGTTCCCAGATCAGATACTTATATAGAGAAAGAAGCTTCGATTAATGAACAGATAGATAGGATGAGACACTCTGCAACAAGATCATTATTAGAAAGAGATGATGTAATTATCGTAGCCAGTGTTTCTTGTATTTATGGACTTGGATCAGTTGAAGCTTATAGCAAAATGACAATAACGCTCAAAAAAAACAATGAATACAATAGAGATGACTTAATTAAAACATTTATAACTCTTCAGTATAAAAGAAATGATCAAAATTTTTTTAGAGGAACTTTTAGAGTAAGAGGAGAAAATTTAGAAATTTTTCCATCTCATTTAGAAGATAGAGCTTGGCGAATAAGTTTTAATTTTAATAAATTAGAAAAGATTGAGGAGTTTGATCCTTTAACTGGAGATAAAACGAATGATTATTCAATTATAAAAATTTATGCGAACAGTCATTACATAACTCCAAAACCAACAATGGAACAAGCTATTAGACAAATCAAATCTGAATTAGCTGAAACATTAAAAAAACATCGTGCAAATAATAAATTATTGGAAGAACAAAGATTGAGGGAAAGAACAAAGTTTGATTTAGAAATGATAGAGGCAACAGGAACATGTGCAGGTATTGAAAATTATTCTAGATTTTTATCTGGAAGAAAAGCAGGAGAACCCCCACCAACTTTGTTTGAATATTTTCCTGACAACACAATTGTATTTGTAGACGAAAGTCATGTAACAGTTCCACAATTAAATGGAATGTATAAAGGAGATAGAACTAGAAAAAGTACATTAGCAGAATATGGCTTCAGACTGCCTTCTTGTATGGACAACAGACCGTTGAAATTTGAAGAATGGGATATGATGAGAACTCAAACGGTATTTGTCTCTGCTACACCAGGCCCTTGGGAATTAAAGCAAACAGATAACAAATATATAGATCAAATAATAAGGCCGACTGGTTTGATTGATCCACCCGTTGAAATTAGGCCAGCAAAAACTCAAGTAGATGATTTGATGCACGAGGCTGCTAAAGTTATAGGAAAAGGTTATCGTGTTTTGGCAACTACCTTAACAAAAAAAATGGCTGAAGATCTAACAGAGTATCTTCATGAAAATGGCCTCAAGGTTAGATATATGCATTCTGACATTGATACTTTAGAAAGAATTGAAATCATAAGAGATTTAAGACTTGGTGTATTTGATATTTTAGTTGGAATAAATCTTTTGAGAGAAGGGCTTGATATTCCTGAATGTGGTTTAGTAGGAATTCTTGATGCAGATAAAGAAGGATTTTTAAGATCTGAAACATCTCTAATTCAAACTATCGGTAGAGCAGCTAGAAACATTGATGGTAAAGTGATTCTATACGCTGATAAAGTTACTAAAAGTATTAATAAAGCTATTCAAGAAACAGATCGTAGAAGAAGTAAACAGTTAGAATATAATAAAAAAAATAATATTACTGCAGAGTCAATTAAGAAAGAAATATCAGATATTTTAGAGTCAGTTTATGAGAAAGATTACGTAAATATAAAAGAATCAAATATAGGTGGTAATCTAAAAAAACATCTAAAAGGATTAAATAAAAAGATGAAAGAGTCTGCAGCTAACTTAGAATTTGAAGAAGCGGCAAAAATCAGGGATGAAATAAGAAAATTAGAAGCAAGTGAATTAGAAATAACATTGAACCCTAAAATAAGTCAGTATAACCTCAAGAACAAAGTTTATCCTAAAGGTAGATCAACACTTGGTATGCCTGGTACAAAAACAAAGAAACAACAAAGAAAATGGAAGCCAAAAAAATAATAGTTACTGGAGGAGCAAATCGAATTGGCAGATCTATAGCTTTAGAACTTGCAAGTTATGATACACAAATTGTTATTCATTATTCAAAATCTTTTATAGCAGCAAAAAAACTTAAAATAGAATTAGAAGATTTAGGCTCAGTCGTTCATCTTTTAAAAGTTGACTTAAACAATCTTAGACAAACTCAAAGAGTAATTTCTTATGCTCATAAAAAAATGAAAGGTTTAGATTGTTTGATTAATAATGCATCTATTTTTGAAAATGACAATTTGATTAATTTTTCAGAAAAAAGTTTTTTAAAGCATATGAATATTAATCTGAAAGCTCCAGCAATTTTAATTCAAAACTTCGCTAAAGTATGTAAAGGCAACAAAGGGAATGTTGTCAATATTATTGACCAAAGGGTTGAAAAATTAACTCCTTTCTTTTTTTCTTATACTTTAAGTAAGTCTAGTCTAGCCACTTTGACTAAAACTTCTGCTATGAAATTAGCACCAAATATAAGGGTTAATGCTGTTTCTCCAGGGCCAACATTAAAAAATAAACGCCAATCAGAAAAACATTTTAAAAAACAATGGAAATCCACAATACTTAAAAAACAAGTAGATGCAAAAAATGTTAGTTCAGCTGTAAAGTTTTTAATTAATAATGATAATATAACTGGCCAAATAATAAATGTAGACAGTGGTCAACGTTTAGCTTGGAAAACACCAGATATAATTAATGTAAAAGAATGAAAATTTTAAAATTTAAAAACAAGCAAAAATTTAAGTATAATAAAAAAGTTATTATTAAAGATTTAATTTTATTATTATCAGTTGGTATCCATAAATTTGAAAAGTTAAAAAAACAAAATGTAAAATTTAATATAGAAATTACTACTGATCCAAACCTGAAACCAGATGTGAAAACAATTGTTAATTATGAAGGTATTATAAATGATATTAAAAGATTGACAGAAAAAAAACACTTTGAACTACTCGAAAGTTTGTCCGAGTCAATATTTGATGAAATTTTTAAAAATAAAAAAATTAAAAAAATTAAGTTAAAAATTGAAAAATTAGATATTATTAAAGAGACAACATCAGTTGGTATAGAAGTTGTAAAAACGAAAATATAATGGACAGCTTAGAACAAGGAAAAAAAATAATAAAAGATAAAATACCTTTGATATCTAAAAATCCTGGAGTTTATAAAATGTTAAGTTCTTCAGGAGAAATACTTTATATTGGAAAAGCAAAAAACATTCCTAATAGACTTAAAAGTTATGTAACTGACTCTAATTTACCTATAAGAACTGAGAGAATGTTATCTCTAACTCATAATCTTGAGACAACTACTACTAATAATGAAAGTGAAGCCCTACTTTTAGAGGCAAACTTAATAAAAAAACATAAACCAAGATATAATATTCTTTTGAGGGATGATAAGTCTTTTCCTTATATTTACATTGGTAATAAAGATAAATGGCCACAATTAACAAAGCTCAGAGGAAAAAAATCTAAGTCTGGATATTATTTTGGGCCTTTTGCATCAATAGGTTCAGCAAACTGGACCATTAAAATATTACAAAAAATTTTTCAATTAAGAGTTTGTGATGACACAGTGTTTAAAAACAGAGAAAGACCGTGCATACTTTATCAAATTAAAAGATGTTCGGCTCCTTGTGTCCAACATATTTCCGAAAAAGAATATAAGTCAATGGTAAATGACGCTATTGATTTTATATCTGGTAAATCTAGAAGAATTCAAAAAAATTTATCCAGGGAAATGGAAAAAGCAAGTAAGGATCTTGATTATGAAAAAGCAGCAATCGCAAGAGATAGGATAAAGGCTTTAACACAAATACAAACATCTCAAAAAATAAATCAAACTAATTTAAATGAAGCAGATGTTATAAGTATTTACAAAGAAACAGGGAAAACTTGCATTCAAGTCTTCTTTTTTAGATCAAAGCAAAACTGGGGTAATCAGGCCTTCTATCCTAAACACGATCCGGATGATAGTATTCAAGACATTCTTTCTTCTTTTATATCTCAATTTTATGAAAATAAAACAATACCAGTTCTTATTATATCGAATTATGAAGCTAGTGAAAGAAAACTCTTAGAAAAAACTTTTTCAAACAAAGAAAGTAAACAAGTTGTAATAAAACAAGCTAAATCTAAAAATGAAATTAATATTTCTAAACTAGCAGAAAAAAATGCAAAACAGGCCTTAACTCAAAAACTAATCCAGTCAAATACAAATAACGATTTAATTGAAAATTTAGCAAAAAAATTCAAACTTAATAACAATATCGATTTAATAGAAGTTTATGACAATAGTCATATTCAAGGAACTGACTCTATTGGAGCTTTAATTTGTTTTGGTAATGAAGGTTTCATTAAAAAAAGATATAGAAAATTTAATATTAAGGACGATAAAATTAAAGGTGATGACTATGGAATGATGAAAGAAGTTTTGTTTAGAAGATTTTCAAAAGCTATTAAAGAAAAATCTGGATCTCTTTCTTTGCCTGACTTAGTCATGATTGATGGTGGAAAGGGACAATACTCAGTATCTAGAGAAATTTTAAATGAACTTGGTTTACATGATTTGCCTATTTTGGCAATTGCGAAGGGCAAAAGAAGAAATGCTGGTGAAGAAAAAATTTACTATAAAAACAAAGAATTTATTTTAGATAAGAATGATCCCTTGCTATTTTTCATTCAAAGATTAAGAGATGAAGCTCATAGATTTGCTATAAGCACCCATAGAGCTAAAAGAAAAAAAAGCTTAAGCAAATCTTTGCTTGATCAAATTCAAGGAATTGGTCGTCAAAGAAAAAGAGCACTTTTAAATCATTTTGGGTCTGCTAGAGCTGTTGAATCAGCTAGTTTTGAGGATTTAAAGTCTGTTGAAGGAATAGAAGACAGTATCGCTAAGAAAATATATAATTATTTCCACGAATAACAAAAATGAAAATACCTAATATTTTAACTATTGGCAGAATTATAATTGTTCCAATATTTGTCTTAACATTCTTTATCCCTGGATTTTTTGGAGATTTAATTCCTTTTTTTATATTCATCCTAGCAAGTTTTACAGATTATTTAGATGGGCTTTTGGCTAGATTGTTTAAAGAGGAGTCTAAATTGGGAGCGTTACTAGACCCTATAGCTGACAAAATTATAGTTGCTTCAGCACTAATACTATTAGTAATGAACGGTACAATCAAAAATTATGAAGTAATTGCGGCTATTATTATTCTTACAAGAGAAATACTTGTTTCTGGATTAAGAGAATACCTAGCTAAAGGCAGTGTAGCTTTAGAAGTAACAAGTTTGACAAAGCTAAAAACATTTTTACAAATGCTAGCTATAGCAATTTTATTAACTGGAGAAAGTGGAAATAAATTAATTAATTTCCAAGATTATAATGCACAAACCATTGGTATCATACTTCTTTGGCTTTCAGCTTTTTTAACTTTATATACTGGTTATGATTATGTAAGAAAAGGCATAGATCATGCTATTAACGAAGATAATAAAAATTAAGCAGCAGATTTTTTTCTCACTAAAGCTTGATAACTATCATTAAGATTTGTAATCACTTCACAGATTTTAAAGCTATAATCATCAATTTTGGAAACAGGCGTAACTTCTGCTGCAGTTCCAGTAAGAAAACAACCAACAAA
>CACAIN010000009.1 GCA_902532595.1 uncultured Pelagibacteraceae bacterium
AGTTGGGGTGGTTTTGAAAGTCTAGTGCTTCTTCAAGATCTAAGAACTAACACTAAATACACTCAAACAAGGCGATATTTTAGATTTGCTAAAGACGAACATATTGTTAGACTTCACATAGGACTAGAAGAACCAAAAGATTTGATTGAAGACTTAAAACAATCTTTAAAACATATTAAATAATGTCAGAAAAATTTATTTCAAATAGACTAACGCTTATTGTTTTAGCTTCAGCTTGTACTGTAATTCTTATCTCTATGGGTTTAAGACAAACTTTTGGTTTATTTTTTCAAGCTTTTGAAGAAGGATTAGGTGTTACTAGAACTGAATTTGGTTTAGCGATAGGAATACAGATGATTTTCTGGGGAATATTTGCCCCAATATTTGGATTATTAGCTGATAAGTTTGGAGGAAATAAAGCAGTCTTTATAGGTTTTATAATTTTAGGCCTAGGTATCTATATGATTTACTCTGGTCCAAATACAGGAATTTTTTTTCAAATTAGTTTAGGTGTTTTAATTGGTACAGCTTTAGGAGCTACTGCTCTAGCAGTGCCTGTTTCAGAAGTTGGAAAACATTTTACTGATAAAAACAGAACACTTGCAACGGGACTAGTTACAGCTGCAGCATCAGTTGGATATTTTCTTGCACCTTTATTTACCAAATATAGTTTAGGAGAAGTAGGTTGGCAGGAAACTTTTAAATATTTTATGTATTTTGTATTATTTGGAGCTATTGCTTCTTTATTTATTTTTCCGAAAAAAAAAATTTCTCCTAACTTTAATTCTGTTAAAGAGCAAACATTTCTAGAATCAATGAAAGAAGCATTTTCTCACAAAGGCTATATTTTATTGCTTAGTGGTTTTTTTGTTTGTGGTTTTCAAATAACTTTAGTTGGAACTCATATTCCAGGCTATATGCAAGATAGAGGAATGGATGGATGGCCAGCAACTATTATTTTAGCCCTTATTGGTTTATTTAATATAGTTGGGACTCTAGGTATGGGTTATCTTGGAACAAAATATAGTAAAAAAATTTTATTAAGTTTACTTTATACTAGCAGAGCAGTAATTATTGCTATTTTTATATTCTCACCTCCATCCTTAGGGATGTCGATTTTCTTTGGAATTACATTTGGCATGGTTTGGCTTTCAACTGTACCTCCAACTAATGGAATTGTGGCTCAGGTTTTTGGTACAAAATACCTAAGCACACTTTTTGGCATTGTGTTTTTGAGTCATCAAGTTGGTTCATTTCTTGGAGCTTTCTTGGGGGGATATTTTTATGATTTATATGGTTCGTACGATTATGCCTGGTACTTAGCCATTGCCCTATCTGCATTCGCAGCTTTAGTACATCTTCCAATCGATGAAAGGCCAATTGTTAGATCTCCTATAGTATCTTAATTGTTGATAACACAATTGAAAGTTGAAGTATGAGTCCGAAGATGAATCAAAACTGAATCAAAAGGTGAACATTAGGATTAAAATCTAGAGGGGTTGTGGATAATTATGTTTTTTTTTGTTTTAACAAAACAAGTTATTTTAATATTGTTCAAACAATATTAACAAAGGAGCAAAAATGTTTTCAAAAGAATTAGGTGAAAAATTAGATCAGTATCATTTATTAAAACACCCATTCTATCAAATTTTTTGGAATGAAGGTAAATTAACTAGAGAGATCATCAAAGATTATGCTGAACAATATTACCAACACGTAAAAGCTTTTCCGAGATATATAAGCGCAACACATTCAATATGTGATGATATTGAAAAAAGAAAAATTCTTTTAGAGAATTTACAGGATGAAGAAAATAAAGATGGAGATCATCCTAAGTTATGGAAAAATTTTGCAAAAGCAATGGGTTCAGACGAAAATAAAATTGAAGAAGTAAAACCAGATACTTTTACAAAAGAAATGATAGCTAATTTTTTTACTCAGGCTAGATCATCATATGCTGAAGGATTAGCTTCTTTATATACTTATGAGAGACAAATCCCAGAAATAGCTGAGACTAAAATTCAAGGACTTAAAAAGTTTTATGGAGTGAATTCAAAAGAAGGTTTAGAATTTTTTGAAGCACATAAATCTGCAGATGTAGTTCATCGAGCTGAGTGTGAAAAACTATTAGACGGATTAACTAAAGAAGAGCAAGAAAAAGCAGAAAAAGCTTCTTTGTTGACAGCTAAATTTCTTTGGAATTTTTTAAGCGGAATGACGTCTAAGCACAAGCTTGAACAAGTTGCAGCTTAAAGTTATTTTACATTAACTATTAATGAAGAACGATAATCACGTTTGGGACAATAAGCTCCCAACCGCTCAAATGCTTGGTCGATGGCAACCTTGGCATGAAGGCCATCAAAAACTTTTTGAAGAAATTTTAAAAAAAACTGGTCAAGTTAATATTATGGTGCGTGATGTTAAAGGTGTAGATGATAATCCTTTTGACTTTGAAACAGTAAAAAAAAATATTTTTGATGCATTAAAAGATTATAAAAATAGAATTAAAGTTACTTTAGTTCCCAATATTACTAACATTTGCTATGGAAGAGGTGTTGGTTATAAAATAGAAGAAATAGTTCTAGATGAAAAAACACAACAAATTTCAGCAACCAAGATAAGAGAACAGATGAGAAAAGACGGAAAACTCAAATAGATGCGATCCGTTCTCACTTGACCTACCATAAAGCGAAATATATAAAATATTAATCGAGAAGGGATAATTACATCAATGATTTACAACAATCCATTTTTAGGATTATCAAATTTTGTATCACCTATTGCAATGCAAGTATTTGTAATTGCTATGATTGTACTGGTTATTCTAGGGACCTTATTCGATATAATTCATAAAAAAAATGTTAAGTATTTTTTTAATAATGCCAAGAAAGCAAAAAAAAATGCAAAAATTCAACTTACTGCAAGTCAAAAAACTTCTGTAATATTAAAAACCGTTGCATCTGATATTGCTACGACCTCAGAACTAGGAAGAGGCAAAAGAAGAATTGCTCATGTTTTAGGTATGTATGGTACAATTTTATTTTGGATTGGATCAGTAGTAATGATTTTTTGTTATTCTAATCCATCTTCAGAAACACCATCTTTCTGGCCAATCATTTGGCATGTTGGCGCTATAATGACAGTCTTGGGCGGCGGTTGGTTTTGGTTTTTTTTAAGAGTTGATGTTTATTCAGAGGCTCAACCTTGGTATAGAATTATCAAAGCAGATTTATTTGTTCTTGCACTTATTTCATCTTCTTTAACAGGTTTAATTTGGTCATATCTTCAATATTTAAATTTAAATGATAGATGGGATGATAAAGTATTTTTAGTGCTATTTATTGTTTCTAATTTAGTTTTATTTGGAGGAGTATATTGGTCAAAATTTGCTCACATGTTTTATAAACCAGGCGCGGCTATTCAAAAAAATTTAGCTGAAGCAGATGGATCTAGAGACAATTTGCCACCACCAGCTGATGCGCCAGAGCAGTTTGGATTGGGTATAAAAAGAGAAGAACCAAAGCATTATTAAAAAATTTATGATAAAAAATTTAAAGGAGAAAAAATAAAATTATGTCAACTTTTGTATACATGACCCGTTGTGATGGTTGTGGACATTGTGTCGATATTTGTCCTTCTGATATTATGCATATCGATGAAACTATTCGAAGAGCAAAAAACATAGAACCTAATTTTTGTTGGGAATGTTATTCCTGCGTCAAAGCTTGTCCAAATCATGCTATAGATGTAAGAGGTTATGCAGACTTTGCTCCAATGGGGCACAGTGTGAGAGTTAGAAGAGAAGAAGAAAAAGGAACTATATCTTGGAAAATAAAATTTAGAAATGGAACAGAAAAGGATTTTGTGTCTCCAATTACAACAAAACCATGGGGAAAATTTATTCCAAAACTTGCTGATGGTGATACGCCAAACCAAGGAGAAATAAAGTCTCAAATTTTATATAGAGAACCAGAAAATTTAAATACTAAAAAAGAACTTCCAACCGTTAGCAAGGAATCTTTTAAAAAAGGAGTTTATTATTAGTGGCTAAAGTAAAAACACATATAGTAGAAAGTGATATTCTTATTGTTGGCGGAGGTATGGCAGGAACCGGAGCTACTTTTGAAGCTAGACACTGGGGTAGAGATTTAAAAATAGTTTGTGTTGAAAAAGCTAACATTGATCGTAGTGGTGCAGTAGCCCAAGGACTTTATGCAATTAACTGTTATATGGGAATGCAATGGGATGAAAACCAGCCTGAAGATCATGTTCGTTATGCAAGAAATGATTTAATGGGAATGGTAAGAGAAGATTTAGGTTATGACATGGCTCGTCACGTTGACTCAACAGTACATATGTTTGATGAGTGGGGCCTACCAATGATGAAGAATGAAAAAACAGGAAGATATTTAAGAGAAGGTAAATGGCAGATAATGATACATGGAGAGAGTTATAAGCCAATAGTTGCAGAAGCTGCCAGAAAATCTGCCGATAAGATTTACAATCGAATAATGATAACTCATTTATTAATGGATAATGAAAAAGAAAATAGAATTGGTGGGGCAGTTGGATTTAATATGAGAACAGGAGATTACTATGTTTTCAAAGCTAAAACTGTAATTGTAGCAGCTGGTGGGGCTTCACATATTTTTAAACCTAGAGCAGTTGGTGAAGGAATGGGCAGAACTTGGTACGCCCCGTGGAGCAACGGATCCGCTTATGCACTTCCTATAGCTGTTGGTGCAAAGATGACTCAAATGGAAAACAGAATTGTTTTATGTAGATTTAAAGATGGTTATGGTCCAGTAGGAGCTTATTTTTTACATTTAAAAACTTACACTCAAAATGCAAACGGCGAAAATTATGAAAAAAAATGGTATGATCACACTAAAGAAATGGTTGGTGAATATATCGATCATCATCCCACTCCAACTTGTTTACGTAACCACGCATTTATACAAGAAGTAATGGCAGGCGGAGGACCAATTCATATGGTTACAAAAGAAGCTTTTCAAGACCCGCATCTAGAAACTGTAGGATGGGAAAATTTTTTAGGTATGACCGTAGGTCAAGCAGTGGTTTGGGCTTCACAAAATATAGATCCAAAATATACAAATCCAGAATTAACTACCTCTGAACCTTATGTAATGGGTTCTCATGCAACTTGTTCTGGAGCTTGGGTAAGTGGTCCAGAAGATCTTTCCCCACCAGAATATTTTTGGGGTTATAACAGAATGTTAACTATCGATGGGCTTTTTGGAGCAGGTGATACAGTAGGAGGAAGTGCTCATAAATTTTCATCAGGTTCATTCACTGAAGGTCGATTAGCAGCTAAAGCAGCTGTAAAATATATTGAAGATAAAAAAGCTGACGGAATTAAAGTTAATAGCAAACAGTATGAAGATCTCAAGGAAGTAATTTATAAACCTTTAGAGAATTATACCGTTGGTAGAAATGAAATAACTGGCGGAACTGTATCTCCATCTTATATTTCACCCATTCAAGGTTTACAAAGACTTCAAAGAATAATGGATGAGTATGTTGGTGGAATAGCTACAAACTATATGACTAATGATAATATGCTTAACAGAGGTTTAGAATTATTAAAATGGTTAGAAGAGGATTTAGAAAATGTTGGTGCTGAGGACTACCATCAACTAATGAGAGCTTGGGAGCTTAAACATAGAACTATTACTTCTCAGTGTGTTACAGAGCATACTAAATTTAGAGAGGAAACAAGATGGCCTGGATATTACTATAGAGGAGACCATTTAAAACTTGATGACAAAAACTGGCATTGTTTAACTGTTTCAAGAAGAGACCCTAAAACTAAGAAGTTTACTATGGAAAAAGTTCCTGTTTATCATATCGTAGACGAAAAAAAGGAAAAGAAAGCTTCATAAATTTTTAATGGAGTTCCTTAAAAAAACTGACAAAGAAATTAAAGAAATATCCCAACCAATCTGGGATAATCTTATAAAGACTTCTAACATTAAAGATTACGGAGGATTTACTAGAGATTTTTCATCTCAAATGCTTTATGGGGCAAGCGAAGTTGAGTTAGGGAAACAATGGGCTAACAATAAATTATTAACTAGCTTGTCTGAAAAACAAGAGTTCTTAGGATGCATAAGAAGAGGTCAATTTATTACTGTTCTTTACAAACAAACTAGTAATACAATGTCTGGTGAATTTCTTGGACGTCTAGTTCTAGGGGTTGAAGAGGGCGAAGTAAAAGTTTTTGGAGCAACTATCTATTAGGTGCGTCAAGTTGTCAAAATATATTTTTTTGAAAATTATTAATCTTATGTTAAACAAAATTAATGTTAACTTTAAATTTAAATCAAAAATTTAAAACTAAATTATCAAACTTCTTTAATATAAAATTATTTCTTCAAATCGGATTATCAGCTTTTTGGGCGGTGATTCTCACTGGTACCTTTATTAAGTTTTTTTAATCTTCTCTTAATCAATAAACTGTTAACTTATTAGGCTTTTCTATTTATTGACATAGTAATGTTTGAGGCATACTTAAAGGTATGTTGGAAATTTATCTACCCATAGCACAAGTGAAAGTAGATATTTTTTTACTACTTTTTCTAAGTTTTTCTGTAGGGGTACTTTCAGGATTGTTCGGAGTAGGAGGTGGTTTTCTAATGACACCATTCTTAATCTTCATGGGTATACCTCCAGTTTACGCAGTTCCAAACGAAGTTAATAATATTTTAGCGACTTCTGTTTCTGGTTCCCTTACTCACTGGTTTAAAAATACTTTAGATTATAAAATGGGTTTATTAATCGTAAGTGGAGGAGTTGTAGGAACACTTTTGGGCATCACTACATTTACTTATTTTTCAGAAATTGGAAAAATTAGTTTAATTATATCTCTTCTTTACATGTATTTATTGGCCATTGTAGGAACTTTGATGATTATAGAAGGAGTAAAGGAAGTAGATCAGGCTAGAAAAAAGATAATCATTAAAAAAAAATTACATGAACATAATTGGTTTCAAGGACTTCCATTTAGAGTTCGATTTCAAAAATCAAAATTATATGAGAGTGCTTTAACACCTATTTTACTAGGTTTAGTAGTGGGATTTGTTGCTGCGATGATGGGCATAGGTGGAGCATTCCTTATGGTTCCAGCTATGATTTATATAGTTGGTATGCCTGTTAAGCTTATTCCAGGAACATCTTTATTTGTTACTATTTTTATTAGTGCGATAGTAACTATACTTCACGCATTTAATTATGGATCAATAGATTTAACCTTAGTAGTTCCATTAATACTTGGATCTATTTTAGGCGTTCAACTGGGACAAAAGTTAGGACAATACTTAGATAGCTCTCATTTAAAAACATTATTTGCTTTATTGCTTTGCTCAGTAGCTGTAGCAATTGCTTATGATTCTTTCTTTAGAGATAAAACTAGTGACATAGTTAATAATAAAGTAGTTAATACTGATTTAAATATTTTTGCAGAATTTACTTTAAAATTTTCTAGTGAGTCTCCTTTGTTGTATGGAGCTTTTGCTATAATTCTAGCAATAACTTTAGGAGCTTTAGCAGCTTGGATGAGAAAGATTATTAGTCCTACAATTAAGAAATTATTAAGTGATTTTAGAAATAAAAACCAAACAAAAAAAGACGAAGTAAAATTTCCAGAAAAATAAATTTTACGCGCTTCTATAAAGCTTTGTCATTACAAATTCTTTATGTCCTAAAGCTTCTGCACATGTAAGTCTGCCATTAGCTACTCTTAACATTGTTTTAATTAATTCATCGCCGGCTTGAGATAAATTCATTTCTCTAGATAAAATTTTTGATACATCACAATCTACATGTTCTTTCATTAACTTTGCAGTTAAAGGATTAGCAGTAAGTTTAACTACAGGTTCAATTGGATTTCCAATAATATTTCCTTGTCCAGTTGGAAATAAATGAATATTGAATCCTCCTGCTGCTTGTAAAGTTACACATTCTGCTGCAGCTGAAGACGTATCCATGAAGTACAAACCTTTACCTTTTTTTGGTTCTTCTGCAGGTTCTAAGACATCAATAAATTTCAATTTTCCAATCTTTTGAAAGTTTCCAAAAGCTTTTTCTTCTATAGTAGTTAAACCTCCTGCAATATTCCCAGCTGTTGGCTGACTTTCAGAAAGATCATCAGTTGCTTCTTTTAAAATAAAATCATTATAAGCATTCCAAGTTTTCATAAACTTTTCTTTTGCTTCTGGTGTTGCTCCTCTGGCTGCACAAACTGTTTCAGCTCCTGTTAATTCTGAAGTTTCTCCAAAACATAGATGGACACCAAATGGTTCTAACTTTTCCATCAAATTACCTACAGTTGGATTAGATGCTAATCCAGAAGTAGTGTCAGACTCTCCGCATTTAACAGATATCCATAAGTCACTTAACGGACATTCTTCTCTTTGTTTTTCTGAGGCCCATTGAGAAAATTCTTGAGCTTTTTTTGATGCTTTCATTATTGTGCCAATGTCCCCCGTTCTTTCAATATGAAATCCTTCTACTGGTTTTCCAGTTTTTGCTATTTCATCTACAATTTTTTTTGTCCATTTAGGTTCTATTCCAATAACAATTACAGCTGCTACATTTGGATTTTTTCCAGTTCCTATCATTGTTCTGAAATGTAGCTCAAGATCCGCTCCAAATTGCAATCTTCCGTAAGAATGAGGTAGCGCTATTGTACCTTTAATATTATTTGCAACAGCCTCAGCACACGCATTTGAAATGTCATCAACAGGAAGAATTATTACGTGGTTTCTTGTTCCAGCTCTTCCATTTTCTCTTTTGTAGCCTAAAAAACTTTTTGGGATTTCCATTCAATTACCATTTTTTTGTTTTTACATTATGTACATGTACGTGCTCACCTTTTTTAATTGATTTAACAACTTTACCGATATCATGTCCATATTTTAAAATTGTATCTCCTTCCTTAAGGTCTTTAAGAGCAATTTTATGACCTAGGGGAACTGCATTTGTAGAATTTACTTTAATTGATTTATCGTTTTCCATAATCCATGCGTTGCATTCTTGTCCTTTTTTAGTTGTTTCTATAACAACTACTCCTACGTTGTCTTTTTCATCATGTATTATGAGGTCAGGGTGTGACATAAAATATTTAATGGATATAGACTAAATTTTGATATATTTAAAGTAAGTTTTAAAATTTTTTTTAAAGGATTTCTATGGCAAAAATGACAACCGAAGAAGCTTTTGTAAAAGTTTTACAAATGCATGGTATTGAACATTCTTTTGGAATAATCGGCTCTGCTTTTATGCCTATCTCTGATATTTTTCCTAAAGCAGGAATAACTTTTTGGGATGTTGCTCATGAGACTAATGGAGGGTTAATTGCAGACGGTTATACAAGAGCAACAGGAAAAATGTCAATGGTTATTGCTCAAAATGGTCCAGGTATTACCGGATTAGTTACACCAATTAAAACTGCTTATTGGAATCACACTCCATTACTTTTAGTAACACCTCAGGCAGCAAACAAAACAATGGGTCAAGGAGGATTTCAAGAAGTTGAACAAATGAATTTATTTAAAGATATGGTTTGTTATCAAGAAGAAGTAAGGGATCCTACGAGAATGGCTGAAGTATTAAATCGTGTAATAGAAAAAGCAATTAGAGGGTCTGCTCCGGCACAAATTAATGTACCTAGAGACTATTGGACACAAGTCATAGATATCGAACTACCTCCAATAGTTAGATTAGAAAGACAAGCTGGAGGAGTAGAAGCTATTAACAAAGCAGCAAAACTATTATCCGAAGCAAAATTTCCTGTTATTTTATCTGGAGCAGGAGTAGTTATTGGAGGAGCAGTTGATGATTGTGTGAAATTAGCTGAAAGATTAGACTCCCCAGTATGTTCTGGATATCAGCACAACGATAGTTTTCCCGGAAGCCACCCTTTAGCTGTCGGTCCTTTGGGATATAATGGTTCGAAAGCAGGAATGGAATTAATAGCAAAAGCAGACGTTGTTTTAGCGCTTGGTACTAGACTTAATCCTTTTTCTACATTGCCAGGATATGGAATTGATTATTGGCCTAAGAACGCAAAAATAATTCAAGTTGATATAAATTCAGACAGAATTGGTCTAACAAAAAAAGTAACAGTTGGTATCTGTGGAGATGCCAAGCTTGTTGCTCAACAATTATTAAACAAACTTTCTTCCAAAGCAGGAGATACAGATAGAAAAAAAAGAAAAGATTTAATCCATCAAACTAAATCTGCTTGGCTACAAAAACTTTCAAGTTTAGATCATGAAGATGATGACCCAGGAACTGTTTGGAATAAAGAAGCAAGAGAAAGAGATAAAGATAGAATGTCACCAAGACAAGCTTGGAGAGCTATACAAGCCGGAATGCCAAAAGATGTAATTATATCAAGTGATATAGGAAACAATTGTGCAATAGGTAATGCTTATCCAACTTTTGAAAAAGGAAGAAAATATCTAGCGCCTGGTTTGTTTGGACCTTGCGGTTATGGATTTCCATCAATACTTGGAGCTAAAATTGGTTGTCCAGACACCCCTGTGATAGGTTTTGCTGGTGATGGTGCTTTTGGAATTAGTATGAATGAAATGAGTTCATGTGCTCGAAAAGAATGGCCAGCTATTTCAATGGTAATTTTCAGAAACTATCAATGGGGCGCTGAAAAAAGAAATTCTATATTATGGTTTGATGATAATTTTATTGGAACAGAATTAGATCCAGAATTAAGCTATGCAAAAGTTGCTAATGCTTGTGGGTTAAAAGGAGTAACAGTAAAAACGATGGAAGAAACAACAAAAGCTATAAAACAATCTTGTGAAGATCAAAAAAAAGGAATTACAACTTTTATTGAAGTTATTTTAAATCAAGAATTAGGTGAACCATTCAGAAGAGATGCAATGAAAAAACCAGTAAGAGTTGCTGGTATTAAAAAAGAAGATATGAAAACTCAAAAATCTTTAAACTAATTACTTTTCTAAGATACAATAAATATTATAAGTACAATATTCCCTAAAAATTCCTAATTTACTCAAGAAATTGAACAAATGTGAGACAGGATGGTCAGATTGGTTTGTTTTATAATAATTTAATTTAAATTTTGAGTTTTTGAAAAAATTTTCATAATCTTTTAGAGAATATTTGCTTAATCCTAAATCTTGAATCCGATTAATCTGAAGGTTATTTTTTTTGTTTAATCTGTTAATAATAAATTTCTCAGAAAACAATAAATGAAACCAAGGTAAGTACATTTTAGTTCTGCCATGATCGCCATTATAAAAATTATATAAAGGACCAAAACCTATATAAGCTTTGCCTCCTATATCAAGAAGATCATACATTTTTTTAAGCACACCTTCTAAATTAAGAGTATGTTCAAACGTATCTTTTGACACAATTAAATCAAATTTTTTTTCAATATTGTTTTTTAATATATCTTTTTTTTCAAAAGTTATTTTGTTTTTTAAATTTTGATAGTTTTCCTTAAGATTATCATTTGCAAATTTTAAAAGATTTTCTTCAAGATCTATTCCACTTACAGTTTTTGCTTCAGATTGAGCTATATCAACACATAGCGCGCCATGACCACAACCAAAATCTAAAACAGATTTATTTTTTAAATCAGGCTTGCCTCCAAGTCTTCTCCAGAACTTTTCATTTTCTATTTTCCCAAAATTAAAGTAGTCAATATCTTTTTTGTTTAACATAAAATTAATTTAGATTTAAAACTGTTGCAGGATCTAACCTCACTCCAAACCAATTAAGCCTAACATCCAAATGTGGTCCTGTTGATCTCCCTGTAGATCCAACAGTACCTATTATTTCTCCCTGTTTAACTTTCTGTCCATTTTTTACATAAATATCTTTCATATGCATATACAAAGTAGAAATACCATGACCATGATCAAAGATTAATGTGCCACCAGTATAAAATAAATCAGGCTCAACCATGGTGGCTGTTCCGTCTAACATAGCTTTAATTTTAGTACCTTCTTTTGCAGCAAAGTCTATTCCGTAATGAGGCCATTTCGGTTTTCCGTTTAATATCCTTTGACTGCCATAAACTCCAGTAACAATTGCTTTATCTAGAGGGTTAATAAATTTTTTTGTAAAAAAAGTTAGATCACTTTCAATTGCTCTGGCGTCAGCAATTATTTTATTTTCTCTTTTTATTCTTTCATATACTTCTTTCGGAGGAGTAACTTTTTTTTCTGGAAGACCATCAATTCTTTGTATTTTGTATTTTCTTTTAAAAACTTTTTTTGTAATTATTTCCAATTTTTGATCTTTTATAATTCGAATAGTTAAATCATTTTTTCTATCTCTTCCTATCCCAAAAACAAAATAACCATCCTTGGAGACTAAAACATCTTTGTTATCTATCTTTACTTTTGCTCCAGGACTTGTTTTTCCTAGAATAAAAGACCCTTGATTGAACTTTCCTTTAAATTCTACAGCATTTAAATTTTGATTTGAGAATATTATTAGTAAAAATAAAACTAATATTTTATTGAGCTGTCCAACCACCATCAACCACCAAAGATGTTCCCGTAATCATAGAAGAACTATCTGCTGCTAAAAAGGCTACTGCCGTAGCAACATCACTAACTTCAGCAACTCTTCCTAAAGGTATATTTCTTATCATTTCTTTTCTAAATTTAGTATTTTTAAAAAAACCTTTAACCATAGGTGTTAATACAAAAGTAGGACAAACAGTATTCACTCTAATATTATCTTTTGCTAAATCAATGGCCATTCCTCTAGTTAATCCCTCTAAACCAAACTTAGTCATATTATAGACACTTCTAATAGGACCTCCAACCTTTCCCATTTGTGAGGACATATTAATTATTGATCCACCTATTTTTTTTCTATTTTTTGCTTCTAACATTTTTTTGGTACATATCTGAGCAATATTAAAACAAGCTTTTAAATTTAAATTAACTAAATAATCCATATTTTCTTTTTTAACTTTTGTAAAATGTTCAGGGCGATTGCTACCAGCATTATTTACTAATATATCTAATTTGCTTAAACTGTTTACGATCGAGTTAAAACTTGTTCTATTAGTTACATCACAAACAAACGATTTACTAGATCCTTTGGTTTTTTTTATTATTTTGTCAACTTTTTCTAAATCACTTTTAGTTCTGCTTATCAAAATTACTTTCGCTCCCGCTTGAGCTAAAGCTATAGCACAAGCTTTACCAATACCTTTTCCAGCACCTGTAACTAAAGCTACTTTATTTTTTAAATTTATTTGTTTAAGCATTAAATTAGTATTTTTATATCTGTATAGATTAATTCTATAGCGACTAATAATATAGCTAATAAACCAATCCAAGCAATCCACTTGTGCTCTTTAATCCATTTAGAGATTAAAGTGGCAGCAACAGCCATTAATATTATCGATAATATCAACCCGAATATCAATAAATGATAATGATGGCCTGCAGCTCCAGCTACACCTAAGACATTATCTAAGCTCATTGTAAAATCTGCAAGTAAAATTGTCCAAATAGCTTTTAAGAAACTTGAATTGTCTACTTTAATGTCTTTTGTTTCATTCGAGGAATTTTTTATTACGTCCACATAAAGTCTATAAACGATATAAAGAAGTAGTATTCCTCCAATTAATCTTAGACCTGTGATTTGTAATAAATAAGCAGTAAGCAAAGTTAAAATAATTCTTAAAACTACAGCTCCTCCTATACCCCAAAAAATAATTTTTTTTCTTTGTTCTAAAGGAAACTTAGATGCAACCATACCAATGATGATTGCATTGTCCCCTGCAAGAACTAAGTCAATAAAAACAATTTGTAAGAATATGATTATTTGTTCAGACATGATTATTTATTTAATATCATGTCAGCTGCCTTTTCTGCAATCATAATGGTGGGTGCATTAGTATTTCCAGATGTAATATTAGGCATAATTGATGCATCTATAACTCTTAGATTTTCTATTCCTCTAACTTTTAATTTCTCATCTACAACTGAGTCGTCTCCACTTCCCATTTTACATGTACCAACAGGATGAAAGATGGTTTGAGTATGTTCGCTTCCAGCCTTAACTAATTCTTCATCATCTGTAATATGTATTCCAGGTCTGTATTCTTCCGGTTCATATTTTTTGAATGCATTTGTTTCTAGCATTATCTTTCTTACAATTTTTAAACTTTTTGCAGCAACATCTCTGTCATCTTGGGTAGATAAATAGTTCATTTTGATCTTAGGATTATCTTTAATATCATTGCTTGTAATACTTATTTCACCTCTGCTTGTAGGTCTAATATTTGCAATAGTAGGAGTGATACCATCAAAGTCGTGCATCTTAGTAGCACCTAAAATATCAGTACTAATTGGCTGTACATGAAACTGTAAATTAGGAGTAGCTCTTGACGAGTCACTTTTTAGAAAGCCACAAACTTGGCTTGCGCCCATTGTCATTGGTCCACTTTGATTAAATATATATTCTAACCCAATTAGTAGATTTCCAAATAAACTATTAATTTTTCCATTAAGAGATTTTAAGTTTTTTACCTTATAAACTGGTCTAAACATTAAATGGTCTTGTAAATTTTTTCCAACACCTACCAACTCATGGACAATCGGTATCCCATGTGATTTTAATTTTTTTCCTTCACCTAAACCAGAAACTTGTAGAATATGGGGAGAACCAATAGATCCAGCTGAAAGTAATATTTCTTTATTTGCTTTAATAGTTGTTAACTTTCCATTGTCATAAAAATTTACGCTTATAGCTTTTTTTCCCAGAAAATTAATTTTTTGAACATGTGCATTAACTGTTATCTTTAGGTTTGGTCTTTTCTTTACAGGGTTTAAATATCCTTTAGCAGCACTACATCGTAGTTTTAATAATTTTTGACGTGTTGTGGTAAACTGAAAATAACCTATTCCAAAGTTATCACCTTTATTAAAATCATTTGTTCTAGGAATACCAAATTCTTCAGCAGCATTTTGAAATTCCTCTAACATTTTTAAATTAATTTTTTTATTTGTGACACTTATTGGTCCTTGATCATTATGAAATTCACTTTTTCCTAATTCATTATTTTCTGACTTTAAAAAATATGGAAGAACGTCATCCCAACCCCAACCAGTATTTCCTTGTTGTCTCCAGTTGTCATAATCATTGCTTTGACCTCTAATCCAAAGCAATCCATTTATAGAGGAACTCCCACCTAGAGTTTTTCCTCTAGGATAACGAATAGATCTATTATTCATGGTCTCATCTTTTTCGGTATGAAAACACCAGTCCACTTTGGGATTATGCATAGTTTTATAATACCCAACTGGAATATGTATCCAGGGATAAGTATCTTTGCCTCCAGCTTCTAGTAAGAGAACTTTATTATTTTTATCTGCAGTCAATCGATTAGCTAAAACACAACCAGCTGATCCTGCTCCAATAATTATGTAATCAAATTCTTCCATGCTTAAATATCTCTTATAGGTGAGAAACTTATTAATTGCCACTAGTATAATACAACCTATGGTTTATGGACTTTTATTTTTAAAAAGGTTTAATTCTTTTCTTTATTAAACAAACGGGGGAATAATGAAAAAATTATTAACTGTTGTTTTTAGTTTGGTTGCATTTATTGGATTTTCAATATCTACAGCAAACGCAAAAACATTAAAATGCCAAACGGTAATCAGTGCAAAGGCTGACGAAGTTAAAATGTTAAAAGACTTCGGAAACGATGTAACTGCATTAACAGATGGCTCAATTAAGTTTGAAATTATGCCAGCAGGTACTGTTGTTGGAGTTAAAGAAACATTAGATGCAGTTGACAAAGGACTGATCGATTGTGGATTTGCTTGGACTCATTACTGGTCTGGAGAGCACCCAGCAGCTATGTTATTTGGTTCGCCAGTAGCAGGCGCAGGTGTTGGTATCGACAATATAGCATTCCTATCTTGGTTCCAATATGGTGGTGGTAAAGAATTATACGACCAATTATGGAAAGAAATGGGAAGAAACATAAAAGGTTTTATGCTTCAACCAGTAGGCCCAGAGGCTTTGGGTTGGTTCAAAGAGCCTATTAACAGCATGGCTGACTTTAGAAAGTATAGATTTAGAACTCCTCCAGGAATTCCAGGTCAAACTTATAAAGATATCGGTGTAGCTTCTGTAGCAATGGGTGGTGGAGATATTCTACCAGCTCTTGAAAAAGGAACTATCGATGCAGCTGAATGGTGTTGTCCAAAACCGGACATGACTTTTGGTTTCCAAAAAGTTCTTAAGCACTACTATCTACAAGGTTTACACCAAGTAGTGGTAAATGCTGACCTTTACGTAAATGGAGACGTTTACAAAAAAATGACTAAAAGAGAAAAGAAAGCTATGGAAGTAGCAGCGAATGCATCATTAAGTAAAGCTATGAGTTATAGAATTTACGAAAATGGTAAAGCGCTAAGGGATTTAACAACTAAGCACGGTGTAATCTTACATGATACTCCTGCTGATTATTTTCCAGCTTACATGGCAGCAGCTAAGAAAAGCTTAGAGACTAATGCAGCAAAAAATGCATTCTTTAAGAAAGTTTGGAACTCACAAAAGAAATTTGCTGATATTGCAGTACCTTTCTGGAGTGGAGCTCAAATGTCTAATGCTAAGCTAGGAATGGCTCACGCAGCAACATTAAAATAGTCATAAGGATAGATTATAATAAAGCGGATCATTTACTTGATCCGCTTTATTTTTTTAAGTACAAAAGGAGACTATGCCTTCAAGAACAAAATTAGATAAATCAGATGAAATGATTGCCGAAAGACGGCAAGGAACTGGCAAAATGCCAAGTGATATGCCGCAATGGATGTCATCTACAATCACAAATATAGATAAATGGAGTAAAAGAATCGGTAATGTTGTTTGTTGGATCACAATGCCATTAATGATCGCAATGGTTTACGAAGTTTTAGCAAGAAAGTTATTTTTAGCTCCAACAATGTGGGCTTACGACATGAGCAGATTTCTTTATGGGGCTTTATTTATGCTCGGTGCTGGATATGCTCTATCTAGAGGAGTTCATATTAGAGCAGATTTTTTATACAGAAATTTTAAAGTAAAAACGCAAGGGCTTATAGATTTTTGGTTATATTTATTATTTTATTTTCCAGGATTACTTTTCTTTTTTTATATGACAACAGGATTTGTTTTAGAATCTATAAAAAGAGGAGAAAGAGGCATGGATACTGCTTGGATGCCTTACATGTGGCCAATCAAAGCTTGCTTATGGTTTGGAATTTTATTTTTATTAATTCAAGGAATTTCAGAAGTTTTAAAAAGTTATTATGCAGCAAAAAAAGGAAAATGGCCTGACGCATGATAGCAGAAATAATTAATCCAGCTACACTAGGTTTTATTTTAATTGCAGTAATGTTATTTGCAATTTTTATTGGTTTTCCAATTTCATTTACATTAATTTTTTTAGGATTTGTTTTTGGTTATTTAGGTTTTGGTAAGCTTGTTTTCTATTTAATGACACTGCAATTTTCTATGGTCATGACCGAACAGGCACTGGCAGCGGTCCCACTGTTCGTTTTTATGGGTATTATGATGGAAAATGCTGGTTTAATGGAAAGGCTATTCTCATCAGTTCAACTAATGTTGTCTAGAGTTCGAGGAGCTTTATTTTATGCAGTACTTTTTGTTTCAGTGATATTTGCAGCAGCTACTGGAATAGTAGGAGCATCTGTAACAATTCTTGGAATTATGGCTGCTAAATCCATGAACAAATCGGGATATGATGTAAAATTAGCAGCAGGTACTATTACTGCAGGTGGTACTTTAGGAATATTAATTCCACCAAGCATTATGTTGGTTGTTATGGGTCCAATAATGGAAATCCCAGTAACTGATTTATTTGCTGCAGCAATTATACCGGGAATAATGTTAGCACTTTTATATGCCGCGTATGTAACCATAAGATGTGCTTTAAATCCAAGTTTAGGACCAGTTCTTCCAGAAGAAGATAGAGCAACGAGTATGATGGAAGTTTTTAAAGAATTTCTAATTGGTCTACTACCCCCAGCGCTTTTAGTTTTTGCAGCACTTGGAAGTATTTTGTTTGGATACGCAACACCAACAGAAGCTGCAGGATGTGGTGCTGTTGGCTCTTTGCTTTTAGCTTTAGCATATAAAAAATTAACACTACCAAAATTACAAGAAGCGCTTGTTAAAACTTTGGAAATATCAGCTTTAATTATGGTGTTGGTAGCAGCCTCAAATTTTTTTGGTTCAGTATTTTCTAGACTAGGAACACCAATGGTTTTAACTGAATTTTTATTACAGTTAGAAATGAACAGATATATCATTTTAGGTATTGTTCTTGCTATGATTTTTCTTTTAGGTTGGCCTCTAGAATGGGTTCCAATTGTATTAATCATAATTCCTATTATCTTGCCTTTAATAGAGGAATTAGGTTTTAATTTAACTTGGTTTGCTATTTTAGTCGCAGTTAATTTACAAACCGCCTGGTTGTCTCCACCTGTTGCGCTATCTGCGTATTTCTTAAAAGGCGTAGTTCCAGAATGGGATTTAAAAGATATTTATGTAGGAATGATGCAATTTATGGTATTGCAAGTTATAGGATTAATATTAATAGTAATCTTCCCACAAATAGCATTGTGGTTACCAACGGTACTTTATGGCAACTAAATATATAAAAAAAGCAGCTAAAACTCCTGAGACGGACGATCATAAAACACAAGCAGCTGTACAAGATATTCTTAATGATATTGCAAAAAGAAAAGAAGTTGCACTCAAAGAACTTAATAAAAAATTTGATAAGTATGAAGGAGAAGTAATTGTTTCAAAGGAGAAGATAGAAGAAGCAATCAAGAAAGTTGATCAAAAAACTAAAGATGATGTAAAATTTGCGCACGAAAGAATTAAAAAATTTGCTGAACACCAATTAAAAAGCATGAACAATGGATTTGAAGTTGAATTATCAAAAGGGTTGTTTGCTGGACAAAGATTAATCCCTGTAGATACAGCTGGATGCTACATACCAGGTGGAAGGTATGCCCATATCTCTTCAGCCGTTATGGCCATAACACCTGCTAAAGTTGCTGGCGTAAAGACCATTATTTGTGCCAGCCCTCCTAAAGATGAGGATGGAGCTAATCCTGGAATAATTTTTGCCGCTAATCATTGCGGAGCTGATGTAATAATGAATTTAGGTGGTGTAGCAGCTATAGGTTCTATGACACATGGATGTTTTAAAAATCCTCCGGTAGATTTTTTAGTTGGAGCAGGGAATCAATATGTAGCTGAGGCAAAAAGAATTGTTTATGGAAAAGTTGGTATCGATCAATTTGCCGGACCAACTGAAATAGCCATTATTGCCGACAAGTCAGCAGATAAAGAAATAGTTGCTGTAGATTTAGTTGGTCAATTAGAACATGGTTACAACTCTCCAGGTTGGTTATTTACCACTGATAAAGCGTTAGCTGACTTCACAATGAAAAGAGTTCCAGAATTAATTAATGAGTTACCTGAATTAGCAAAAGTAAATGCAACTGCAGCTTGGAAAGATTATGGTGAAGTAATTTTATGCGATACCAATGAAGAAATGGCAGAAGTTAGCGATAAGTATGCTTCTGAACATTTAGAAGTCCATGCAGAAAATTTAGATTGGTGGTTAAAAAGATTAAGAAATTATGGATCATTATTCTTAGGTGAAGAAACAACTGTTGCCTATGGTGATAAATGTTCAGGAACAAATCACATTCTTCCAACTAAAGGTGGCGGAAGGTATACAGGCGGTTTATTTGTAGGAAAATTTATAAAAACTCTTACTTTCCAAAGAATGACAAAGGAAGCTACAGAAGTGGTTGGTGCTACAGCTGCAAGATTGGGAAGAGCAGAGGGTATGGAAGCCCACGCTAGAACTGCAGACGTAAGGTTAAGAAAATACGGCTTTTCAAATTAATGCAAGCGCTAGTTTATACTGGTACTAACAAAATAGATTTGAGAGAAGAAAAAGATCCAATTGCCAAACCAGGTGAAACTTTAATAAAAGTAAAAGCCTCCGGTATCTGTGGTTCAGATATGCATGCTTACCACGGCAATGATGAAAGAAGAATACCACCATTAATACTAGGTCATGAAGTGAGTGGAACTAGTCTAGACGGTAAATACAAAAATAAAGATGTTGTTATAAATCCTTTAATCAGTTGTGAGAAATGTGATTATTGTAAAAATCAGAGAGAACATTTATGTCCAGAAAGGACAATGATAGGAATGAGCACGCCAATAAAAAGAGAAGGTGGTTTAGCAGAATTAGTATCAGTTCCAGAAAAAAATATTTTTGAGGTTCCAAAAAAATTAAGCATTAAAGAAGCAGCTTTAGCCGAACCAGCTGCAGTAGCACTACATGCAGTTTTATTAGCAGAGCAAAATTTAAAAAAACCTTTATCTGAGTGTAAGATATTAATCCAAGGAGCTGGGGCCATAGGCTTATTGTGTGGTTTAGTTTTAAATAAAGAAAAAAAATCTACAAATATAATAGTGTCAGATCCAAATAAAAAAAGATTAGATGAATGTGCTAAATATTTAAAAGCAAATTTTGTATCTCCAAATGATAAATCAATTAAAGAAAATAACTTTGACTTAATTTTAGAGTCTGTGGGCTTAGAAGTCACACGTCATCAAGCTATTAAATCAATCGCACCTGGCGGCACAATTGTTCATATAGGTTTAACACAACCTTCAGGAACTTTTAATTTTAAAAAATTAACAATTCAAGAAATCACGCTAGTTGGAACTTATTGCTATACAAATATGGATTTTCAAAAGACTCTAAAAATGCTAACTGAAAAAAAACTGGGTGATTTAGGTTGGATAGAATATAGAGATCTTAAAAAAGGTTCAGAAGCTTTTAATGAAATACATAACGGTACCTGTGTAGCTCCTAAAATCATTCTTATTCCATAAATCAATTAACAGTTGTGCAACAATATGCATACCTGAAATAAATTTTTAACATGGTTAATCTGAAGAAATTTTAATTAAACTATAATTATGAAAAAAATTATTACATTTGTTTCTTTATTTTTGTTTACTTCTGTCAATGCTGGCGGACACTTAAGTGAAAAGGATAAAAAAGCTACTTTAAAGTGTACAGGGCTTTATTATGCCAACAGCATGATACCCCAAGGTACTTTAGAACTAGATAAGATCGTTTATTCTATTTCTGCTAAGAAATTTTTAACATCATATTTAATTAAAGAGGGAGTCAAAGAAGATTTTATTAATGCAGAACTTAACAAATCTATCGATGAACTTTATGGAAAACCGTATGATGAAAAAAAAACTGGTAATTGTGATAAATATATTTTCAAACTAATACCAGAAGCTAAAGCGGAAATTGATAAACTGGTAAAATCTGGAATTTATTAAACTAACAGGAGTAAAACATGATAGTAAAAATAGAAAGTCCAATTGCAACTTTTGCAAAGTGGAAAGCGATGGTTCACAGCAATTCAGAAAAGATTAAAAAATACGGTATGACATTTCTTTATGCTGGAACAGAAAAAGATAATGACTCAAAAATCACTACAATTATAAGATTTGATACAATGGATGGTCTTAAAGCTTTTAAGGCTGATGAGGAACTTCATAAAGAAAGAGCAGCAGCTGGAGTAGTTTTAGAGAAATCCGTTACAACTCTAATGGGTGAAGATCTGTTAGAACAATATAAAGGATAACTAAAAGGATAAATATGATAGATAAATTTGGAAACGCATTTTATTTAATAATTTACTTAGCTCATTTCATTATAGTTGGAAGTTACGCGTACCAACTAGTATTTGATACTAAAAAATTTCTTAAAGGTAGAGGAGTAGATAAGACAGCTACTTTAATAACTAGATTCGCCGGCTCATTTATGGTTGCAATAGTTTTAATGGCGATCTATGTGGCCTTTGTAAGATCAGGTGGTTTAAATGCTACTTGGGCGTTCTTTAACTTAGTTTTTATAATTAATGTTTCAATATTAGCTGTAAATTTTTATACTTTAAAAATTGATAAGACAGGTTTAACTAAAAAAACAAGAAACGATGGAATTTATGCTCCACTTGTTCTTGTAATTATTAGTGCTATTCTCTGTTACGGTTTAGCTGATAAGATTTACGTTTAATAAAAGGAGAAACGGTGGCAAAATTTATGAATATAGTTAGATGTAAAGTAAAATCATCTAGCAGAGATGAGTATTTAAAAATAATTGATGAGATGCCAAAGTTTGATGGGCAAATTTCAGCAAAGTATGTTGAAACAAAACCAAATGAATTTTTTATGATTGGTGAATGGAATTCTGAAGACGATATAGCCAAAGCAAGACCAAAGATGATTGAATTTTTGGATAAAGCTAGGCACACTTTAGAAGAATTGTCTTCGGAGTTAGGAGTTACGGATCCTCACTCTGGAACAGTTATAGTCGAAAAATAAGAAAGGAGGAGTAATGGCAAAATTTATAACCCTAGGAAAGTATACTGCTAAAGGTCTTGGAGGATTTGTAAGCAATCCATCTACTGATAGAAAAGCAGCAACATCAGCACTAGCTGCATCTGTTGGTGCAAAGGTCACTAGATACGCTGGATTAAGAGGTAAGTATGATTTTATGGCAGAGATAGAAGGTACCTTCGAACAAGCTGCTGCAGCTTCTATGGTTGCAGTTTCAAGTGGTGCTGTATCGGATTTTACTATTTTAGAAGATGTTAATCTTAATGAAATAGCTAAAACTGCACAAAAAATGGCAAATTCATACAAAGAACCTGGAAAATAATTATTTTTTATAATTGATACAAATTAAGGTGTCGGTGAAATTTATTTGATTTTTAAAATCAGATTTAATCTCTTCGACGCCTTTTTTAATTTCTTTTTTA
>CACAIN010000010.1 GCA_902532595.1 uncultured Pelagibacteraceae bacterium
TTTTAGGTTTAATGAGTTTAATATAGTTGAATTTAATACCAAAGCGAATGCATTAGATTATAATTCAATGGATTCGTTAATGAAAGCCACAGACAAACCTTTAATTATTATTAATGAAAGCATGCAATTTTCTGCTGGGGTGAATTTGAATTACGTTATGGAATTTATCAAAAAAAAGGATTTTAAATCTGTTGAAAAATTTATAAAATATTTTCAGGAAACCTGTAAGCATTTAAAATATTGTAAAAATCCAGTTATATCTGCTCCTTCAGGATTAGCTTTAGGTGGTGGAGAAGAAGTATTGTTACAAAGTAATTATGTTGTCTCGCACACAAATATTGTTATGGGGTTAGTAGAAACAATAGTTGGTTTAGTTCCAGCAGGAGGTGGGTGTAAAGAACTTTTGTGGAGATGGTCAAAAAATGATCAAGCCAAAGATGATCATGATTTTGCACCACTAAAAGTTTTTGATATAATTGGAAATGCTAAAACAGCTTCTTCACCATATGAGGCAAAACCTTTGTTGTTTTTAGACAACAACCATGAAGTGATAATTAATAGAAATAATCTTTTATCAGCAGCTAAGACTTTTATCCAAAACAATCAAGATTTACCTTCTCCAGAAAAATGTGTATTTAAATTATCAGGTGAACAGGTGAGAGAAAAAATGAAAAAAATTCTTGAAGACTTATATAACAATAAAAAAATCTTTGATCATGGTATGGAAGTTGGTAATGAATTAGCATATGTTTTAAGTGGAGGAGATACTGATTTGAATAAAGAAGTAAGCGAAGATCAAATGTATAAGCTGGAATTAGAAAGTTTTATGAAATTAATTGAAACAGAAAATACCCAGAAAAGAATTATGCATACACTAAAAACAGGAAAGCCTTTAGTAAATTAAATGACTACATATAATGCACCAGTTGAAGAGATGATGTTTTTATTTAATAATCTTAAAGATAATAAAAACTATAACGAAATAGAAAAATTTAAAGAGATTAATTCAGATTTAGTTAAAGATATTTTAGATCAAGCAGCAAAAATAAATCAGGAAATTGTACACCCGTTAGCTAAGATTGGTGATGAAAATCCATGTATATATGAGAATGGAATTGTAAGATCACCACCTGGATATAAAGAAGCTTATACAAAATTTATTAATGATGGGTGGACATCTTTATCTTGCGACCCAAAATATGGCGGACAAGGTATGCCAAAAACAGTGAGTACTTTTTTTGAAGAAATGTTATCTTCTGCAAGTTTATCTTTTAAATTGTATAGCGAGTTAAGTATAGGAGCTTATAACTGTATACTTCATCACGCTGATGAAAAAATTAAAAATAAATTTCTTCCAAAAATAGTTGAAGGAAAATGGAGTGGGACAATGTGCTTAACAGAGTCTCAATGTGGTACTGATCTAGGATTGATTAAAACAAAAGCTACTAAACAGGAAGATGGTTCATTTCTGCTTACAGGACAGAAAATTTTTATAACTTCAGGTGATCACGATTTAACTGAAAATATAATTCATCTTGTTTTAGCAAAAATTCCTGGTGGTCCATCGGGAACAAAAGGAATTAGTTTATTTTTAGTTCCAAAATTTAATGTTAACGACGATTCAACAATAGGCTCCAGAAATGGTGTAAATACTTTATCGATTGAGTCTAAAATGGGAATTAAAGGATCTCCAACATGTGTATTAAATTTTGATAATGCCAAAGGTTTTCTTATAGGTGAAGAAAATAAGGGTTTAAGCTCAATGTTCACAATGATGAATCTTGAAAGAATTATAGTTGGAATTCAAGGTTTAGGCATTGCAGAGACAGCTTATCAAAACTCTTTGGCTTATGCTAAAGAAAGAAAACAAGGTAAATCGAACAACAACAAAGACAATCAAACAGATTTTATAATTAAACATGCAGATATTAGAAGAAGCCTTCTAAATATGAAATCTATTATAGAGGGACAAAGATCTTTAGCTTTTTGGCTTTCTCAGCAGGTAGATGTAAGTCTTAATCATCCAGAAAAAAAAATTAGAGAAAGTGCTGATGAATTAGTTTCATTAATGACACCTGTAATTAAATCATTTTTTACAGACATGGGTACTGAAATTACTAATGAAGCCATTCAAGTGTTTGGTGGATATGGTTACACAAAAGACCAGGGCATAGAACAGCTATATAGAGATAATAGAATAACACCAATTTATGAGGGAACGAATTCAGTTCAGGCTATAGATTTAGTATTTCGTAAAGTTTTAAATAATAAGATTTTATCTAAATTCATAAAATTGATAAAAGATGAAATTAAAGATGATAACAACAAAATAGAATTAAAAAGATTTTCTAAGATTCTTGAACAAAATCTTTTTCTCTTATTAGAATTTACTAAATGGCTTGAAGATAAAAATAAAAATAATAAAGATGATGTAAGTTCAGCATGCAATGATTTTTTAAAAGTGCTTGGATATATTTCTCTTGGATATTCATGGTTTAAAACAACTAAAATTAGTTTAGAAAAGATAAAAGAAAATAAAGAATTTTATGAAGAAAAAATTAATACAGCAAAATATTTTTTTGATAAAATTTTTCCAAGAATTGAAAGTCATTATCAATCGGCAAAATCTGGAAGTTACAGTATAATGAATGCAAAATTTAATTAATAATGACCTCTTACGATAAAAATTTAGATAAAAACGAAGCTAACTTCGTACCCTTATCTCCTTTAACTTTCTTAGAAAGAACTAAAGATATTTATCCTAATTATGAGTCTGTTGTATACGAAAGCAGAAAATACACTTGGAAAGATACTTATAATAGATGTGTAAAGTTTGCTAGCGCACTAGATAAGATTGGAATAAAAACAGGTGATACTGTCTCAATAATGGCTTTTAATACACCGGAGATTTTTGAAGCCCATTATTCAATACCAATGGTTGGTGCTGTGATCAACGCAATTAATACTAGGTTGGATCCAAAAACAATAAGCTATATTTTAAATCATAGCGATGCAAAAGTGCTGATAGTAGATAGGCAATTTCATGAGATAATTACAAAAGCTTTAAAAGATGTAAAAAATAAAATTACTATTATTGATATAGAAGATAAAGACGTTGATATTTCAAAATTTAAAAGTATTGGTGACTTAGAATATGAAAATTTTCTAAACACAGGAGATTTAGATTATAAATGGAAAAAACCTAAAGATGAATGGCAAGCTATCTCTTTAGGATATACTTCTGGAACAACTGGAAATCCAAAAGGTGTTGTTTATCATCATAGGGGATCTTATTTAATGGCAACTGGCAGTGCTACAGCCTGGAACATGCCAAATAAATTAAATTTTTTATATACAGTTCCAATGTTCCATTGCAATGGGTGGTGCTATCCCTGGACTTTGGCAATGCTACACGCTCGCATAATTTGTTTAAGAAGTATAGATGTCAAAAAAATATTTGAACTAATTGATAAATATGAAGTCACTCATTTTGGTGGAGCACCAATAGTTTTAAATATGCTAGCAAATGCACCTAAAGATCAACAAAAAAAATTAAAAAGAAAAGTAAATGTTTTAACAGCTGGAGCTCCTCCACCGAGTATTATTTTTGAAAAAATGGACTCTTTGGGTTTTGATGTTATGCATGTTTACGGTTTAACAGAAACATATGGGCATATACTTCAATGTGCATGGAATGATGAGTGGAATAATTTAGAAAAAAATAAAAAAAATGAAATAAAAGCTAGACAAGGAGTAAGATATCCAAATACAGAAGAAGCAATTGTAATGGATCCCAAAACGATGAAACCTGTACCTAAAGATGGAAAAACTATGGGTGAAATTATGATTAGAGGAAATATAGTTATGAAAGGTTATTATAAGGATAAAGAGTCAACAGAAAAATCAATGGCAGGTGGTTGGTTTCATTCAGGTGATTTAGCAGTAACTAATCCTGACGGTTATATAAAAATTCAAGATAGATCTAAAGATATAATAATTTCAGGTGGAGAAAATATATCTTCAATCGAGATAGAAAATACAATCTCAAAACACTCATCTGTGTCATTAGCAGCCGTAGTTGCTAAACCAGATGAAAAATGGGGAGAAACACCCTGTGCATTTGTTGAATTAATAAAAGACAAACCTGCAACTGAAAAAGAAATCATTGATTTTTGTAGAGAAACTTTAGCAGGATTTAAATTACCTAAAAAAGTAGTTTTTTGTGATTTACCAAAAACCTCAACTGGAAAAATTCAGAAATTTGAACTTAGAAAAAAAGCTAAAGAACTAAACTGAATTTTCAATATGTCTAAAATATCAATAATAAAAACCTCAACTAACAATAATGGAATTTTTCGTATAACTTTGAATAATCCCAAAAATCATAATGCTTTATCGGAAGATATGATGTTTAACATACAAGCAGCTTTAGATGAAGCAGCCTCTGATAAAAAAATAAGAGTAATTATTATTTCAGCAGACGGCCCAACATTTTCAGCTGGACATGACTTGAAAGAATTAAAAACAGGTCGAAAAAATTCTGATAAAGGAAGAGCCTATTTTAAGGAAGTAATGTCAAAGTGCTCAAAACTAATGCAATCTATTGTTAAGAATCCCAAACCTGTAATTGCAGAAGTTGGTGGAGTTGCTACGGCTGCTGGTTGTCAATTAGTTGCAAGTTGCGATTTAGCTTATGCTGGAGAATCCGCTAAATTTGCTACTCCAGGCGTTAATATTGGTTTATTTTGCTCAACACCGATGGTAGCTCTATCAAGAAACATATCAAACAAACACTCTATGGAAATGCTTTTGACAGGCGATTTGATTTCATCTAGCAAAGCTGCTGAAATTGGATTAATTAATAAAGTGATTAATAATGATGCTCTTCAGACCTTTGTTTTAGATAGAGCATTAAAAATATCTAAAAAATCAGCTATGACTTTAAAAATTGGCAAAGAGGCATTTTACAAACAGATAGATATGACTTTATCAGAAGCTTACGATTATGCTTCCAGTGTTATGGTTGAAAATATGCTTAAACTTGATGCAGAAGAGGGAATAGACGCTTTTATAAATAAACGAAACCCTAACTGGCACGACAAATAATAACTTATTTAATGAAAAAAATTTAAGGAATTAAATTGAATCTTCAAATAGAAAACAAACAAGTATTTTTTACAGACACAGGTGAATCATTTGATAAAAGTAAACACTCTATAATACTTCTTCATGGAAGCGGTCAATCACATGTAGTTTGGTCTTTAACAACCCAATATCTATCAGATCAAGATTATAATGTTTTTGCTTTAGATTTTCCAGGCCATGGTAATTCTGATGGAGATAGTCTGAAAACAATTGAAGAAATGGCTGAATGGTTAGATAAAGTTATTAAAAAGATCGGTATACAAAACTTAACTTTAGTAGGGCATTCACAAGGCTGTTTGGTTGCTTTAGAATATGCAAATAAATTTCCAAAAAAAATAAAGAATATAGTATTTGTTGCAGGTTCTTATAAAATACCTGTAAACAAAAGTTTGATTGATTTAGCTAGTTCAGGAGATATTGAGTCATTAAATTTGATGATGAAATGGGGCTATGGACATTCCAAGCAGTTTATTGGAGGAAATCCACTTCAAAAAATATTAAATTCATCAAGAGAAGTAATAGAAGTTTTATCTGTAGATTTAAAAGCATGTAATAATTATAAAAATGGGATTAATGCTGTAAAAAAAATAAAATGTCGAACATTTTTTATATTTGGAGAATCAGATAAAATGATAAAACTTGAAAATGGAAAGGAATTTTCTGAACTAATATCGGGATCAGAAATACACGTCATAAAAGATTGTGGCCACATGATAATACTTGAGAAAGCTTTTGAAATGAGAGAAAAAATAGTTGAATTTCTAAAAAAATGAAAAAATATTTAATAAGCAAATCTAGGCGTCTAAGAAGCACTCCATTTACTTCAAGAATAGAAAAACAAGGTGTGCAAGGCTATACGGCGTATAACCATATGTTGTTGCCCACTACTTTTTCTTCTCCTGAAGAGGATTATAACCATTTAAAAGAACATGTTCAAATTTGGGATGTTTCAGTGCAAAGAGAAATTGAAATTTCCGGAAACGACTCATCTAAATTAGTTCAACTCATGACATGTAGAGACTTATCTAAATCAAAAATAGGTGGGTGCTATTATGCTCCTCTTGTCGACTCTGAAGGTGGATTAATAAACGATCCCTTAATTTATAAGTTAGATGAAAAAAAATGGAGAATATGTATAGCAGATTCAGACGTATTATTATTTGCTAAAGGAATATCTTCTACAAAAAAGCTTAAAGTTGATATCTTTGAAACTAAAATTAATACATTAGCTATACAAGGACCAAAGTCATTTAAATTAATGGAAAAAGTTTTTGGAAAAGATATAAACAATTTAAAATTTTTCAAATTTGATTTTTTTAACTTTAACAAAAAAAAATATTTAATATCAAGATCTGGTTTTTCAAAACAAGGCGGTTTCGAAATTCATATTGATGATGTTAAAGCGGGTTTAGATCTTTATGATTATTTTTTTGAAATAGGAAAAGACTTTAATTTAAAAGCTGGTTCACCAAATCTGATCGAAAGAATAGAAGGTGGCTTACTTTCATACGGAAACGATATGGATATTGGGGATAATCCATTCGAGTGTGGATTTGACAAATATGTACATCTAGAATCAGATATAGTCTTTTTAGGAAAAGAAAATCTAAAAAAAATTAAAGAAAAAGGAATAAAAAAAAAACTTATGGGTGTAAAAATTGAGTCTACTACTATTAGTGTCAACGAAGGAATTCCAATTTTAGATTTAGATAATAACAAAATTGGAGAACTAAGATCTGGTGCTTTTTCACCAAGATTTAAAAAAATAGTTGGTATTGCAATGGTAAAAAAAGATTTTTCTAATATATCTCAAAAATTTCAAATTAAATTAAATGATAAATTAGTTTCTGGAGAAATCTGCAGTTTGCCTATATTATAATTTATGAAAAAAGCTAAAATTTATATTCCAGCAAAAACTGCAATGCAGTCGGGTAGAGGTAAGCTTAAAAAATGGATTTTAAAATTTGAGTCAAAAAATACTTCTATAAATCCTTTAATGGGGTGGGAAAGTTCCACTGATACTCTTGAAGAAGTAATATTAAAGTTTTCATCCAAAGAAAAAGCAGTTGAATATGCTAAAGCAAATAATATTTCTTATACTGTTATAGAACCAGAAAAAAAAGAATTTCTTATCAAATCATATGCAGATAATTTTCTTAAAAACTAATTATGTGGCGTAGTTTTTTTACTGAAAAAAAATGGTTACTTTGGTCATGGGGAGGGTTTGCCTTTATAATTCTTTCACTATTAGCTCAGACATATATCGATGTAAAAATAAATGAATGGTATAAAGGTTTTTACGATTTACTCCAAAAGGCACCAGAGAGAGAATTATCTGAATTTTACGATGGAATAATGTTATTTATGAAGTTGGCTATTCCATATGTGTTTATATACACTGTTACTAATTACTTCACACGTTTATGGGCGTTTAGATGGAGAGAAGCCATGACTTTTTCTTATATGCCTTATTGGAGAGCAGTAGATGCAAAAGTTGAAGGCGCATCTCAACGTATTCAAGAAGATGCAATGAATTTTGCCAAAATTGTTGAAAGTTTAGGGTTACAAGTAGTTAGGGCAATAATGTTATTAATAGCCTTTTTACCTATTTTATGGGGACTATCATCTAATGTAGTAATTCCCTTTTTTAAAGATGTTACCGGATCTTTAGTTTGGGTGTCATTGGTGGCGAGTTTAGGCGGTCTTATAATAAGTTGGATTGTAGGAATAAAACTCCCGGGTTTAGAATACAATAATCAAAAAGTCGAGGCTGCTTTTCGAAAGGAATTAGTTTATGGTGAAGATGACAGACGAAATTATGCGCAGGGTCCTACAATCCTTCAATTATTTACAGGAATAAGATTTAACTATCATAGATTATTCTTACATTACGGCTATTTTGATCTTTGGTTAATTATGTACAATCAATCAATGATTATAGTTCCCTATTTATTAATGGGACCAGGTTTATTTACTGGAGCAATGACTTTAGGAGTTTTAATTCAAACCTCTAGCGCTTTTAGAGAAGTGCAAAGTAGTTTTTCATTATTTTTACAAAACTGGACTAGAATCACTGAATTGAGATCTATTTATAAACGTCTTATGGAATTTGAGACTGCTATTAAATTTAAAAAGAAGTTGAGAAAACCAAGAAAATCTGATGTAAGAGCTTAATGGAGCTCTATCTCAAACTTATCGATGTATTATTCCCAGTTTTTTTTGTTATTGGAGTTGGATATTACCTTGGAAAAAAAGATCCAAAATTTGATACTAAATTTATAACTAATTTTGCTGGAAATATTGGTACTCCAGCAATGATTTTTTATACTATTACTACAACTGGGATAACTCTTGAAGTATTTATTGAGTATTTCATTTATTCTTTAATAATAATCGCTGGTTTTTCTTTAGTAGGGTTGTTTTTTTTGTTCTTGCTTAAAAAAGATGTGATAAGTGAATTACCACCTTTAATATTACCCAATACTGGAAACATGGGCGTTCCCATATGTCTTTTTGCGTACGGTACAAGTGGGTTAGGGGTAGCCTCAGCAGTTGCCTCCGTAATAATTCTTCTTCATTTTACATTAGGCGTTTTGCTCGCTAAAAAAAGTTTTTCATTAGAAATTCTAATAAAAAATGTACCAATTTATGCTATCTTAGCATCAGTTGTCTTTTTGTATTTTGAGTGGGATGTTCCAGGATACATAGAAAACACGACTTTTCTTTTAACATACACAACTATTTTTTTGGTTTTGATGTCTTTAGGAATTGCGTTGTCTAGATTTCAAGTAATTTCTTGGACGAAAGCATCAATTTTAGGGGCAGTTAGAGTTATAATAGGTCCTATCATTGGATTTAGCTTGATTAGATATTTAGGTTTAGAAGGATTTGCAGCTGGAGTTCTTTTAATTCAATCTTCCATGCCTAGTGCAGTTTTAACTTATTTAGTTGGTTCTCTATACTCAGAAAAAAAAGTTGTCGATAGTGTTGCTAGTGTTATAGTTACTTCAACGATTATGTCCTTAATTACTGTTCCAATAGTTGTATTTTATAGTTTAAAGTATTTTCAATAAAAACAGTGATATAGAGTGTATAGTTAAAGTTAGTTATTAAATTATAGGTAAGTTTTACTTACTTATAAATCAATATAGTTAAATAAATGTTGGAAATAAAAGCTTATTTAAGATCATAAATAAAAATAAAATAAGAAAAACAAATGTATTTATTGTAAAAAAGGGCTTAATACATAGAAATTGATAAGCAGCAACTAAAATAACCTATTATTACCAACAGTTTTAGTCGAGTTAAAAGCCGCAAATAGCAATAATTCTAGAAGCTTTGCAGTAAAGGAATATACCGTTTAAACGAGCATAGAGAGCCTATTTTTTGTGATTATTCATTATGGAGTACAACTAACTGGTGAATCTATTAAAATAGACACCGGGTTAGGGCGATTCAGCTAAATCGCCCGTCAAATAACAGTTCTAGACGATTATACCTTCTCTTTTTAGCAGTCTTTTCTTAGTTTTTACTCCGCCTTTGCCTGAATATCCCCCTAACGATCCATCTGATCTAATCACCCTATGACAAGGTATTTTTGGTGCAAAAGGGTTCTTTCCTACTGCATTAGCCACAGCTCTAGCAGATTTAGGCCTATTTATTCCTATTGCAACTTGTTTGTATGTTTTTACCGTGCCAAGTTTTATGGTTTTAAGGTATTTCCAGACCTTTCTTTGAAATTTAGTCCCTCTAATATCGTTATTTGACGGGCGATTTAGACTCATTTTGAGTATTTTGCAAACTGTTTAGAACCCTTATTTGGCCCTGCAAATAGCAACGTCCAAGCCGTTTTGCCTTCTGGAATCTTCAAACTATGCCTATCTGAGGCCTTTCTAAAGCCAATATAACCAGGACCTCTCCAAAAAGTCCCATTTTCTGTGGTTTCCCAGTACCCACCTTTAAGAATTATTGTTAAATAAGACCAATAATGGTCGTGTAAATCTCCTAAATCGCTCTTTAATATCTTGTGAACGAGGATATTGAAAGGGAACCACCTAGGTCTTTTGCGGAACAATAAATAATATCTTATCATGAACGGTTCAGCCTTATCATAATTAGGCCAACTAGGTCCTCGATCCAAAAGTAATCTTTTTCGACTCTCAAACATGACTCTAATTTAAACACTTGACACTAGAAATCATCTAATATATTACTAACGATAATTAATGGTTATCAATAGTAATATATAGAAAATTATGAAAAATCTAATAACTGATATTAAAGCTTTAGAAGAAGAAACATTAAAAAATTTACAAAGCTCAAAGGCAAACAATACTGTTAGAGCTTATAAATCTGATTTTAAAGATTTTGGATTATTCTGTGTCCAGAATGGATTTAAAAACCTGCCCTCTGATCCGAAAATAGTATCTTTGTATTTAACACATCTTTCAACAAAAGAAGTAAAATTAAGCACAATAAAGCGTAGATTAGTATCAATTGGAGTTATCCATAAAATGAAAGGGTATTATTTAGACACCAAACATCCAGTAATTGTCGAAAATTTAATGGGCATAAAACGCAGAAAAGGGACAGTTCAAAAAGGTAAAAAACCTATATTAATCAATGATTTAAGAAAAATACTTAAAGTAATTGATGAGCAAGATATTCAAGATATAAAAAAATTAAGAGACAAATCCATAATACTAGTAGGTTTTTCAGGAGGTTTTCGAAGAAATGAAATAGTTTCATTGGACTATGAGGACTTAGATTTTGTATATGAAGGGCTTAAAATTACAATTAAAAGATCTAAAACAGATCAATTCGGCGAGGGATCAATCAAGGCTCTGCCCTACTTTGAGGAAAGCTTATATTGCCCAGTAACAATTCTTAAAAGATGGTTAAATATATCAAAAATAACAAAAGGAGCAATCTTCAGAAGATTTTCAAAAGGATCAAAATTAACTAATTACAGGTTAACAGATCAAACAGTGGCTTTAATAATCAAAAAATATCTAGATAAAGCTGGTATTGATAACAGAAACTACTCAGGACACAGTTTAAGATCAGGTTTTGCTACTTCAGCAGCAGAGTCAGGAGCCGAGGAAAGAAGTATAATGGCAATGACAGGCCACAAGTCTACAGAAATGGTTAGAAGATATATTAAAGAAGCTAATTTATTTAAAAATAATGCTTTAAGTAAGATTAAAATTTAAAGATTTAATTTAAGCCATTTTTCAGGATAAATATTTTTATTAGATGAAAATTGTAAGTCATCTGGCGGACAAATACAAATTTTATTCTTATTTTTTGATAGATAAGCCGACCACCAATGAAATGTGGAGGGACCGACTATAAAATGATTACATAATGAGCTTAAATAAAAATCATTTATAGCTTTGTTAACAAGATGATTTACTACAGTACAATTTTTATATTGTGAAAATAACTCATTTAATCCCTTGGTGTTATCTGAGAAAATAAAAAATTTAGGATTGGAAACTTTAGAAGAAATAAAATTAATTGATTTAAATATGTAATCAATTGTTCTCTTTTCAAAATATTTAGATTTATTTAATGAAAGATTATCAAATTTTTTCTCACTAAATCTGTCAGTACGAATAACAATAGATACAGAATTATGATTAATAATATCAGAAGGATTTAAAAAAAGATTATTTTTATCTATTTTTTTTATAGTAAATTGCTCTAAAATTTCATTCTTATAATTTTTAAAATATTTTTCAGACTCAAAATAACCTTCAACATATATTTTATCAGCAAAGGAGATGTTTGTATAATCTTGAAATTGAGTAATTTTATTTTTGCTTCTTTCTTCAATCAAAAAATTTTTCTTTCTTCTAAAAAAATCTATTTTTTTATTTAATTTATGAACTAAATATTTAAGATAATTGTCTTGTATATCATCTTGATTTGCTAATTTGCCTTTTATGTTAAAATTATCTAATAAATAAGATCTTATCTTTAATTTTCTGTAGGCAGTTATATTGTCTATGTATAGATTATATTCTAACTTTTTGGACAATGCATAAGAATTAGCATACATAAATAATTGATTACCTAAACCTTCAGAAATTCTAGTAATTATTTTTTTCATTAAAAAATTTATTTATAATTACAATATATAGAAATTTTAATTTTGTTATAAAAAAATCTGAATAGTAATTTACATTTTTAATAGGTTCATTAAGAGGACCATCAAATTTTTCAGCAGATCTTAAATAATGTTTCTTAAAGAATTTTATAGAAATACCCCATTTTAGTAAAAAACTTTTAGCACCATTATTCCATGCTTTTTTTCTAAGCGAAATAGATGAAAAGTGATAAACACGACATTTATTCAATCCCTTAAAGAATCTTACTCCTTTTCTCCAAAGTTTCATGTTAAAATCAGGATCAGATCCTAATCCAGGAGAAAATTCTTCACTAAAGCCACCTACTTCATCCCAAAGTCTTCTAGGTATTAATGATGGTTGCCAGTGTGTACCTTGAAAGTCATAATATTTAATTTTAGGTAATTCTTGTAATAATTTTTCTTCATTAAAATTTTCTGGATTATCTCCACAGTCTAAATTAATTAAACCATTAAAATATTGAACCATTGTTCCTGAAATAAAAAAATGATCATGGTGAATTTTTTCTAATTCCGTTTTAAATTCAATATCCCAGTTAGGACAAAAATACATATCGTCATGTGCGAGAACTATATATTTTTTTGTAGATAACTTTACTCCCTCATTAAAAGCCACACAAACACCTTTATTTTCTTTGCTATAGTTAAATTTAAAATCAGTATTTTTTACAAATTCTAAAGTACCATCTTTTCCCTCATTAACGTAAATCAATATTTCATGATTATATTTAGAGTTTTTCTTAATACTCTTTAAACACAATTTTAAGTAATTCAAATTATTGTAAGTTGGTATAATTATTGAGAACATTAATTATGCCATAAATATTTCTTTTTACTATCTAATCCTAATGTTTTATCAATAATAAATTCAGCAACAAGAGTTGAGTTGAAATAATTCATATATTTAATTTTTCCTCGTTTTGCGATAGATCTTCTTAAAGTATCATTAGCTGAGATTTCTAATATTTTTTCTGATAAGTCATTTGCGTTTTTATAAAAAACCATCTCTTTGTCATTAAAAAAATCTCTATATTGTGTTTTTTCGTCAATTAGACAAACTAATCCATTTCCAATAATCTGTGTAATTCTATCACTGCTATAATATTTTATTGCTCCTCCTCTACTTAAATTCAAACCCATCTTTGCGTTAGAGATTGTTTTGAAATAATGATCAGCCCATATTGGCTGAACTTTCTCTACACCATAAATATCAAATTTTATATCTGGTGTAATATTTTTTAATTTTTCAATAAAATTAATTCTATCATCTGTTTTACCATGTTTAAGAACACCTCTATGCACTCCATGGCTAATTGCAAAAAATACATCAATATTACATGGCTTTTTAAAATTATTTAATGTTTCAAAAGATGAGTCGCTTGGATTTGGTATGAAATAGTTATTATTTTTTTTTGGTAAAAAACCGAGAACTTCTGGACTTGTTGTAGTAAAGGTTGCATCAACAGAATTAATTTTATCTAATACTCGTTCTTTATTTCTTTCATAATCTGGACCATTTTTATTAAGAGGATCTAAAAACCATTGACCAATTCTTATATTAGGATAATCATTTTTTAATTCTTCTATTTGACCTGATGAAATTAAATCTGCATGTCCTAGCATTATAATATCTGGTTTATAATTGTAGCAAGTTTTACGAAGTTTTTCGTTCAAAGTTTTTGCACCTTTGAAATCGCTTAATGATTTATAATACTTTTGAATATCTCTATCACTAAAACCAAGAACACTATGACCTAATCTTATAAAACCATTATTTATTCTTCTACCTGTATTAAAAAAAAGTCTACCATCCAATCTTTCATTAAAATTTGTAATATGTAAAATCCTTAGATTTTTAAGATTTTTTTTAAGTAAAAATTTTTTTCTGACAAAAAGCTTTTCAGATCTGTAATCATCTATAGTTTTTGTTACATAAGCATGCGTTAAGTAAAAATTTTTAATTGATAGTTGTTGAAGCTTTTTTCTATATTCATTATCAGTTATTAGATTATTTATAGATTTTACAAGATCATTAACAAATAATTTTTTAAGTATTTTTCCATTAGTCACGGTCTCTGGTAATCCACCTTTATTTGTAATAATAACCGCACAACCATTTGCGGATGCTTCTAAACTAGTTCTACCAAATGGCTCTTCCCATCGTGAACAGGCTACAGCAATACTTGTTTTCTTAAAAATATTTATTACTTCAGAATGTTTTTGAAAACCCATTAAATCAGCATTTTTATGTCTTAATTTAATTTTTTCTCTTTTTTCATCACCTATAATTTTAGCTTTCCATTCTGGATGTTTATCTAAAACTTTTTTTATTGCTTTACAAAAAACATCATAACCTTTTGCTTTATTTAATTTACCTACAAAAGTGATCCATTTTTTTTTCTTATTAACAATAGATGGGCTGCCTTTTTTTGCTGATTGATAACAAATTAATAATTTGTTGCTATTAATGAATTTATTTTCAAGACCCTCTAAAAATCTTTTTTTTGACCAAGCACTATTAAAGATAATTTTATAACATGTTTTTAAGATATTTTTTCTTTCATCAATCGTTTTTGAACCTTCCATTGATAAAGGATCATTGTGAAAATATAGAGTAATTATCTTATTTTGTAATTTCGATGATAAAATTCTCAAATAATTAGGTCTATTATGAACCTCTATAATTGAAGAATTAATCTTTTTTTCAAGGTTTATAAATTTTTCAACATAATTTTTAGTTTGGCTACTAAATATATTTTTTTTAAGTTCAATATTTTTATAATTTATAGGGAACTTTTTGTTAAATAAAGTATTTCCAAATACAGTAATATTTTTTTTAAATTTACTAGTTTTTGATGTTTCATAAACAAACAGTGAAACAGCTCCTGGATATTCAGGTGAAAAATTTTCTTTGTAAGGAAGTAAAATTGCTATTTTCATTTACTTTTATTTTTAATTTTTTTTCTAAATGTCCTATTATGCTTTATATAATATTCTCTAGAAATTGCTTTACTTTTTGATTTAAAAATCTCTTTATAAATCAATTTCCAAGTTCTTCCTCTCGTAAATTTAGCTCCTTTGCCTGAATTATGAAGAATTATTCTTTCTCTAATGTTTTTAGTATATCCAACATAAGTAACTGGTTTATACCCTTGGGATTTGAGCATATAAACATAATAGCTCATTAGTATTAATTAATGCCCAAGTGAGTATATTTGATATTTAGGTAATCCTTTATAGCCATAGAACCACCTTCTCTACCGTATCCAGTTTGTTTAATTCCTCCAAAAGGTGCCTCTGGGAGCGCTACAACAGCTGTATTAACCGCTACAGTGCCTGTTTCCATTAATTCTGAGGCTTTATGGGCCTTTTCCAAGTTGTTAGTATAGATATAGCTAGCTAGACCAAGATCATTGTTATTTGCTCTTCTTATTACTTCGTCAAAGTCTTTAAACGAAAGAATTGGTACTAATGGACCAAAAGGTTCTTGATTCATGATAGTAAAATCATCTTTTATGTTATCAAATACAGTAGGTTCATAAAAATAACCTTTATTAAATCCTGCAGGTTTTTTTCCACCACAAAGAATCTTTGCTCCCTCTTTCTTAGTGGTTTCTACTAAAGATTCTATTTCTTCTAATCTTTTTTTAGTTGTTAATGGGCCTAAAATAGTATCTTTATCCATTCCATTTCCTATTTTTAATTTTTTCGTTTTTTCGACCATTAATTTTGTAAAATCATTTTTTTTGTTTTCATGAATATAAAAACGACTAGGAGAGATACAAACTTGGCCATTATTTCTAAATTTTGCAAAAATGGCCATATCTGTAACTTTGTTTAAATCAACGTCATCAAAAACTATAAAAGGAGAATGGCCACTTAATTCCATTGTTACTCTTTGCACTTTATCAGCAGCTTTTTTTAAAATAAGTTTTCCAACACGTGTTGAACCTGTTATTGAAACTTTTTTGATTATATCAGAAGACAACAATTGATCTGAAATATAAGCTGGATCACCAGATAAAAGATTAACGACTCCTGGCGGGACACCTGCTTCATTGCAAATATCAACTAATTCCATAACTGACCCTGGAGTTATTATATCAGGTTTAACTATTACTGAGCATCCTGCAGACAATGCTGTAGAAATTTTTCTTGAAGCAAGTGTTATTGGAAAATTCCAAGGAACAAGTGCTGCCACTACGCCTACTGGTTGATAATAAACATGTATTTTAGTTTCAGGAGATCTACCTTGCAAAGTTTCACCATAAATTCTTTTTGCTTCTTCAGCACTCCATTCAAAAATATCTGCCGCTCCACTAGACTCTCCAGATCCTTCTTTGAGAGGTTTTCCTACTTCTAATGTTAACCACTTGGATAAAACTTCATTTCTCTCTCTGATTAGATCAGAAATCTTTCTTATTATTTTAGATCTTTCCCATGGTGAAGTATTTTTCCAAATATTAAAACCTTCTTCTGCAGATTTAAGACACAAGTCTATATCTTTCTTGTTAGCTTTAGAGGCTTTACCAATTAACTCTTCTGTTGCAGGATTAATTACATCATAGGTTGCTCCATCTGATGATTTTTGCCATTTACCATTTATAAACTGACCGAATTTTTCGTACATATTTTAATTATCTTCTAAAAAGTAGATTATATTCAAAAGTGTTCTTTATCAAGATGGCGGTCCCAAGGGGAATCGAACCCCTCTTTGTTGGATGAAAACCAACTGTCCTAACCGATAGACGATGGGACCGTATTTTTGTTGTTCTTATTAACAGAAATATCATCAATAATAAACTCTACGTTTTTTTGCCCTCTCCATTCATTTAGAGATAATTTTCCCGCTATATTGAATGTATTGTTATTTTTTTGAAGCAAATAAGCTCCTAGTTCGCTTTCAGTTGCATTAAAAGCTATTGTTTTGATGCTCGTTCCCTCTTCACTAATTAAAACTGACTTAATATGTTTTTCTCCTACAATCTTGCTATTAACTGGTTTCAAATTTTCCACAATAAATTTTGGTTCAGGATTACCAGATCCAAATGGCGATAAAATATTAACTTTATCGTAAAATTCTAAATTAATTGCAGAAGGCGCAATTTTACTGTCTAACCATAGTGGTTTTTGTTTAGTTAAATCTTCATTAATGTTTTGAAATTTACGAAATATAAACTGTTTAAATTTTTCTATATTACAAATATTTATTGAAAATCCCCCAGCCATTTTGTGTCCACCACCTCGTAGTAAGATTTTTTCTTGAGTAGCTGCTATAATTGCAGACCCAATATCAAAGCCAACGATTGATCTTGCAGATGCTTTACCTATTTTACCATTTAAAGAAATAATAATAGTCGGTTTGTTAAATTTGTCTTTTAATCTTGAAGCAACAATGCCTATTACACCCTCATGCCAATTTTCACCTTGTAAAATTAAAACAGGATCTTTTAATTTAGTTTTTGATTCTATTAAAATATTTTTTGTAAGATCTTTTTCTAACATTTGTCTTTCTTTATTATATCCATCTAATTCTGTTGCTAGTTTAAACACCTCTCTTGGATCTGAATTTAATAATAAATTTGCACCGTGCGAACATTTACCAACTCTTCCACCCGCATTAATTCTAGGTCCTAATACATAACCTAAATGATAAATAGAAGGACTTGTATCAATTTTACAAATATCTAACAAAGTTTTTAAACCAAGGTTTTTTCTTGATTTTAAAATCTTTAAACCTTGTTTTACAATTGCTCTGTTCAAACCAACTAAAGGTACAACGTCACAAACAGTTCCTAGAGAAACTAAATCTAAATAATTGATCAAATTTGGTTCATCTATTGAGTTTTTTTTAAACCAGTCAATTATTCTAAGTTGTCTATTTATCGAAACCAAAAACATAAATGCAACTCCAGCAGCACATAAATATTGAAGATCAGATTTGTCATCTAATCTATTTGGATTTACAACAGAATATGCTTTCGGTAGATTAATTTCAGATTGATGATGATCTAAAACAATGACATCTATATTTTTGCTTTTAGCATAATCAATAGCTTCAAATGATAATGTTCCACAATCTACAGTAAATATAACCGTTACATTGTTTTTAATTAATTCTTCAAAGCCTTTAATAGACGGGCCGTACCCTTCGGTTTTTCTATCTGGTATATATATTTGATAAGTTAATTTCAGTTCATCAAAATATTTTCCAAGCAATGCGGTAGAAGTAGCGCCGTCCACATCGTAATCACCAAAAATTCCTATTTTTTCTTTATTTTTAATAGCTTTTACCATTCTTAAAGATGATTTTTCCATGTCTAATAAGATATTGGGATTTGGCAAAAAATTTTTAATTGAAGGATTTAGAAAGTTATTAATATCTTTCTTTTCAATATTTCTTTGAACAAGCAATTTAGCTGTAATTTCGTCGAGAAAAAAATTATCTTTTAAGTAAATTATTTTTTCTTGATCAAATCTTCTTAAAATCCAATTTTTTCCAGTAACTGATACTGAATTCATTTTTTGTGTTTATTCTTTAATAAAGTATTAACTTTACCATCTTTATGTAAAGCTATTGTAGTAGCTTCATAGAATTCTTTTTGATCTTTGATTCCTTCGGCTAAATCACCATTGGTTATAGCTGTAGCACAAAACATAACATCATCTTTTATCATATCTTTAATATTATATTTCTTTTTTAAATCATTGATCCCCATTTCTTTTGCTCTGATGGACTCATTCTTATCTAATACTAATCTTGTTTGCATTTGACCTCCATAGCAACTTAAAGCAGCAGCAGCTAAAACACCTTCGGGTCCTCCTCCTATACCTATATACATGTCTACTGGTGATTTTTTATCAACTATATAAATTACTCCAGAAACATCACCATCGCTAATTAACTTTAAATTAACATTCATTTTTTTTAATGAAGATATTATTTTATCATGTCTAGGTCTTTCTAGAATACACACGGTTAGTTTATCAGGAGTGGTATTTTTAGCGTCAGCTAAAAGGGATATATTTTTTTCCACACTATTATCTAAATCTACTAGATTATTAGGCAAATTTGATCCTATAGCAATTTTTTCCATATATGTATCTGGTGCAAAAAATAAATTATCTTTTTCTGAAGCAGCTAATACTGAAAATGAATTAGGTAAATTTTTTGCTACGAAGTTCGTGCCTTCTAATGGATCTACAGCTAAATCTATTTTTTGACCTCTTTTAGTTCCAACTCTTTCTCCAATAAAAAGCATTGGTGCTTCATCCATTTCTCCCTCGCCAATTACAATTTTACCATCCATATCAATTTTATTAAATTCATTTCGCATATTATCAACTGCTGCTTGATCAGCTGCTATTTTGTCATTTTTGCCAATAAATTTATATGCTCCATATGCAGCCTTTTCTGTAGCTGTAACAAATAATTTTAAATATTCAGATTTAATAGACATTAATTAGTTCCAATTCTAATTAACTTAGGTTTTTTAATTATATAAGGTTTTTTTTCTATTTGTTTTATAATTTTATTTAAAAACTTATCTTTAGAATTATGTGTAATAACAACTATTGAAGAAAATTTTTTTAATTTATTTGGATTTTGAATTAATCTTTTAATTGAAACTTTATTTTTTGCAAATATCTTTGTTATGTTAGATAAAACTCCTTGTTTGTCTATTACTTCAAATCTCAAATAAGCTGAAAAATATCGATCTGATATACCTTTATAGCTTAATTTTTTTCGTTCTTTGCTAGAAATGGAAAAAGGAAACTTAATATTTCCTCTTAAAATAGATGAGATATCTGATACTAAAGCCGAAGTAGTTGCTTCAGGTCCAGCTCCTTCACCCTGAATAACATTTTGGCCTACTGGTTTTCCATCAACTATAACAGCGTTTAAAACACCATCAATACTAGCAATATAAGAACTTTTTTTAATTAAAGTAGGATGAACACGTTGATAAACACGATTATTAATCACTTCAGCAACACCTAATAACTTTATTTTAAACCCAAGTTTATTTGCATTATCTATATCTATTTTGTCAATGACGTTAATTCCTTCAACATGAATAGTATGATCGATAAAAGAATTAAAACATAAAGAAGATAATATCTTTAATTTTGATGCAACATCATTACCATTTAAGTCTGATAAAGGATTTGATTCAGCATAACCTAAATTTTGAGCATTTGTTAAAACTTCTTTAAAATTTTTATTTTCTTTATCCATAGTGGAAAGAATATAATTAGAAGTGCCATTGAAAATACCATAAACTCTATTGATTTTATTTGCTATCAAACCTTCTTTTAAAGATCTTATAATTGGAACACCGCCACATACTGCTGCTTCGAATTCTAAATTTACATTATTTTGCTCAGCAATTTTAGATAGTTTATCTCCATACTTTGCTATTAAAGCTTTATTTGCTGTTACAACATGTTTCTTGTTTCTCAATGCATTAAAAACTAATTTTTTTGCAGCTCCTTCTGCTCCACCTATTAATTCAACAATTGTATCAACTTTTTTTGATTTTGTTGCATCTAAATAATTTTTTAGCCATTTTTTTTTATTTATCTTAATATTTCTTTTTTTGTTTTTATTTTTAGCAGAAACATAAATAACATCTGGAACGCAATTATTTTTTTTTGATAATATTTTCTTA
>CACAIN010000011.1 GCA_902532595.1 uncultured Pelagibacteraceae bacterium
TCAAACACTGTTGTAAATCTTGTATACCCTATAAATAATACTTTAAGTATTGAAATAAGAAAAAGTCAAAATGACTTTATTATAAAAGAAAATATACTTAAACTTTATAAAAAAGAAGTTGTTATAAAAAATGAAATAAAAAGCAGCTTATATAATGCAGCCATAAAATCTGGCATAGAACCGAATATCATAGTTGAATTTGCAAGAATTTTTGGTTTTGAGGTAGATTTTCAAAGAGACATTAGAAAAGGAGATTGGTTTGAAATTTTATATGAAAGATTTGAAGATGACAATAATGTTGTACAAGATACAGGTAAAATAATTTATGCTTCAATGTTTGTTAATGGTGCTGAAGTTAATCTTTATAATTTTAAAGATGGCAGTGGTGATATTGGCTTTTATGACATAAAAGGAAAAAGTATTGTAAAGTCTCTAATGAAAACTCCTATCAACGGTGCAAGATTATCTTCATCATATGGAATGAGAAAACATCCAATTTTAGGATACAATAAAATGCATAGAGGAACAGACTTTGCTGCTCCAAGTGGAACTCCAATTATGGCTTCAGGTGCAGGAAAGATTACAAGAGCAAGATGGTGTGGTGGTGGTGGAAATTGTGTAAAAATAAAACACAACTCTACTTATCAGACTGTATATGCTCACATGAAAAGTTTTGCTCGAGGAATAAAAGAAGGAAGAAGAGTTAAGCAAGGACAAATTATTGGTTATGTTGGATCAACTGGCTTATCGACAGGTCCACATCTTCATTACGAAGTAATTGTCAATGGTCAAAAAGTAAACTCACAAAAACTCAAACTCCCATCAGGAAAAATTTTAAAAGGAAAAGCTAGAGAAGAATTTGAATTAGCAAGAATTAGAGTTGATCTTAAATTATCGGAGTTAAGGTAATTATTTTTTTACTTCTTGATCAGTTTTTATATCATTAAGAGATTTATCTTTGGCAATATTTTCTTTTGATATATTATTTTTTTCATTACTTGAGTTATCTTTAGATCTCTCATTAAGTTCTGTTAATCTTCTTGAGTAATGATCAGCGTGTTGTAAATAATTTTCCGCTAAAACTGGATCTCCACTACTTTGAGCATCTTTAGCTAGCTGTTGAAATTTTTGCATAGCTTTTTCCACATTGTGTGGATTAGACATAGATCCGTTTCTACCATAGTTCAGATTGCCATTAGTATTAAAATTACTTACGCCATTAGAATTGGTCGGACCATTTCTTCGCCTAAAGTTATTTTTTTGCGGTCTGGGTCTAAAATGTCTTCTTCTATTATTATTCATTTATTAGTAAAAATTTTTTATATCTTAGCTTTTTAAAGTAGATAACACACATCTTACATTTTCTTGGTAATCACAAATTAAAAATTTAATCTTAAACTTATTTCTTTTTAAAATTTTTGAAACTTTCTTATATTGCTCATTTCCAATTTCTAGGGCGAGCAAACCATTAATTTTTAAGATACTTTTCGATTTGTAGATAACTTTTTTAATTACGTCAAGCCCATCATTTCCTCCATCTAATGCCGATCTAGGTTCATATTTTTTGATATCATCATCCAAATTTTTTAAATCTATTTTTCTTATATATGGTGGATTTGACACTATTAAATCAAATTTATACCCATAAATTTGATTAAGAGATTTTCTAAAAAACTTAGCGTTTGTAGTAAGTCCATGTTTTATTGAATTTTGCTTGGCTATTTGAATTGCTTTTGATGAAATATCAATTCCAATCGCCCTAGATTTGTTTAACTCGCTTAATATACTTAATATTATACAACCAGATCCTGTTCCAATATCTAAAAAAAATATATTTTTATTGTTATAAATTTTCACTATCTTTTCAACCATTAATTCAGTTTCTGGTCTTGGTATCAAAGTGTTATTATTCACAAAAAAGTCTTTACTCCAGAATTCTTTTTCTTTTAAGATGTAAGCTATTGGCTCTTTAGATAACCTTCTATTCAGAAGTCTATTAAAATTTTTAATTAATTGTAAAGAAACTTTGTAATTTGAATTTAATAACAAGTCTTGTCTTTTTTTGTTCAAAACCTTCGAAAGTAAAATTTCTGAGTCCAGTCTACAAGAATGAATATTATTATTTTTAAGTTTCTGTGAAGCGGAATTAATTATTTTATATATTTGCATTAGTTTAGGTTTTGAAGTTTTATATCTTGCTCCTTTAATCTTAAAGCCTGGTTCATTTCTTCATGAATTTCTCCACTCAAAAATTCATCTAATTTATGAAGAGTTAAATTTATTCTGTGATCTGTCACTCTTCCTTGTGGGAAATTGTAAGTTCTTATCCTTTCAGATCTATCACCTGTACCAATTTGACTTCTTCTATTATCTGACCTCTCTTGATCTTTTTTTCTTTTTTCAGACTCATATACTCTTGATCTTAAAACTTTTAATGCTTTTGCTTTATTTTTGTGTTGAGATTTTTCATCTTGTTGACTCACCACCACTCCAGTAGGGATATGAGTAATCCTCACCGCACTGTCAGTCGTATTAACAGACTGTCCTCCTGGACCACCAGCCCTAAAAACATCTATCCTTAAATCTGAGTCTTTGATTTCTATATCGACGTCTTCAGCTTCTGGTAATACCGCAACTGTTGCAGCAGACGTATGTACTCTCCCTTGTGTTTCTGTTGAGGGTATCCTTTGAACTCGATGGACTCCAGACTCATATTTTAAATAAGAATAGATGTCGCTGCCGCTTACAGAAAATATTACTTCTTTGAAACCATCTGCTTCGCTTTTTGAAATACTTATAATCTCTATTTTCCATTTTTTTTTAGCACTTACTTTTTCGTACATTTTAAAAAGATCAGAACAAAAAAGTGATGCTTCTAATCCACCTGTACCAGCCCTAATCTCAACTATAGCATTTTTGTCATCATCTTCATCTTTAGGTAATAAAAATATTTTTAATTTATTTTCGTAATCTTTTTTTTTATTTTTTAATTCATTTAAGTCTTTTTCTGCCATTTCAATTATTTCTTTATCATTATTTTTGTCCTGTATAATTTGTTCTAAATCTTTTTTTTCGTGGTTAAATTTTAGATACGCTTTGGCTATAGATATAATGTTTCTTAAGTTTGAATATTCCTTAGATTTTTGAGCAAACATTTTTGAATTTACATTACCTGAGGATAATTCTTTTTCTAAATTATCATACCTTGCAATAATATCTTGCACTTTATTGATGGGAATCATGATTTAATTAATTTTTTCTTTAATTTTTTCTTCAACAAGTTCAACAACTTTATTTATAATGTCGTGGCTAGCAACTTTATTATGAGGTATGCCAGATAAATATAATAAGTTATTATCCTGTCCACCACCAGTAAGACCTATTTCGGTTTGTGCTGCCTCTCCTGGGCCATTAACTACACATCCTATTATAGATAAAGTAATTGGTTCTTTTACATGAGATAGTTTTTTTTCTAACTCTTTTACAGTTTCTATCACTGGAAAGGCTTGACGAGCACAAGATGGACAAGAAATAATATTTACCCCTCTTGCTCTAATGCCTAATGATTTTAAAATTTCATAGCCAGATTTTATTTCATCGATAGGATCTGAAGAAAGAGAAACTCTTATTGTATCTCCTATTCCATCCATAAGTAGCTGGCCAATTCCTATCGATGATCTTATACTACCAGTCATAAGTCCTCCCGCTTCTGTGATTCCTAGATGTAATGGATAATCACATGCTTTCGATAATTTTCTATAAGATTTGACTGTCAAAAAAACATCTGAGGATTTAACGCTAATTTTAAAATTGAAGAAATCATTATCCTCAAGAAGTTTTACATTATACATCGCACTCTCTACAAGTGCCTCTGGACAAGGCTCTTTATATTTTTCCAACAAAGTTTTATCTAGTGAACCAGCATTTACTCCGATTCTTATTGAACAATTATAGTCTTTAGCAGCTTTGACTACTTCTAAAATTCTATCACGAGAACCTATGTTTCCTGGATTAATTCTTAAACAGCTAGCTCCCATTTTTGCTGCTTCAATAGCTCTTTTATAATGAAAGTGTATGTCTGCTACAATTGGAACCTTAACTTCTTTAACTATATCTTTTAAAGCTTTTGTTGAGTCTTCATCGGGACAAGATACTCTAACTATATCTGCTCCGACTTCTTCTAATGAGTGAATTTGTTTTATAGTTTCTTTTATATCAGTTGTAAGTGTATTTGTCATCGATTGAACAGTAATTTGAGAGTCCCCTCCCACAGAAACATTACCAACTTTAATTTCTTTAGTTTTTTTTCTATTTATTATTCTGTGTGGTCTAATTTCCATTTTAATCTAAATCAAAAACTGTATGTAATTTTTTTATAGCTTTTAAGGTGTCATCTTCATTAATAATTACTGACAATTTAATTTCTGATGTTGAAATAGCTAAGATATTAATTTTTTCCTCAGCCAAACTTCTAAACATCCTGTAAGTTACCCCCGGTGTTGAAACCATGCCCGCGCCTACAATTGAAATTTTAGAAACTTTATCATTATGGCTCATGCTTTCATACTGAATTTTTTTATTACTTTTTAATATCTCAATTGTTTTTAAAAGATCTTCTCTTTTAATTGTAAAAGTTATATCAGTAGTTTTTTGGTCCGATGAAATATTTTGTATTACCATATCGACATTTATTTGGTTTTTACTTAATGGTTCAAATATATTTGCTGCCACACCAGGTTGATCTTTTACTCCCACTAAAGTAATTTTAGCATCATCCTTTGAATAGGCTACTCCTGTAACACTTTTAGTATAATCTATGCTGTCTTGATCAAAAATTTTTGTCCCTTTTCTATCTGTAAATGTAGATTTAACTTCAAGTGGAATATTATACATCATAGCAGTTTGTACAGCTGATGACTGCATAACTTTTGCTCCCAGCGATGATAATTCTAGCATTTCATCATATGATATTTTATCTATTTTTTTTGCTACAGGTATTTTATTAGGGTCAGTAGAATAAACTCCATCAACATCAGTATATATTTCACATAGATCTGCATTAAAGATTTTAGCAATGGCCACAGCTGTAGCATCTGAACCACCTCTACCAATTGTAGTTATATCGCCAGCTTGTGATATTCCTTGGAATCCAGGAATTATTGCTACTCCCTTTTCTGATAAAAATTTGTTTATAGTTAAAGTGTTCATATTTATAATCCTAGCATTAGAATTTTCACCTTCTGTCAAAATTGGTATTTGCCAATTTAGCCAAGACTTAGAGTTAATTCCAAACTTAATTAATGCTCCTGCCAGTAAAGCACTTGTAACTTGCTCTCCCGAAGCCAAAAGTACATCTAGTTCTCTTCTATCAAAATTTTCAGAAATACTTTTAGATTGTTTTAAAAGCTCATTTGTTTTACCTGACATCGCAGAAACTACAGCTATAACCTCGTTACCTGCGTCATGTTCTCTTTTTATAATCTGAGCCACATGTAGAATTCTCTCGATTGTTCCTACTGATGTTCCACCAAATTTTAATACTTTTTTTGCCATTATTAGATTTTAATATAATATAAATAGAATTTAATTAAGTATAATTAATACATTAAGGATAAATGACTACAATAAATAAAGAGGAAATTCAAAAGTTTTCAAAATTAGCTGATGAATGGTGGGACGTAAATGGTAAATTTAAACCTTTACATATGTTTAATCCTATCAGAATTGAATATATTTTAGATGAAATTACAAAACATTTTAAATTAGATAGAAAAACAAAACTTCCACTTAAGGGTTTAGAAATTCTTGATATTGGGTGCGGTGGAGGGCTTATAAGTGAACCAATGGCTCGCCTAGGTGGAAATGTAACAGGTATAGATGCTGCAGAAAAAAATATTAAGATAGCTTCTCTTCATAGCAAAGAAAGTAATCTAAAAATTAATTATCAAGATAAATCACCAGAACAATTAAAAGAAAAAGAAAAATTTGATATAATCTTAAATCTTGAGATTGTTGAACATGTTGAAAATTTAGATTTATATCTTCAGTCTTGTTATAATTTATTAAAAAGAAATGGTTTAATGTTCACTGCAACAATTAATAGAACTTTAACATCTTATGTTAAAGCGATTATAGGTGCTGAATATGTATTAAGATGGCTTCCCATTGGAACTCATGATTGGAATAAATTTGTTAAACCAGAAGAGTTGCAAAAAAAACTAACTGAAAAAAAATTTACAACAAACAATATTAAAGGATTAGAATTTAACCCTATTTTTAATAAATGGAAAAAATCCGATAATCTGTCAGTAAATTATATTATTTGTAGTTTAAAAAATTAATTATCTTTACTCACCCAAGGAATGCTAAGAAGATCAATGCCTTCCTCCGCTAATTCTTCTCTTTCCTTGCTTGTTGTTGTGCCATAAATACTCTTGTTATTTTTCTTATCGTAGTAAACTTCTCTAACTTTTTTACTAAACTTATTTCCAACAAATTCAAAATTTTTCTCAACATATTTTCTAAGCTTAATTAACTTATCTCTATCATCAAGTAATTTTTGATCAAAAATATTAAAACTATCAGAATTTAATTTTTTACCTGATATCATAGGTGACATTATGGATTTTTTAATTCTATTTGAAGAACAATATATGCATTCTAATAGTTTTTTTTTATCTAACTTGTCATACTCTTGCGAGTCAGAAAACCAACTTTCAAATTCGTGGTCATTTTCACATTTAAGGTTATATTTTATCATTTAAATTATTTTATCTAATTTTTAATTTCTATAATCTGCATTTATGTCTATATAATCGTGAGTAAAATCACACGTATAACATTCAAATGCATCATTGCCTAATTTTAAATTTATTTCAATTACTATAGAATCCCACTTCATATATTCTTTTAATTTTTCTTCATTATAACTATCTGAGATTTTTCCATTTTCAACAATAATAAAATTGCCCAGTTTTATTTTTAATTTTTTGGTATCTATTATTTCTCCTGATTTACCTATTCCCATTACTATTCTTCCCCAATTGGGATCCTCTCCTGCTACAGCTGTTTTTACTAAAGGAGAGTTTGCAATTGAAAAGGCAATATTTTTTGCACTACCTAATGATTTAGCATTAATTATTTTTATTGTTAAAAATTTTTTCGCACCTTCACCATCAACTACAATTTGTTTTGCAAGATTTAAACATAACTTTTTTAAAGCTAATTCAAATTTGTGAACAATTTTATCATTCAAAGAAAGATTTTGACCTATTTTAATAGCTTTTGTTGAAAATATCGCAACCATATCGTTAGTTGATTGATCGCTATCAACAGTTATTGCATTAAAAGTATTAGCAACTGCTCTTTTTAAAAGTGATCTTAATAAATTTGAATTTATATCTGCATTAGTAAAAATAAATGATAACATTGTTGCTAAATTAGGAGCAATCATACCAGAGCCTTTTGCAACGCCACATATCTTAACCAGCTCGTCTCCAATTATAATTTCTTCGTAAGCCAGTTTTGGTTTAGTATCTGTTGTCATAATTCCCGATGCAACTTTTAACCAAAATAATTTGTTGTGATCACTTTTAAGTTTTTCTACTAAATTAGGCAGGGCATCTTTTATTTTATCAACTGGAAATTGTTCACCTATAACTCCTGTTGAAGCGAATATTAGATCTTTAATCTTTACTGTTTCGGACGTACCCTGTTCTGATTTTGACTCTCTTAAAGTCAAAAGCCTTGATAAATTTTTTGCTAAAATATCTAAACTTTCTTTCCCTTGTTTGCCTGTAAAAGTATTTGCATTTTTTGTATTTACCAACAAACCCTTTATAGATTTTTTATGAGAACTATTGTTCCAGATTATTGACTCTGAGATTATGCTACTAGTCGTATTTACTGTGGCATAATTAGCACCATTTCTGAAATAAAAGAAAGATAAATCATCTCTACCATTATTATATAAGTCTGCTGAAACAGAAGACATTTCGAGCCCATCAATTTGTTTCAGATTTTGAAACTCTCCCATTTTCGACATTTTTGATTTATCGCTAAGAAAGTTTTTAATATTTATCGTCATAATTACTATTTAATTTAGATTATAAATACATATATAGAAGTATAATGAATGTATTTACAAGAACTTTTAGTAAAATATTTAAAAGCTCTAATCAAGCAGAATTAGATAAAACAAAGAATTTAATTGCAGCCATAAACAACAAAGAAAATTCAATAAAGTCTCTTTCAGATGCTGAATTTAAAGAAAAAACATTAAACCTAAAACGATCAATTAAAGAAGGGAACTCACTGGAAAGTGTCATACCAGAAAGCTTTGCATTGGTTAGAGAGGCTGCAAAGAGAACTTTGGGAGAAAGACATTATGATGTTCAATTAGCTGGAGGAATAATTTTAAATCAAGGTAAAATTGCAGAAATGAAAACTGGTGAAGGTAAAACTCTAGTCTCTACACTTCCTGCCTATCTTAATTCGTTAACTGGTAAAGGAGTTCATATTGTCACTGTAAATGATTACTTAGCCAAAAGAGATTCGGAATGGATGGGTAAAGTCTTCAATTTTTTAGGAAGTTCAACTGGATGTATAACAAATGATTTGGACGATCTACAAAGAAGAAAAAATTATAATTGTGATATTACTTATGCCACTAACAACGAGTTGGGATTCGATTATCTGAGAGATAATATGAAATATGAACTTAGCGACATGGTTCAGAGAGATCACAATTTTTGCATAGTAGATGAGGTTGATAGTATTTTAATTGATGAGTCAAGAACACCGTTAATTATTTCAGGTAAATTAGAAGATAAAACTAATCTTTACCCAATATCTAACGAGTTTATCAAACATTTGCAAAAAAATGATTTTGAGCTAGATGAAAAAAATAAAAATGCAATTTTAACTGATCAGGGAATAGATAAAATTGAAAAATTATCTATTCAAAAAAAGATTCTTAAAAATAATAATTTTTATGATCCAGAAAATTTAAGTCTGGTTCATCATGTAAATCAAGCTCTTAAAGCTAATCTGCTTTTTAAAAAAGATACAGACTACATTGTTAGAGATGGAAAAGTAAAAATTATTGATGAATTTACTGGTAGAGTTTTAGATGGCAGAAGATTCTCTGATGGATTACACCAAGCATTAGAAGCGAAAGAAAATGTAGAAATAGAAGAAGAAAATCAAACATTGGCTTCGATTACTTATCAAAATTATTTTCGATTATATAAAAAATTATCCGGTATGACCGGTACCGCTATAACAGAAGCAGAGGAATTTTTTGATATTTATAAACTGAATGTAGTTTCAATTCCTACAAATAAAGAAATGCAAAGAAAAGACAGCAACGATCAAATATTTAGAACTGAACCAGAAAAATATAATGCTATCACTAACAAAATTATAGAATGTAATAATAAAGGGCAACCAGTTCTAGTCGGAACAACAAGTATTGAAAAGTCAGAAAAAATTTCAGATTTTTTGAATAAAAAGAAGATTAAACACAATGTGCTTAATGCTAAGCAGCATGAAAAAGAAGCAAAAATTATAGCTGAGGCTGGAAAAATCAATGCAGTAACTATTGCAACAAATATGGCAGGACGAGGCACAGACATAAAGTTAGGAGGTAATAAAGATTTTGTAGAAGAAGGAAAAATAAATGATGTCGAACAAATCAAAAAAGATGAATCGAAAGTTAAAAAACTTGGAGGTTTATTTATTATTGGTACTGAAAGACATGAAAGCAGAAGAATTGACAACCAACTAAGAGGTAGAGCAGGAAGACAGGGGGACCCTGGAAGTTCAATATTCTTTATAAGTCTTCAGGATGAATTGATGAGAATTTTTGGCGGCGATTCTATCGATGGAATGCTAAAAAAACTAGGGCTTAAAGAAAATGAGTCAATTGACCATCCATGGATTAATAAGGCCATGGAAAGAGCTCAAAAAAAAGTTGAAGCAAGAAATTTTGATATCAGAAAAACTTTAATCAAATTTGATGATGTAATGAACGACCAAAGACAAGTAATATTTTCTCAAAGATTAAAAATTTTAAAGAATAAAAATATTGAAGAAATATTAAAAGATTTTTTAAATGAAGTTTTAGATAATTTAGAAAAAATAAAAAATATTTATCAAAAATCCAACGATGAAAAAAGTTATCTTGCTTCCATGAAAAATACCACTGGAAATGTAATTAATGATGAAGAATTGATATCTATGGCATCCCTAAATAAAAAAGAATTTGGTGAAAAAATTAAAAGTCTTTACTTAAATAAAAAAAAAGAAAGAACAAATGTAATTGGTAATGAAGAAAATGACGGTTTAGAAAAAAGGATATTTTTACAAATTATTGACTTTGCTTGGAGATCTCACTTACAATATTTAGAACAGCTAAGACAAGTAATAGGTTTAAGATCATATGGGCAAAAGGATCCATTATCTGAATTTAAAAAAGAAGCTTTCACTCTTTTTGAAGGATTGTTAGAAAAAATAAAAAATGATGTTATAAAATTTCTACTGAACCTGAATATTGTCGTTTCGAAAGATGAAGAAAAAGAAAAAAAACCAGAAAAACCTTTCGATAATAAAAAAGTTGGCAGAAATGAAAAATGCCCTTGTGGTTCAGGAAAAAAATATAAACATTGCTGTGGTTCAGTATAGTTTAAAAAAATGGATCATAAGCCCATTGTAATAAAGCTTGTCTCTGCCTTCTTCTACATTGCATATCACCCTCTTCACAATTTTTTCTTACTGCAGGAGCATGTCTATCACCAAAAGCTTTCCACCTTTTGATTTGAATTTGGTCTATTTCTGGAATCCTTCTTCCATTTTTAAATCTACAAAACCATTGAAACCAACCCAAAGGATCTTCTTTAAAAATCCAACCTTTATTAATCCATTCTTTTCTTGATAAACCAGACTCAATTTTAAAATAATTTAGGTTAACATCAAAAGTTTTGCTTATTTTTGCTTTTCCAAACCAAGATTTAGGAAATTCCCTTATACTACCATCTACAAAATATGCTCCACCAAATACTCCCAGTTCCAACATTCTTTTTGGAGTTAACTGTGGTTTAAATATTTTATAAAATTCTTTTTTAATTATTTTTTACCCTCTCTAGTATTTGCGTTAAAAGACTGTGTAAATGGAATTGGAACAACTACAGCATCAACAGGTTTACTAGAATATTTTTTTGGCAAATGCACTTTATATTTTTTTCCAAAATTACCAATTGGAAAGCCGTTATTGTTTAAATTTCCTTCAAATGGAACATAACCCATTGCAATATTTTTTCCTTTTTCTGGGTGATACCAAGGCGATGTTATATAACCAACTGGTTTGCCCCCATTGGCATTTGATATTAAATAAAAATCATTTGCATAGTCCTCTATTGGTTTTCCTCCAAGTTCCAAACCAACAAGTTGTAACTTATAAGGCTTTTCTCCATTTTTAATTTTTTGCTTCATTTTTTCTAAAGCTTCTTTACCAACATAGTCTGATTTTTTGTTCCACTCTCCTTTTCCAGATAAAGACACTTGGTAGCCAAGGTTGCATTGAAAAGGATTATGCTCATGATCCATATCTTGTCCCCAAGATAATATTCCTGCTTGAATTCTTCTGTGGTGCGCTGGAGCTATTACCATCAACTTATGTTTTTTTCCTGCTTTAAGTACAGCATTCCACATATCCTCTGCATACAAAGTAGCGTTTCGAAGATAAATTTCATAACCAGCTTCTCCAGAAAATCCTGATTGAGAAATAACACAGCTTCTGCCGCCTACTTTTGCCTCTGCTAAGCCATAAAATGGCATGTTATCTAAATCAACTTGATCTCCTATTAAATCATTCATTAGTGCTTTTGATTTAGGTCCTTGTATTTGAACTGGACAAGCATCAATTTCATCTATTTCAACGTTAAATCTTTTGTCTGCATTAACACCTTGTAGATATAAACCAATGTCAGAATCTGATAAACTAAACCAAAACTCATCATCGGCTACTCTCATTAAGACTGGATCGTTAAGAACTCCTCCTTTATAATTACAAAGTATTACGTAACGTCCTCTCATTGTTGAAATTTTTGAAGCATCTCTTGTAATTACATAATCTGTAAATTTTTCTGCATCAGGTCCTTTAACTCGTATTTGTCTTTCTACTGCTACATTCCACATAGTTACGTGTTTTTTAATTGCTTGATACTCCACCATTGCTCCACCTTTTTCAGGTCTGACGTAGCCTCTTGGGTGGTAAATACGATTATAAACTGTTGCTCTCCAACATCCCGCTTTCATTGAAAGATGCCAGTAGGGAGATTTTCTTACACGAGTTGAAATTAACATCTCTACTTTTGTTGGTCCGCTTTGTCTTAAGTTGTATGGAACTTGTCTGTCTGATTGATCTACTGATGTTTCGTGTCTTACTTTGTCATAATTTACTTTTTCAACTTTGTAAGAATTTGGAACTTTTTTAGGCATAATTATTTTGTTCTAACCATTTGTTTGTTTCCTTAAGACCACCAAAAGTATAAATGTGAAAATTATCAGTAACTGATTTAAGATTTTCAATTAGTTCATTTGGGTCTTTAGGTTTTATTAAGTCTATGGCTTTTGTGGCATTAGATTTAAGAAAGTTTAGAGAATTTTTTGCACCAACAATACTAGCAAACTTTAATAAGCTGCTTATTTTTAAAGGCCCAGTAATCCCGACATGGACTGGTAGTTTTTGTTTAGAAATAAAATTAGCTATACATTTTGAGTCTAGCAACCACTGAGTAACAATGTAATCTGCAAATGGCATTTTATCTTTCATTGCTTTTTCTAAATCTGAATCCGATATATCAGGGGACCCATCAGGGTGTCCAGCAATTCCTATTTTCATCCCCTTAAATAATCCTGTCTCTAATAATTGCAACGAGCAGTGGTAATCACCAATTGGTTCAGCTCCTCCTCCAATTACCAAAGCTTGTTTTACGCCAAAATCTTTACACATAGAAGTATACTCTTTTAATTCATTTAAATTTTTAATTGATCGAGCTGGAAAATGAGGAACTGGATTAAACCCATTTTGCACAAGTTCTTTTGCCTTGTTAGCAACATCTTTAAAATTATTGCCAGGCAACATTGTTATGTAAACATCTTTAACCTTTGGTAAAACTGAAAGGTCTGTCTTCATTGTTATTTCTAACGAAAATTTCATATTTCTCGGGATATATCAATGAAGCCTAGGGGGTGTCCAGAAAAATCAATGTAAGAAAAGTTTGACTTTGGCCTTTGATAATAGTCAAATAAACTGCGAGGGAAAATGAAAATACTCTGTGTTTTATATGATGATCCTAAAGGGGGAATGCCAAAAAGCTACCCTATACCCAATTTACCAAAGCTAGATAAATATCCTGATGGCATGACATTGCCAACTCCTAAGGGAATAGATTTTAATCCAGGGGAGTTGTTGGGATGCGTTTCAGGAGAATTGGGTTTAAGAAAATTTTTAGAGTCAAATGGTCATACATTAGTCGTAACTTCAGACAAGGACGCAAAAGGCTGTAAAGCAGACAAAGAACTTGTAGATGCTGATATTGTTATATCTCAACCTTTTTGGCCTTATTATTTAACAAGGGAAAAAATAGAATCTGCAAAAAATTTAAAAATGGCAATTACTGCAGGCATTGGATCAGATCACGTTGATTTACAAGCTGCCATGGATAATAAGATAGATGTTGTTGAAGTAACTTATTGTAACTCAAGATCAGTAGCGGAACACATTGTAATGATGATTTTGTCTTTAGTAAGAGACTATCACAACCAACACAATATTGTTAATCAAGGCGGATGGAATATTGCTGATGCAGTTTATAGATCTTACGATGTAGAGGGTATGCATATAGGAACTGTTGCTGCTGGGCGTATTGGATTAGATGCTTTAAGAAAGATGAAGCCTTTCGATGTTCATCTTCATTACTTTGATAGACATAAATTACCTGACTCAGTAGAAAAAGAGTTAAATCTTACATTCCATGACTCAGTGGAGTCTTTAGTAAAAGTTTGTGATGTTGTGACAATTAACTGCCCTCTTCACCCTGAAACTGAAAATTTATTTGATGACAAATTGATAAGCAAAATGAAAAAAGGTGCATATATCGTTAACACTGCAAGAGGAAAAATTTGTAATAGAGAAGCTATTGCTAAAGCTCTTAAGTCTGGTCAATTAAGTGGGTACGCAGGGGATGTTTGGTTTCCTCAACCAGCACCAAATGATCACATTTGGAGATCAATGCCAAACCACGGTATGACGCCTCATACTTCTGGTACTTCGCTATCAGCACAAGCTAGATATGCTGCTGGTGTTAGAGAAATCTTAGAATGTTTTTTTGATAAGAAACCAATTAGAGATCCTTATTTAATTGTTCAAAATGGTCAACTTGCTGGAATGGGTGCTCATTCTTATAGTAAAGGAAGCGCAACAGGTGGATCTGAAGAAGCTGCTAAATATAAAAAAAAGTAGTCTAAAATAAACCTTCGATTTCACCTTTTTTATTTAATTTAATATTGTCAGCAGATGGAACTCTAGGAAGTCCTGGCATAGTCATTATAGATCCACAAACAACTACTACAAATTCAGCTCCACTGGATAATCTCACTTCTCTTATAGATAATGTGTGACCTGATGGAGCTCCTTTTAATTTAGAATCAGTTGAGAAGCTATATTGTGTTTTTGCTATACAAACTGGAAATTTTCCAAATCCAGCCTGTTCTATCTTTTTTATTTGCTCTTTAATTGTATCATCTACTTCAATTCCTTTTGCTTTATAAATTTCTTTTGCAATTTTTTCTATTTTTTCTAAAATTGAAGTTTCTTCAGGATATAAATATTTAAATTTCCTTTTGTCGCTGTTCTTACACAGTTTAACTACATTATCAGCTAAATCTTTAGTTCCACTTCCGCCTTCAGACCAATGTGTGCAAAGACTTGCTTTAACTCCCAGTTTGGAGCAATGATCCTGAATAATTTTAACTTCGTTATCAGCATCTGTTACAAAATGATTAATTGCTACAACTACGTCTAAACCAAATTTTTTAATATTTTCAACATGTCTTTCAAGATTAGGAAGGCCTTTTTTAAGTGCCTCTAAATTTTCTTTTTTAAGATCATCTTTCTCTACTCCACCATGCATTTTTAAAGCTCTTACAGTTGCTACAAGAACCACGCAACTTGGTTGGATTCCTGCTTTACGGCATTTAATATCCAAAAACTTTTCTGCACCAAGGTCAGCACCAAATCCGGCTTCGGTTATAACGTATTCTGATAACTTTAAAGCAGTTTTTGTTGCAAGAATTGAGTTACAGCCATGAGCAATATTCGCAAATGGACCGCCATGAATAATAGCAAGATTATTTTCAAGAGTTTGAACTACGTTAGGCCTAATTGCTTCTTTCAATAATACTGTCATCGGGCCATGGGCTTTTAAATCTTTTGCATAAATAGGCTTTTTATCTTTTGTATAAGCGACAGTGATGTTTCCTATTTTTTCTTCTAAATCTTTTATACTGTTTGATAAGCAAAAAATTGCCATTACTTCTGAAGCAACTGTAATATCAAAACTATCAGTTCTTGGAGTATTGGTTTTTAATTTTTCAAGATTAATTTCTATTTTTCTAAGAGCTCGATCATTTAAATCTACCACTCTTTTCCATACAATATTTTTGGGATCTATATTTAATTTATTGCCCCAATAAATATGATTGTCTAGTAAGGCTGCAAGTAAATTATGTGCTGAAGTAATTGCGTGAAAATCTCCAGTAAAATGTAAATTGATTTGTTCCATGGGGATAACTTGAGCATAACCTCCTCCGGCCGCTCCACCTTTCATTCCAAAAGAAGGCCCTAAACTTGGTTCTCGTAAACAAACAATTGATTGTTTGCCTATCTTATTCAAACCATCGTTTAAACCAACTGAAATAGTAGTTTTCCCTTCTCCAGCTGGAGTTGGTGTTATTGCAGTAACTAATATTAAATTGCTTTTTTTTTCTTTTAGAGAATCAATATATTCTAAATTAAGTTTTGCTATATGGCGTCCCATAGGACTGAAAGCAAAGGGATCATCCGGAACATTTATTTTTTTTAAAACTTCAGCAATTGGTTTAATATTTGCTGCTCTTGCTATTTCAATATCAGATTTAATTTTACTCATTTAATTATCATTTGGTGGTGGCCTTGGTAAGAATCGCACTTACGACACATACCTTTTCAGGGTACTGCTCTACTACTGAGCTACAAGGCCTAAAACCTAAAAGTAATTCTACCTTTAGTCAAATCGTATGGTGTCATTTCAACCATTACATTATCACCTGCCAAAACTCTTATTCTATTCTTTCTTAATTTTCCAGCAGTGTGAGCTAAAATCTCATGATTGTTTTCAAGCTTAACTCTAAACATGGCGTTTGGTAACAATTCAGTTACTTTTCCTTTAAATTCTAGAGTTTCTTGTTTTGCCAATTAAAAATCCTTTTTTTAAATATTGTGCTAGATTTATAACTAAAGAGCTTAATCTTTCAATATCTATTTTTATAATTTTTTTATCTCCATTTAAATATTTTGACATTACAAAACTTTGTGTTTTGGCTTATTTTTTGTATCCCAGGGTTCTCCTTGGTCATCTAAAGCTACTTCAATTACTTCTGCAACTACTCTAATAACCGAGTCCCCAGAAAATATTAACTTCATTTCATAATTATTATCTGGCATTTGATTACTTTCAATAGCAAGAAAATCTAAAAATCTATCTTTTTTGTTTTGGCTTATATTTTTTGAATTAACTTCTATAACATTATCAAATTTCAGTACTGTTCTAATTCTTTTATTTTTTCTAAAAACTCCTTTTTCAACATCTTCCCACATAAATCTATTTAGTTGCATTAAAAAGATTTTATTCTTTTTTAAACTTGCAATATTTGCTGTGCTTACAATTGAGTCTTGAAGGTGCGCTGAAATAATTCTTAAATCTTCGTCGGTTCTAGCTATGAGTTTTAAATTTTTAGCTTTCACTTTAAATTCTTTTAATACGTGCCTTACAATTTTTCAATTTTTTTTCTAAAAATTCATAACCTCTATCAAGATGGTATATTCTATTGATAATTGTTCTATTGTCTGCAACTAACCCTGCTAATACTAAGCTTACAGAAGCTCTTAGATCTGTAGCCATTACTTCTGCACCAGTTAGTTTTGAAGGGCCTTTAATAATTGCAGTTTTATTCTTAATCTCAATGTTTGCTCCCATTCGCTTTAATTCTGGAACGTGCATAAACCTATTTTCAAAAATACTTTCTTTAATCTTTGATGTTCCTTGAGCTCGTGTCATTAACACCATTAATTGTGCCTGTAAATCGGTTGGAAAACCAGGATAAGGTTTTGTAGAAAGATTTATTTTTTTTATGTTATTGCTCTTCAAAATTTCAACGGTAGACTTTTGAACTTTTAATTTCACCCCCATCTTTTTCAAAATAGCTATCTCGTTTTGAATCACTCTTGAATCTATCTTATTAAATATAATTTTCTTACCAATTAGAGCTGCAGCTATCATGTAAGTACCTAGTTCAATTCTATCAAAAATAACTTCATGGATTATATTTTTTTTAATTTTTTTACATTTAATAACAAAAATTTTTCTCCCAACAATTTTAATTCTACCACCCAACATATTTAAAAATTTAATAAGATCTTTGATCTCAGGTTCTATTGCGCAATTATTAAGAGTTGTTTTTCCACTAGCATTGAATGCTGCTAGTATCGCATTTTCTGTTGCTCCCACAGAGATGCTAGGAAAAGTAATATTTGTTCCTTTTAATCCATTTTTGGCTTCAGCAACAATGTATCCATTCTTTATTTTAATCTTTGCTCCAAGCTTTTTAAGTGCAAAAAGATGTAAATTAACCGGTCTTGTTCCAATTGCACATCCTCCAGGAAGTGAAATTTTAGCCTTCTTATATTTGGTTAAAAGCGGGCCCAATACTAATACTCCGGCTCTCATGGTTTTTACTAATTTATAAGGGGCTAGTGTTTTAATATTTTTATTTAGATTTTTTATTTGAATTATATTTTTCTTTTTTAAAATATTAGTTTTTAATCCTATAAATTTTAACAAATCTACCATTGTAAAAATGTCTCTAACTAAAGGTATGTTTGTTAGTTTTACTTGATCAGATAAAATAGTTGCTGCCAAAATTGGTAAGGCAGCATTTTTAGATCCAGAGATTGAAATCTTTCCGAATAATTCTTTTTTTCCATTAATCAGTAATTTTTGCATTTAAGATTTTAAATCTTAGGAAGTGTGACGCCTTTTTGTTTCATGTACTTGCCTTTTCTTTTAGCGTAAGTAATACTAGGTCGTTCATTTCCTTTGATGAATACAAATTGTGAAACACCTTCATTAGCATAAATTTTAGCTGGTAAAGGAGTGGTGTTGGAAAATTCTAATGTTACATGTCCTTCCCATCCAGGCTCTAATGGTGTTACATTCACAATAATTCCACATCTTGCATATGTAGATTTGCCTAGGCATATCACCAGCACATTCTCTGGAATTTTAAAATATTCCACTGTTCTTGCCAATGCGAAAGAATTAGGAGGTATTATGCACTCTCTTCCAATTTTTGTTACAAAACTCTCTTTTTTAAAAACTTTTGGATCTACAATACCTGAATTCACATTTGTAAATATTTTAAATTCATTAGAAACCCTTGCATCATAACCGTATGATGAAAGCCCAAAAGAAATTTTTCCTTTTCTTACTTGTTTGTTAACAAAAGGTTTTATCATTCCTTTTTGAGCGGCTTTTTTAATCCATTTATCTGATAAAACCGTCATATTTTTTTTTAATTTTAATTTTAAATTTCTTTCTTTTTTTTAAATTTTTTTTTAATGAATTGTCACGAATTTTTAATAAAGAATCTTTTTTAGCAAAAGATTTCATCTTAAATCTAGTTTTTATCTGGGTTTGTTAAATCTTCTAGCGTTATAGGCTTATCTATATCGTGCATTTCTTTTTCTTTCAACGATTTAGGATTATTGCTAGATCTTTTAGCTCTTCTCTGTTCGATTCGCGCTTTACGCTTAGCCTCTTTCTTCATTGCTTTATCACCACGCGTAGATTTATAGTCATAGTGAATTCCCATATTAAGCGCTCCTTCATTATCTATCAGTTTTACTTCTTGAATTTGTTTTATGCAAGTACCTTGATTGCATAATACTAATAATTATAAACAATAAAGACAAAATTACGGCAACTATCACATCTTGAAGAGGTGTAGCTTCTGGAAAACCATAATTCCATAAGATCACTAAAATCAACCAGGAGATCCAATTAAATTTTTGAGTCATTAATTATACAACCTTTTTATTTACTCTTAACATCAAAAATCTTTTTTTTTGCTATTATTGAAATAATAATTAAAATTAAAAACATACTTATAGGATAATAAATTTCTTTAGTTAAAATTAAGTTTAATAAACTAAAGCTATCTGATTGTTTAATAAATTCATTAATACCA
>CACAIN010000012.1 GCA_902532595.1 uncultured Pelagibacteraceae bacterium
ATTAAAACTTATGCATGATTCAGATTTAATAAAGCCAAATGACACAATATCTTTTGAAGATGGATCTTGTAATTATGTTCTAAATCTTTTTATAGATCAAAAAAAAAATTATTACATTCCAATGCCTTTGAGATTTATAATTGAAAAATTATTATTAAATAAGTCAGACGCTTATCAGACATTAAAAGATACTTTTATTTTACAAAAATTTTCACGATCTATCACAAAACACCAAATTTCTTGTAAAGATCTTTTAAATATGAAGAAAACTAAAATAAGATATTTTATATCGAACCACATTGCAAATTTAAGAATTAACAACATTCCAATAAGAAAATTTATTCACCAGAAATCAAAAAGAATCGACGTATATTGTAGCGGAACAGTAAAAAAATATTTACCTGGGCCAATTGTTCAAGATTTAATCTTTGATATTATTAATAATAAATAATATATTAATCACTTCTTATAATTAAAATGACAAAAATTGGTATAAATGGTTTTGGCAGAATAGGTAGGTTAATCCTAAGAGCGATCTTAGAGAACTTTAATGAAAAGATTAAAGTTGTTGGAATAAATGATTTAGGGTCAGTAGAAACTAATGCTCACTTAATTAAATACGATAGCACTCACGGTATATTAAATCATGATGTTAGTACTACAAAAGATAGTTTTCAAATTGGAGATCAAAATATAAAAGTATTTGCTGAAAGAGATCCTGCTAAGTTACCTTGGGGAAAAATTGGAGCTGATGTTGTTTTAGAATGTACTGGATTTTTTCTTGATAAAGTTTCAGCAGGCAAACATATACAAGCTGGAGCTAAAAAAGTAATAATTTCAGCACCAGCAAAAGAAGTTGATTTTACTTTAGTTCAGGGCGTTAATAGCAAGAAGCTACAAAAAGATCATAATATTATTTCAAATGGGTCTTGCACTACAAATTGCTTAGCTCCCGTTGCTATGGTTTTAGAGAAAACGTTTGGAATAACTTATGGATATATGACTACTATCCATAGTTATACTGGAGATCAAAAGCTATTAGATACTTTACACAAAGATTTGAGAAGAGCGAGAGCTACCGAAGGATCAATGATACCAACTTCTACTGGAGCTGCAAAAGCGATGAGTTTAGTTTTACCTAGTCTTAAAGGAAAATTAGATGGAACAGCTATTAGAGTTCCAACTCCGAATGTCTCTTTAATAGATTTAACATTAGTTACTGATAAAGAAGCAACTCCTGAAAGCATTAATGATGCTATGAGCAAAGCAGCTAAAGGAGAATTAAAAGGTGTTTTAGATATAAATCAAAAACCTTTAGTGTCTAAAGATTTCAATCACAATCCTCATAGTTCAATATTTGATTCTACACAGACTCAAGTAGTCAAAGGTAAATTTAGCAGAGTTCTTTCATGGTATGATAATGAATGGGGATTTTCAAACCGTATGTGTGATACGGCTATTCAGATCGCAGCTTTGATCTAATTGTTTTTTCTGCTTCCTCAATTAATTTTAAAGTATTTGTAGGTATATCAGACTTTTTTTTTGGAATAGATTTGCTTATTATAACTGTATCTATCTTTTCTTCTTTTTTTGAATTTTGTAATTCATTAATTGCGCTTAAAATCTCATTAATGCTGTATTGTTCTTTCATTGATTAACTATAACATTAGCTGTATAAAAATAAAACAAATAAAACATGAATAATAAAAATATAAATTTAACAGCAAAAAAATTAGTTCAAGCTTTTCTAAAAAATAAAATTATTTCACCCATTTCAACTCAATACACCAAAAAAATTACCAATGCACAAAAATTAAGAAAACTTTGCGAAAGTAAAATAAAAAAGCCTATTATTGGTTTTAAAGCTGCAGGAACAGGAATAGCTGTATTAAAAAAATTGAAAGCAAAAGAACCTTTTTATGCAACAGTCTATAAGCACAATTTTTTAAAAAATAAAAAAAGTATTAAAATTAATAAATATACTTTAGGTATTGAATTAGAAGTTTGTTATTTAATTAAAAAAGATTTCTTTAATTTAAAAAAATTTATTACAAAAAAAAATATAAAAAAATATATTTCACATATGGCTCCATGTATTGAGGTTGTTGGTTATAGACAAAGAAAAAAAGGAATTAAATATTTAGGTGATCTATGTTCAGATTTTGGTGCTAATGTCAAATTTGTTATTGGTCCAAAAAAGAAATTTAAAAATATTTCGATAAATAATTTAAAAACTAATATTTCAAATAAAAAGATAAACCAATCAGTGTTTGGAAATACTAATACAGTTTATATTAATCCTATAAATTCTTTAAAGTTTGTCCTTACTAAACTAAAAAAAGATAAGATTAGATTAAATAAAAATTTTTATATTTTTACCGGTTCAACAGTAGGAGTGGTTCCAATTTTAGGAAAAGGTTTTTATTTGGGCCAAATAGAAAAATTAGGTTCTGTAAAAGCTAAGATTATTTAGAGCGCAAATACGTACGCTATAATTAATAAAAATATAATTCCAAATGTAGCTATTATTATATTTTTAAACAATTCTTTTCGCTCACTTAATGTTTTACCTTTAGACAAGAAATACATATTGTTTGCACTTTTATTTCTAAATTTTGGTCTTAAAGGAGAAGGTATGCTCTTGTTATAAATTTTTTTAGTTTTTTTTGGATCAAACTGAAGCATATCTAATAATGCCTAGATTGCTTTGTTTTTCAAGGTAACTACTAAGGAACTTGTGCGACAATTATGCTAATGATAATCATTATCAATTAGATGTAAATGATAATCATTATCAATAAAAAAAAGGACAAAAAAATGAATAAGATAAGGATAATTGCCTTAGCAGTTTTATTTTCTTTTACTACTAGCTTATTTGCTAACGAAGTAAATATATTCAGCGCAAGGCATTACGATTCCGATGTTCAGTTGTATGAAAAATTTACAGCTAAAACTGGAATTAAAGTAAACGTTGTATCTGGTAAGTCAGGTGCCTTAGAAAAAAGGATAATGGAAGAGGGAGCTGATAGTCAAGCTGATCTATATATTACAGCAGATGCTGGAAGATTAGGAGCTTTTGCAGCTAATTTACAAGGCGGTTTAACAAGTGCAGCTATTAAATCAGCAGTTCCAAGCAATTTTAGAACTTCTAAATGGGTTGGTATAGCAAAAAGAGCAAGAATTGTTTACTTTGCTCCAGAAAGAGTTAGTGGCGCAGAATTATCTGGTTTGACTTATGAAAGTTTAGCTGATCCAAAATGGAAAGGTAGATTAGTAATAAGAGCTTCTAATAATATTTACAATCAATCACTAGTAGCTTCATTAATTAAAAATAATGGAAAAGGAAAAATAGCTGAATGGTCTAAAGGAATGGTCGCTAATATGGCTAGAGCTCCAAAAGGTAATGATAGAGCACAAATTCTAGCTGTAGCAGCAGGGGAAGCTGACATAGCAGTAGCTAATACATATTATTTAGCTCTTATGTTGTCTGGAAAAAAAGGACCTGAGCAACAAGCAGCAGCAAAAAAAGTAAAACCCTTTTTTCCTAACCAAGATGGAAGAGGTACACATATGAATATTAGTGGCGCTGGTTTAGTTAAAGGTGCACCTAATAAAGCTAATGCAATCAAATTAGTAGAATTTTTATTAAGTGAAGAAGCACAAAATCACATAGTAAATAATACTTTTGAATATCCTATGATTGCAGGTATTTCTCCACATTCACTTGTAGTGAATATGGGATTAGATTTTAAACAAGATCTCAAAACTAAAGTTGTTAATTACGGAAAAAGACAAGCAGATGCTTTAGAAGTAATGACAGCCGCAGGTTGGAAATAGTTAACGTTTGTTAATTCTATGAGGCGATCAGCTAAAAAAAATCTTAACTTAAATAAGTTAAAAACTGGTTGTTCGCCTTGTATGAAAGAGGCAAAAATAATGGAATTCAAAATCTCAAATAGAAAAATATCTGAAATTAAGATAAATGAGATTAAAGATATTGTTTCCTCAATGTTCAAGAAGAACTAAAGATTTGACGTCAATAGAATCTCTGGTTTAAAATGCTAAAGCTAAATTAAATAATAATTAAGCCGCTTTAGCCAGAGATTCGAAATATGAAAAAAATTAATGAAAAAATATAATTTCTGGTTTTTTAGTTCTTTTACTATTGCTCTAATTGTTGCATTACCGATTTTTACTGTATTTTTTAGTTTTTTTTCAGAAACAAGCAATTATTTTACAATATTAAAAAATACATTTCTTGTTGATTATATAAATAATTCATTATTTATTTTAATTTCAGTTTTATCTATAACTTTTTTATTAGGGGTTATTTCAGCATATTTTATTTCATTTTATGAGTTTCCACTATGTAAATTTTTTAGCTGGGCATTGATTTTAGCTTTTGCCATTCCAGGATATATATTTGCTTTTTCTATAATAGCTTTTTTTGAAAATTATGGAACAGCTTACTCAATACTTACAAATATCTTTGGGGAATATAATTATAACCCTCATATTCCTAAATTAGATGGAGTTCTAGGCTCTATTATTGCTATTAGTTTTTCATTATTTCCATATGTATATGTTTTAACTAGATCTTCTTTTTTCTTTCAATCAAATAATTATATTGAAGTAGGTCAAAATCTTGGTCTATCTGAAAGGGAAACTTTTTTGAAAATTATATTACCTTCAGCAAGACCTGCCATAATTGCTGGCTTAGCTTTAGTTGCGATGGAGTGTTTATCTGATTTTGGTACGGTATCTATTTTTAGTGTTTCTACGTTAACTACAGGAATATACAATTCATGGATTTCTTTTGACGATCTTAACTCAGCAAATCAAATTTCATTTATTCTACTGATATTCATATTGGCCCTATTATCAATAGAGATATATTCTAGAAAAGAAGCAAGATATCATCAACCTGGAAGGGGGTACAAACCTATTAACAAAATTAAGTTGAGTGGAAAAAAATCATTAATAGCATTTTCTTTTTGTTTTATTGTTTTTCTAATTAGCTTTGTATTTCCTGTTTCTCAAATGATATATTGGACATTAAAATTTCCAAAATACATTCAGGACATTGATGTACTTAAGATTAATTTAAATACTTTATATTTAGTAAGTCTTGCCAGTGTAGTTTTGGTATTTATTTCTTTATTTATTAATTATGGGAGTAGGATTTCTAAAAGTAAAATTTTAAATTACTTAACAAATTTTTCCATTTCAGGATACGCTATTCCAGGAGTAATCTTAGCTGTAGCTTTTATAACTTTATTTTCAAATTTAAGTGATTTAATTAACGAAAATACTAGTATCGGTAGTACTAAAAAAATATTTATTGGTTCTATATTTGGCTTAATACTCGCTTACTTTGTCAGATTTTTTTCTCTTTCTTTCAACGGAATAAAATCTAGTTATGAAAAAATAAATAATTCTATAGATGAAAGTGCTTACTTACTTGGATATTCAAAAATAAAAACATTTTCAAAAATTCATATCCCTTATCTTAAAAATAATATCATATTGATAATAGTTCTAATCTCTTTAGAAATTATTAAAGAATTACCTATAACAATGATACTTAGACCCTTTAATTTTGAAACTTTTGCTACCCAGGCTTATGTTTATGCTTCTCAAGATTTAATAGAGGCAGCTGCTTTACCCTCATTATTTTTAATTGCATGGGCTACAATTCTAATTTTATTTTCCTCAAAATATATACTTTCTCAAAAAAACTAATATAATTCACGAAATGTCAAATCGATTTTTTGAAATAAAAAATGGCAACTTTGTAGCTAGTGAAAAGAACAAAGTTAACAATGTTAACCTTAAGATTGAAAATCAAGGAGAAATAGTTTCTCTATTAGGCCCTTCCGGAGTTGGTAAAACAACTATTTTAAGAACTATAGCGGGTCTCCAAAAACTTAGTTCAGGTGAAATTTTTTTAAAAAATAAATTAATTTCTTCAAATACGACTCATATTGAACCAGAAAAAAGAAATATAGCTTTATCATTTCAAGACAATTCTTTGTTTCCGAATTATAAAGTTATAGATAATATAAACTTTGGAAAAAAAAGAGCTAATGGAAGTGGTTCTATTATAGATGTTAATGAGATTATAAAGCTTTTACATATAGAACCTATTTTAGAAAAATTTCCACATCAAATAAGTGCTGGTGAAGCTCAAAGAGTCTCTTTAGCAAGATCTTTAATGTCTAAACCTGATTTATTATTATTGGATGAACCTTTTTCGAATATAGATCAAAGTTTAAAAGATGAAATCCAAGTTTCTGTTAAGAAACTTTTGAAGAGAATAAACCTAACAACCATTATAGTAACTCATGATTCTTACGAAGCTTTCTCTATGGCTGATAAGTGTGGAATTATTTTGAATCAGGAATTAAAACAATATGATGTTCCATACAATGTTCATCATGAGCCTAATTCAATAGAAATAGCGAATTTTTTAAATAAAGGAGTATTTATTGATGTAAAAGTTGTAGATAGCGAATGTGCAGTTCATAGGTTAAACCATGAGATATTAGGTGAAATTAGAGGAAAATTGTCAAATAATTTTCCATCTGGCACAAAAGTAAAATTACTTTTACAACCCGAAGATTTAATTCATGACGATCAAAGTAAATTAAAATTAGAAGTTGTAGATAGAAAATTTAGAGGAACTAATTTTATTTATACTTTAAAAACAAAAAATGGAGAACATTTACCTGTTTTTGTCCATTCTCATCATATTCATCAACATGAAAAATCTGAAAAATTTGGCATTAAATCTCCGATTTATATTGACCACTTGGTATGTTTTTAAGTAAATATAGTTACTAATTTAATTGCGCCCTTAGCTCAGTTGGATAGAGCATCGGTTTTCTAAACCGAGGGTCGTAGGTTCGAATCCTTCAGGGCGCGCCAAACTACTTTTTAATGACAAAAAACATTCTTATTACTGGAGGAGCTGGCTATATTGGCTCACATATTGCAGAAATATTAGTAAAAAATAAAAAAAAAATATTTATCGTAGATAATTTATCTACTGGATACAGACGACTAATTAATAAAAAAGCAAAATTTTTTAAAATTAATATCAATAATAAAAAAAAATTAAGGTCAATTCTAATTAATCACAAAATTGACTCGATAATTCATCTAGCGGCTAGTCTTATAATTGAAAAGGGAGAAAAATATCCAAAATATTATTACAAAAACAATGTATCGGGTAGTAAAAAATTAATGTCCGCGTGTATTGGGACTATGGTTAAAAATTTTATATTTTCATCAACCGCAGCAGTTTACAAAGATGGTTTATACAAAGTTAGCGAAAAATCACCATTGAAACCAAAAAGTGTCTATGGAAAAACAAAATTAAAGGCTGAAAAATTGATAATCAATCAATGTAAAAAAAATAAAATCAATTATGGAATTTTAAGATATTTTAATATAGTTGGGTCTAGTCCTTCTGGTAAAATTGGTTTGATTAATAAAGGGGATCATTTATTTAAAAATTTCTCGATTCAAACTTATAAAAAAAATCCTATTTTTAAAATATATGGTACTAATTATAATACAAAAGATGGTACATGTATTAGAGATTTTATACATGTCTCAGATATAGCTGAAATACACAGTAAAGTTTTAGAAAAGATTAATATGACGAATAAATCAAAGATTTTGAATTGTGGGTATGGAACAGGCATATCAGTTAAACAAGTTGCATTAGAATTTAAAAAATATGCAAATAAAAATTTAAAAATTAAAAAAATGTCTAATAGAAAAGGGGATTTAGTAAAAATTATAGCGTTAAATAAAAATTTGAAAAAATTTATTAGATGGAAAGCGAAATTTAATAACTTAAAAGTAATGGTAAGAAGCTCATTGAAATGGGAAAAAAATCAATAATCTATTTGTAAGAATATTTTTTTTTGAGGTTGTTTAATTGTATATATACCGTTATAAATAGGTTATCATCTATATATAGTATAAATTTAAGTCACCTCTAAATCATATTGATCAGACAGAGGGTTTAATCCATAATGTACTTGTTTTGAAATTCATTTTTCAAAAATATTGTTAACAATAGAGAGGAAATCATAATTATGATGAAATCAATTAAAACTTGGATTTTAGTTGTGCTTGCTTCGTCATTGCTTGTGGCTTGTGGCCAAAGCGGTGGAGGTGCTGGTTCAAAAAAATCTAAGACTTTAGATAACACAAAGAAAGCCGGTTTTGTAAAATGTGGAGTTTCTCAAGGACTTCCTGGATTTTCAAATGCTGACGCATCTGGAAATTGGACTGGTATAGACGTAGACGTATGTAGAGCTGTTGCAGCAGCCGTATTAGGTGATGCTGACAAAGTTAAATATACTCCGTTAAGCGCAAAGGAAAGATTCACTGCATTAACATCTGGTGAAATCGACGTACTTTCTCGAAACACAACTTGGACATTATCAAGAGATGCTGACATTGGTTTAACTTTTGTTGGTGTAAACTTTTATGATGGACAAGGATTCATGGTTAGAAAAAATTCTGGAATCAATTCAGTAAATGATTTCAAAGATGGTATATCTGCTTGTACAAACACAGGTACTACCACTGAGCTAAACATGAGAGACTTCTTTAATTCCAAAAATATTAAGTATGAACCAATCGCTTTTGAAAAGGCTGATGAAGTAGTTCAAGCTTATGATGCTGGAAGATGTGATACTTATACAACTGATAAATCTGGATTAGCTGCTCAAAGAACTAAATTGAGTAAACCAGATGATCATAAAGTATTACCAGAAACAATTTCTAAAGAACCACTAGGACCTGTTGTAAGACAAGGTGACTCAGTGTGGGAAGATATTGTTAGATGGTCTCTAAACGTTATGATCGAAGCAGAAGAGTATGGTGTTAATTCATCAAACGCTTCAAGCTTAAAAGACTCTGAAAATCCAGCTATTAAGAGATTGGTTGGAGCTGAAGGAGAATTAGGAGCTGCTTTTGGTTTAGATAACGAGTGGAGCTTAAGAATTATCGAGCAAGTTGGAAACTATGGTGAAATCTATAAAAAACATATAGCTGACACTAATATTTTACCAAATAGAGGTCCAAATCAACTTTGGACTAAAGGCGGTATTCTTTACGTACCACCTGCGAGATAATCGCTAATTAATTAAAAAGGGCTGGATTTATCCAGCCCTTTTTTTTATTCTCTTTTAAATGAACTTTAAAAATTTCAAATTCGATTTAAGTAATAAAAATAAGGATTTAATTCCTCAAGTCCTTACAGTACTTTTCATAGTTTTAGTTATTATATATTTTACCATTAATGCACAAAACAATATGGGAAATAGAGGAATCTCATTTGGATTTGGGTTTTTATCTCAAGAGTCTTCATTTGATATTACTTTTTCATTGATTGACTATGATGGATCACATTCTTACGCAAAAGCATTTTTAGTTGGTTTATTGAATACAATTTTAGTTTCAGCTATAGGAATTTTTTTTGCAACAATACTTGGAGTAACAATAGGAATTTCAAGATTATCACAAAACTATTTAATATCAAAAGCTGCAGAATGGTATGTTGAGATATTTAGAAATATACCTTTAATATTACAAATATTTTTTTGGTATTTTGCTGCATTAAGAGCATTACCCCTCACCATAGACTCTATCAATTTTTATGATATCAGTTTCTTAAATGTAAAAGGATGGTACGTACCAAGATTAATATGGACAAATTTTTCTTTATTTATTTATTCTTTGATTGCCGCATTCATTTTAATATTTTTTGTTTCTAAATATGCAAAAAAACAGAGAGATGAATTTGGTAAACAAATTCCCGTTTTCTATATTTCTCTTGCAATTTTATTTTGCTTCCCTTTTTTAGCTTTTTTAATAGGAGGTGTAACTCTATCTTTTCAAATTCCAGAATTAACTCAATTATCTAAGACTATTTATGTTTATCAGGGAGGTGTTACTATTATCCCTGAACTAATTTCTTTAGCATTAGCTTTATCTATGTATACAGCTACATTCATAGCTGAAAATGTAAGAGCTGGGATACTGGGAGTTAGCAAAGGCCAAAAAGAAGCAGCTGCTTCAATAGGTTTAACAAAAGGACAAATTTTAAAGCTTGTGGTTATGCCCCAGGCATTAAGAATAATAATCCCTCCAACTACTAATCAGTATTTGAATTTGACAAAAAATTCCTCATTAGCTGCTGCTATAGCCTACCCAGATATTGTATTAGTTTTTGCTGGTACTGCATTAATGCAAACAGGAAGAGCTATTGAAATTATTTCAATTACTATGCTTACGTACTTATCATTGAGCTTATCAATCTCAGTTTTCATGAATTGGTATAATAAAAAAATGGCAATTAAAGAGAAATAATGAATATAAATTTAATTAAACCCAACAAAGAAAATCTAACTAGTTTTGTCAGTATAGGAATTTTGTTTATTTTAGTGGGTTTTTTCGACTTTTTAGCCAATACTTTCCTAAATTTAAATTTTACTGCTTTTCTGCCAGCAGGAGTGAGTTATTTTACGCCTATTATCCTTGGTCTTATAGGACTTCATTTTATTAGAATTGAATATAGCGGGAATATATTGCTTGATAAAATAAATGCTAATTTTAATTCGAGTAATTTTAATGCTCTTCTAAGTCTTTTCGTCATCTTTACCCTTATTAAATTTATTCCAGCTTTATTAAATTGGTTTATTTTTGATGCTAATTTTGCAGGTGATACTAAACAAGATTGTACTAGCAGTGGTGCGTGCTGGGTTTTTGTAAAAGTTTGGCTTAACAGATTTGTTTATGGAATGTATCCAGATACAGAACAATGGAGAATTAATACATCATTTTTCATATTGTTTGTTCTTGTAGGTGCTGCTTTTTTTGTTCCTACTAAATTCAAAAAATATTTACTTATATTTTTACTATTTGTTTACCCTATTATTGGATTAAAATTAATTTCTGGTGGAGATTTTGGTTTAAAATATATAGAAACAGGGGCATGGGGAGGGTTATCACTAACTTTTATAGTATCAGCTTTTGCCCTAATATTATGCTTTCCAATTGGGATGTTTCTTGCTTTAGGTCGAAGATCAAACTTACCTGCCATTAGATATTCTTCGATCGGTTTTATAGAGCTATGGAGAGGCGTTCCTTTAATTACAGTATTGTTTATGTCAGCAGTTATGTTCCCAATGTTTTTACCAGATGGTACCTATGTAGATAAATTAATCAGGGTATTAGTTGCTATAACACTTTTTGAAGCTGCTTATATGGCAGAGGTTATAAGAGGAGGTCTTCAAGCATTACCTAAAGGTCAGTACGAAGCGGCTAAATCTCTTGGTATGGGATATTGGAAAATGCATTTTCTTATAGTTTTGCCTCAAGCTTTAAAGTTAGTTATACCAGGAATTGCAAATACCTTTTTAGCTTTAGTGAAAGATACCCCTTTAATCTTTGTTGTAGGACTGTTAGAACTCGCAGGTATGGTAAATTTAGCTAAAACAAATCCAGAATGGCTTGGTATGGCAATGGAGGGGTATGTTTTTGCGGGTTTAGTTTTTTGGGTAGTTTGTTATGCTATGAGTAGATATAGTCAAAATTTAGAAAAAAAATTAAGCACAGAAAGATAAATGAGCAAAATTATAGAACTTAAAAATGTTAATAAATGGTTTGATAAGTTTCAGGCTTTAAAAGATGTAAATCTTGAAGTTAATCAACAAGAAAAAATTGTTATTTGTGGTCCTTCAGGATCGGGAAAATCTACATTAATTAGATGTATTAATAGACTTGAAGAACATCAAGAAGGTCAAATAATAGTTGATGGAAAAGAAATTTCAGAAAATACAAAGGATATTGAAAAAATACGTGCAGAAGTTGGAATGGTATTTCAACAGTTTAACTTATTTCCACATTTATCAATTTTAGATAATTGCACTCTTGCTCCTATATGGGTAAAAAAATTGCCTAAAAAACAAGCGGAAGAAATTGCAATGGAAAATTTAAAAAGAGTTCAAATAGTTGATCAGGCTAGAAAATTTCCAGGTCAATTATCAGGCGGTCAGCAACAGCGATGTGCTTTAGCACGAGCATTATGCATGAAGCCAAAAATTATGTTATTTGATGAACCAACTTCAGCGCTTGACCCAGAAATGATAAAAGAAGTCTTGGATGCAATGGTAGATCTAGCTAAAGCTGGAATGACCATGATAGTTGTTACCCATGAAATGGGTTTTGCCAAAGAAGTCGCGGATAATATGATTTTTATGGATGAAGGTCGAATAGTTGAAAAAGCAAAAACTAAAGATTTTTTTGACAATCCAAAATCTGATCGAACCAAACTTTTCTTAAGTCAAATATTGTAGTTAAAGATTAAGTTTTAAATATTGAATTTGCTTAATTCGAAGACTTGTTTTAATCTTATTAATAGTGTATTTCCAATTTTAAACAAACAATGTTATTTTCAAAAATTTATAATATATGAAGAAAATTATTCTTTTAATAATAATTTTATTTTCTTCTAATTTTCACGCTATAAGTCACGTCCAACATTATCAAAATATCAACTATTTAGAATATGAGTTATTTAGAAACAACCAATCTATAGGTTATCATAAATATGATTTTATAAGAAATGGAGAGAATTTATCGATTATTAGCGAGGTTAATTTTAAGATTACAAAACTTGGTGTTGATCTATATAAATATTTTGCAAAAAGTGAAGAAAATTATAAAAAGGGAATATTCAATAGCTATACTTCTGAAACTAAACAAAACAAAAAAGATAGATATGTAAATATTAATGTTGATACAGCGGATAAAAGTTTGATTATAGATGGGTCATCGTACAAAGGAAAAGCAGATAAAGAATTTATAGTTGGGACATGGTGGAACCATGAAATTGTTAATGCCAAAGCCCAAATTAGTGGTATTTCAGGAAGAATAATAGAGCAAACAGTTACGTTTATAGGTAAAGAAGAAGTAAAAATTGGAAACAAAACTTATAAAACATTACATTTTAACTTTAAATCTTCTGATGAGACACTACCTGATAGTAAAAAACTTAATACAGATATTTGGTATGACGAAGACACATATCTCTGGGTAAAAGCTGCCTTTGAAAAAACAGGATACTGGGAGTATAGATTAAAAACTTATAAATAATTTACATTTTAGCTGCTTTTTTTTCCTTTAAGTCAACAGTTATTATCATTTTTTTTTAAATTTTTTCCTTAAAAATGAGTAAATTTTTTTTACCCAAAATGAACTTTTACTGTTGCCAAAGTCAAAAAATTAGGGTTGTATAATTAAAAAATTGGGAGATCGAATGGAAGATAATTTTAATATACATCTAGGAAAAAAATTAAGATTACGAAGATTGTCATTAGGTTTAACACAAACAAAAGTCGCTCAAGCTATAAACGTTACATTTCAACAAATTCAAAAATATGAAAAAGGAACTAATGGAGTTAGTTCTAACAGATTAATGCAATTATCAAGTTTTTTAAAAGTTCCAATAATTTATTTTTTTGAAGATTACAAGGAATTTAAAGATGTTAATGCTGGTGAGTTTACAAATGATGATTTAAATTATTCGTTTTTAAGTAGAACTTTTTCATCTTTGTCAAAGATACAAAAAGAAAAAATTCTTCAAATTTTAAATAATACATCTAAACTTGAAAAGGTAGGATAATCCGAGTTTTTGGCTCCTCGGGCAGGACTCGAACCTGCGACCAATTGATTAACAGTCAACTGCTCTACCAACTGAGCTACCGAGGAATGAAAGTGAACATACTTTCTTTTCTATAAAAAACAACTAATTTTTTATTGGCTACACATAAAGATGAACTAAGATAAAAGGATTTGTATCACCTTGGATTTGAAAAAACCTCTGTTATACTGATTTTATGAGTTCATTTGACGACAGAAAAAAATCTCTTGAAAAGAAATTTGCAAATGATCAAGAGTTACAATTCAAAATTAAAGGGTGCAGAAATAAATACTTTGGCAAATGGGCGGCGGAAAAACTAGAAAAAAAAGATCAGGAAATTGAAAATTATATTAGTGATGTTATTAAAGCAGATTTAAAAGAACCAGGTGATATGGACATTATAACCAAAGTTCAGAATGATTTTAGAATCTCTAAACTTGACATTTCAGAAGATGAAATAAAATCTAAACTTGATGAATTTTTAGAAATAGCAAAAGCTGATTTTCAATAAAAAATATGCCCAATATATTGGAGGCCACGCCCAGAATCGAACTGGGATAAAAGGATTTGCAATCCTCTGCGTAACCATTCCGCCACGTGGCCTAAACTAACCTTAAAAACTATTTAAATCATTTAAGTGGTTCAATAAAGCGAAATCTAACTATTTTAGGTTTTGAAGCTTTTGATATAAAGTAAATACTGAATTTTCAAATAAAATGGAATTTAAAAAATATAACCATATAGAAGAAGAAAAAAAAATCTCTGATTTTTGGATTAAAAAAGGTTCATTTAAACCAAAGAAAAGAAAGTCTAATAAAAAATTTTCAATAGTTATTCCGCCTCCAAATGTAACTGGAAGACTGCACATGGGGCACGCCTTAAATAACAGTCTACAAGATGTTCTAGTTAGGTTTAATCGAATGAAAGGTTTCGAAACATTATGGCAGCCTGGAACGGATCATGCAGGAATAGCTACTCAAGCAATTGTAGAAAAAAACTTAGAAAAAAAAGGTATTAACAAGAATGATTTAGGAAGAGAAAAATTTATAGAAAAAGTATGGGAATGGAAAGAACAATCAGGTGGAATAATTTTAGATCAACTTAAAAAATTAGGTTGTTCATGTGATTGGTCAAGAACAAGATTTACTATGGATAAAGATATATCTCATGCAGTAATCAGAGTATTTGTAGATCTCTATAATAACAAGTTAATTTATAAAGACAAAAAACTCGTGAATTGGGATACTCAACTTCAAACTGCTATTTCAGATTTAGAAGTAGTACAAAAAGATGTGCAATCTCAATTATATTACATAGATTATTCAATTGAAAATTCAGACAAAAAAATAACAATTGCTACAACAAGGCCTGAAACGATGATGGGAGACACAGCAGTTGCTGTAAACCCAAAAGACAAAAGATACATTAATTTAATCGGAAAAAATGTAGAAATACCTTTAGTAAGCAGAAAGGTAAAAATTATTGCTGATCATTATGCAGACCCCGAACAAGGTTCAGGAGCAGTAAAAATAACACCTGCCCATGACTTTAATGATTATGAAGTAGGTAAAAGAAATAAATTAGAAATAATAAACATTTTTGAAAAAAATGGAAAAATAAACAAAAATGGAATTAATGAATTTATTGGTTTAGATAGATTTGAAGCTAGAAAACTTTTAGTAAAAAAACTTAAAGAAACTGGGAGTCTATTAAAAATTGAAACTATTAAAAATAAAGTTCCATATGGAGATCGCTCAAACTCTATAATTGAACCACTTTTAACAGAACAATGGTTTGTTAATGCAAAAAAATTATCTAAAAAACCAATAAGTATTGTTAACAAAGGAAAGACTTCTTTTTTTCCTAGTAATTGGACTAAGATATTTTTTCAATGGATGAAAAATATTGAACCTTGGTGTATATCTCGACAAATTTGGTGGGGTCATAGAATTCCTGCTTGGTATGATGAAAATAATAATATTTTTGTTGCTGAAAATGAAAAAGATGCATTAACATTAGCAAAGAAAAAAAATAAAAATAAAAGAATTATACTTAAACAAGAAACCGATGTTTTAGATACTTGGTTTTCATCAGCACTATGGCCTTTTGCTACATTAGGTTGGCCAGTTAAAACAAAAGAACTATTAAAATTCTATCCAACTTCAGTACTTGTTACTGGTTTTGATATAATTTTTTTCTGGGTAGCTAGGATGTTAATGATGGGAAATTATTTTAATAAACAAACTCCTTTTCATAAAATTTATGTTCATGCATTAGTGAGAGATGAAAAAGGACAAAAAATGTCTAAATCTAAAGGAAATGTAATTGATCCTCTTGAACTTATTAATGAGTTTGGAGCAGATAGTTTAAGGTTCACTTTAATTTCAATGGCTTCCCCTGGAAGAGATGTGAAACTATCAAAAGATAGAGTTATAGGAAGTAGAAATTTTATTACAAAAATTTGGAGTGCAAATAATTTTCTAAAACTAAATAATTGTAAATTAGATAAAAAAGTAAATATAAAATCCATAAAACTGCCAATTAATCAGTGGGTTTTTAATGAGTATATCAAGACTCAAAATTTAGTATCAAAAAATATTGAAATCTTTAGATTTGATGAAGCATCAAGACATGCCTATCAATTTGTATGGCATTCGTATTGTGATTGGTATTTGGAGTTTTTGAAACCAATCTTTAATTCAAAAAATAAGTCAGAAATTAAAGAAGCAAAATTGTTTTCATCATTTATGATGGCTAATATTTTAAGAATTCTTCATCCTTTTATACCTTTTTTTACAGAGTCAGTTTGGTCAAAAAATAGATATAAAGCGATTTTTAAGGAAGATTTAATTACTTTTTCTTGGCCTAATTATAAAAATCTAAATAAATTTGATAAAAATCAAACAGATATAAATAACATAATTAAATTAATTTCTAATATAAGATCAACAAAAGCTGAATTAAAAATTCCACCAAAGCTATTTTGTGATGTATCTTTTTCAGAAAAACCTGGAAAACTTAAAGAATTAATAAACAATTATTTTAATCTAATTAAACACGCAGGAAGAGTAAACAGTGTTATAAAAAATAAGCATAATAATACGAATTCTATTGATATTTTAGTATTAAAAGAAAAACTTTCACTAGGATTTAGTAAAGATGTTAACTTAACTTCTCAAAAAGAAAGAATTTTACAAAAAATAGAAAGTATAAAAAAACAAATTGATAAATTAAATAATAAGCTTAAAAATAAGGCTTATATAAAGAATGCTCCTAAAGAAATTATTCAAAATGACAAAAAATTAGTCAAAGAATTAACTGTTGAAGAAGGAAAATTAAGAAGTATTGTATCGAGTATTAATTAAATATGTCTAAAATTAATAAGAAAAAACTACCCAGTCGTCATACATCTTTAGGACCTGATAGAGCTCCGCATCGATCCTTCTATTATGCCATGGGGGAAACAGAACAAGATGTTGCTAAACCTTTTGTTGGTGTTGTTTCAACTTGGAACGAAGCAGCTCCTTGTAATACAGCTTTAATGAGACAGGCCCAATCGGTTAAAAAAGGAGTTAAACAGTTTGGAGGAACACCAAGAGAATTCTGTACAATAACAGTTACTGATGGGATAGCTATGGGTCACGAAGGAATGAAATCATCTTTAATTTCAAGAGAGATTATAGCAGACTCTGCCGAATTAACTGTTAGGGGACATTGTTACGACGCTTTAGTTGGTATTGCTGGATGCGATAAATCCTTACCAGGTTTAATGATGTCTATGTTGAGATTAAATGTTCCAAGTGTTTTTATTTATGGCGGCTCAATTTTACCAGGTAAATACAAAGGTAAAGATGTAACTGTTGTTGATGTATTTGAAGCTGTAGGAAAACATTCCTCTGGTTCAATGTCATCTAAAGAACTTAGAGAATTAGAATTAGTTGCTTGTCCTAGTGCTGGCGCTTGCGGAGGTCAGTTTACAGCTAACACCATGGCATGTGTTTCTGAAGCTATAGGACTAGCACTACCTTACTCAGCAGGAACCCCAGCTCCATACGAAGAAAGAGACAAGTACGCCTTTGAAAGTGGTAAAACAGTAATGAATCTATTAGAAAAGAATATAAAACCAAGAAGTATAGTAACAAAGAAATCTTTAGAAAACGCTGCAACAATTGTTGCTGCTACCGGAGGTTCAACTAATGCAGCTCTTCATTTACCAGCTCTAGCTAATGAAATTGGAGTTAAATTCGATTTGATGGATGTAGCAAAAATATTTAAAAAAACTCCTTATCTTGCAGATCTAAAACCCGGCGGAAAATATGTTGCTAAAGACATGTGGGAGGCAGGTGGAGTTCCAATGTTATTGAAAACTTTATATGATGGAGGTTTTATACATGGTGATTGTATGACTGTTACTGGCAAAACAATAAAAGAAAATCTAAGAAATATTAAATTTAATATTAATCAGAAAGTTTTAAGAGAATATAACAATCCATTATCTCCAGATGGTGGAGTTGTTGGGTTAAAAGGTAACTTAGCTCCAGATGGAGCTATAGTAAAAATAGCTGGTTTAAAAAAATTACAATTTACTGGTAAGGCGAGATGTTTTGATAATGAAGAAGATGCTATGAAAGCAGTACAGACGAAAAAGTACAAAGATGGAGATGTAATTATAATAAGATACGAGGGGCCAAGAGGGGGCCCAGGTATGAGAGAAATGTTATCAACTACTGGAGCGATTTATGGTCAAGGCAAAGGAGAAAAGGTTGCTTTAATAACAGATGGAAGATTTTCTGGAGCAACTAGAGGTTTCTGCGTTGGACATGTTGGTCCTGAAGCTGCATTAGGCGGACCAATTGCATTACTTAAAAATGGAGACATAATAGATATAGATGCAAAAAAAGGAACAATTAACGTTAGATTAACAAAATCTCAATTAGCCTCTAGAAAGAAAAAATGGAGAGCTAAAAAATTATCATTTGGCTCTGGTACACTTTGGAAATATGCACAAACAGTAGGCCCTGCTTATCTTGGTGCTCCAACTCATCCAGGCAAAAAAAAAGAAGTTAAAGAATACTCTAAGATTTAATGAAGATTAGACCAGTTATTTTATGCGGAGGTTCTGGAACTAGGTTATGGACCAATTCAAAAAAACATCAAGCAAAACAGTTTATAGATTTTGGAGGTTGGACGTTACTTGGAAAAACTTTAGAGAGAGTAAAAGGATCTTTATTTGACATTCCTATAATTAGCACTAATTCAAAATATCTAAAAGAAATCAAGAAACATTTAAAGAAATATAAAATTAAGAAATATAAAATTATATTAGAACCAACCAAAAAAAACACAGGACCTGCTATTCTTGCTAGCGCACTTCTCAAAGATGTTCCGGATAAACAACCTATGATATTTTTAACCGCAGACCATTTGATAGAAAAAGTAAGTAAATTTAACAATGAAATTAAAAAAAATAAAAAAAATCTTACTGATAAGAATATTTTTATTTTTGGGATAAAACCAAATATGCCTTCTAATCAGTTCGGATATTTAGTTACTAAAAAGATAAAAAAAAATTTAAATAAAGTTATTAAATTTCTTGAAAAACCCAATGAATCTAATGCAAAAAAAATAA
>CACAIN010000013.1 GCA_902532595.1 uncultured Pelagibacteraceae bacterium
AAAAAGAAAGCTAAAAGAAGAAGAAGAAGAAGAAGATAGTTTTCTATTTAACTAAACGCCCTTTTTAACTTTTTTTAAAAAGGGCGTTTTTTTATTAAGTGCCTTCTGAAATTTGTATTCTACCGAGAGCTTTATCCATTTTTTTCTTTACGTCTTCTGGATTAACTTTTAATACTGCTTCAAATTCAGACTTTAATCTTTCATAAGCTTTTTCGAAAAGCTGTCTTTCTGAATAAGATTGGTCAGCTATAATGTCTGTGTTTTTATTTAAATCCTTTACCACTTCTGCTAATTCATAAATTTTACCTGAATTAATTTTTTGGTCATATTCTTGAGCTCGCCTGCTCCACATTGTTCTTTTGATTTTAGGTTTTGTTTTTAATATTGAGATGCATTTATTTATCTGATTTATAGAAGATATAGGTCTAAGTTTAGATTGTTGGTTAATAGGGACAGTTAAAGTAAGTTTTTCTTTTTCAATAAAAATCTTATAAAAATGAATTTCTATTTCTCCTATTTTTGCTTTTTCTACTGCTGTGATTTTACCAACGCCATGCTTTGGATAAACAACAAAATCTTTTAAATTATAAATACGTTTTTCTGTGGGTTGTTTCTTTATTTTTTTAATTTCAGGTTTTTCAATAGAATCGAAATTTGTTGTTTTTTTTTCAGAGGCCGCAATTTGAGGTTTTCCTTTTATTTTTACTTTTTTTAAATTTTTAGCTGATTTTACTTTTTTTAAATTTTTAGCTTTTTTTACTTTTTTCTTCTTTGGCATATTTATTTATTTTCCAGGTTTTTCTGAAAAGTGTTTATCATACTTATTCTTAATGTCTTTAAATTTTTCGTGTTCAGCCATAGGCTCTTTCTTTTTTGAAATATTAGGCCATATTGCAGAAAACTTTTTATTTAGCAACAACCATTTTTCCATGTCCTTAACATTTTCTTCAGTATCAGCCTTAATAGCATCTATTGGACATTCAGGTTCACAAACTCCACAATCTATGCATTCATCTGGATTGATCACTAGCATGTTTTCGCCTTCATAGAAACAATCGACAGGACACACTTCAACACAATCAGTAAGTTTACATTTAATACATTCATCTTTTACAATATAAGTCATTTGTTATTTATTAGTTTAAGTTTTATTTCTGCACATTCTGTATCAGGAAAATAAATTAGACCACAAATTCTTCTCATAAGATTAGACTCGTACTGATCCACTGTATTATCTGAAATTATTACCTTCCAAAGATGTTCAATAATATCTTTTTTTATATCCATAGAATTCTTTTTTATTATATTTGTATAATTTAACAATTGATTTGAATTATTCTCTATTTTTTCTGCTTTATTTAAAATTTCGTTTACATCATCATCCTTTAAGTATGATTTTATGAAATCTTTAACTAAATCTTTTTCATGATCAGAATAAATTTCATCTATATTAGCTGCATGAATAAGTAATGCAGAAATACCAATAACACTCTCTTTATCTAATTTATTCATTTATTTAATATTTAAAGAAAGAAGCTTATTAAATGGATTTTCTTTTTTGTCAAACCGTATTATTTTCTCTTTTTTCTTTTTTTCACCCTTAAAAATATAGGTATCGACCACTTTATCTTTCTTGTAATTCATATAAGTCATTAATTTATAAAAATTCTCTTTAGAACAACCAAGCAGATTCATCATTTCTGCATTCACTTTAAAAGTACGGTTTTTAGTATTATCCAATATTTTAATGAATAGTTTTTCTAAAATGTCTATTCTAATAAAGTATTCATTAAACTTTTCAAAACCACATAATAAAAGAAAATTCTTTTCATAATTTTTATTAATTATGAAATTTAATCCAAATTTTGGTATTTCATGTTTATTTGAAAGGTTATGAAATATTTTCCATAATGAGATTCTAAATTCGACAGCTTTTGGTTTTAGCATTTTAGGCAAATAAACATGATATCGACCAATTTTAATTCCCATTCCCCATAATTTTTTCCTCTCTTCTGAAGGTATCAATTTTACAATTCTATCAATTTCACTTCTTTTTATAACTCCGTTTTTTTCATAAAGCTGAAATATCAATGCTCTTAAATATTGATTTTTCGTTTTCTGTTTGGTCAAGTTTATAAGATCTCTGAGCACATCATCAATATAATTGTTAAACCATTTTTTTAAAAATTCCTCTAGTTTTAATTTTGTTTCTATTTCAAGAGACTCATCTGCAATAATTTCAATTTCAGGATTTAAGTAATCATGTCCTTTTTTAAGCCTTGCTACAGGATTATTTTTCCAAATAATTTTGCTGTTTGAGTCTATCGATATCTCTTTATTTTTAATAATTTTATCTACCCGCTTATTTAGTTCTTCCTTAATTCCTCTACGAGCAGCTTTTTTTATTGATTTGATGTCAGTATCTAGAGTTTTGGATGTGAGCTCTATTATAAATTTAAGACCTTTTAATTCTCCAATGAGCTGTCCATCAATATGTATTTTATTTTTTTCATTAATTTCAGTTTTTAAAATTAAATCTTGTTTTAAACTTCGAGATAAAATACTAATTTTTTTATCAATAAAACTTCTAGTGAGTTCTTCGTGCAATTTGTCTGATAATTTATCTTCAATATGTTTGGTTAATTGAACCCAATAATCAGAATTTTCAACCCAGTTTTTTTTATTTGCTACGTATGACCAAGTTCTTACGTTAGAAAGTCTATGTGATAACAAATCAACATTACCGTGATCTTTTTCAAGGCCTTTTAATTGCTCTTTCATGAAGTTGCTTGGAATTTTTTTTGTCCGAGTTGATAAAAACATAAATACTTTATCAATTATATTTATATGTTGCCCATATGCTTTTTTTTCAAAATCTGGAATTTGACAACATTCCCAAAGTAAAGCTAGATTTTTATGATACAGGATATTATTTGCACCTTTTTTTAAAAAATGTCTTAAAACACTTTCATCAAGAGAGTCATTAGTTCTCAAAAGATTTTTTCTATCAGGCTTAAGTTCAAGAGATGTAATAAGTTTATTAGGGTTTTCAAAATTTAATTTAGAATTTCTCCAATAAATCATTTTAGTTTCCGGTAGTTGATGTTTCTCTATATTTTCAATTTCATCTGAATTTATATTTTCACAATCTCCAGTTGTTCCAAATCCACCATCATTTTTGTATCTTCCTGCTCGCCCAGCTATTTGTGATAGTTCTATTAAATTAAGTCTTCTAGTTTTTTTTCCATCAAATTTTTTTAAATTTGAGAAATAAATTTCATCAATATCCATATTCAAACCCATACCAATCGCGTCTGTTGCAATTAGGTAGTCAACATCTCCAGATTGATAAAGACCAACTTGAGAATTTCTAGTTTTAGGGCTTAAAGATCCCATGATAACAGCCGCACCACCTTTTTGTCTACGAACTAATTCTGCAATTGCATAAACTTCTTCAATCGAAAATGCGATAATAGCTACTTTTCTATCTAATCTTGAAATTTTTTTGTACCCAACATAACTTAATTTAGAGAATCTTTCTTTTTTTTCAAACTCAACATCTTTAATTAAATCTTTAATTATACTAGCCATTACTTGAGAGCCTAGAAACATTGTTAATTTTTGTCCTCTGGAATTCAATAATCTTTCTGTAAAAATATGTCCTCTTTCTCTATCAGCACACATCTGAATTTCATCAATAGCAATAAAATCAACATCTTTATCTTTTGGCATGGACTCAACGGTGCAGATAAAATAGTTAGCAGAATTTGGTATAATTTTTTCTTCACCTGTAATTAAAGCGACTTTATCAATACCAATTTTTTTGACACATTTATCATAAACTTCTCGCGCTAGAAGTCTCAAAGGTAAACCAAATATACCAGATTCGAATTGAAGCATTTTTTCTATTGCCACATAAGTTTTACCCGTATTGGTTGGTCCTAAAAGAGCAATAATTTTTTGAGAGTGATTTGGCATTCTTGTGTTAGGTAAATTTTTTTATACTATATATAGATCAATGTTGAGAACAAAATAAGATTAAAGCATGACCGAATCAATTTGTCAAATGTTCTAATTTTTCAAGATTTGCATTGACTTAAAAGCCTCAGTCCCCGTAAGGTCAGAAATAGCTTTTGTCAAAAAGTTATTATGCGAGATTTAACAAAGAAAAGTATTTTAAAACTCAAACAATCTTCAACTTTGGTTATTAACGAAAAGTGTAAAAAACTTATAAATCAAGGAAAGAAAGTTTATCAGTTTGGTTTTGGACAATCTCCATTCCCAGTTCCAGAAAAAATTGTGACTGCATTGAAAAACAATGCTCACAGAAAAGAATATTTACCAATCCAGGGCCTAAGTAAACTGAGAGAGTCAATATCAAAAAACTTAAAAAAAAAAGTAGGAATTAATTATCCAAAAGAAAATATTGTAATTACCCCAGGTTCAAAAGAAGCAATGCTTTTGTTACATGTCGCATTCAATGGAGAAATTATTCTTTCAGCTCCAAGTTGGGTTTCATACGAACCTCAAGCAATTATTGGTAGAAATAAAGTTCACTGGATACACACTTCAAGAGAAAATAACTGGTTTCCAACTGCTAACCAACTTGAAAAAAAAATTAAGTCAATAAAAAAAAAAAATCTTATATTTATTCTTAATTCTCCAAATAATCCTTCAGGAACAATATGTAAAAATCTTAAGGAATTAGCTGCTGTTGCAAAAAAATATAATCTTATAATTCTATCAGATGAAATTTATACAGATTTAACTTTTTGTAATAAATATGAGTCAATTTCTCAATATTATCCTGAGAGAACATTTATTAGTGGAGGTCTAAGCAAATGGTGTGGAGCAGGAGGATGGAGAGTAGGATTTTTCGCAGTACCAAATCGATTATCAGAACTTTTAGAAAATATAAAAACATTAGCCAGCGAGTCGTATTCTACAGTCAATAGTCCAGCACAATTTGCTGCTGTTGAAGCATATGAAGGTGATTTTAGTGAATACAAAGCTAAAACTTTAAACATTTTGAGATCAGTGGGGAATTATGTTTATAATAATCTAAAATCGAATAAAGTTTTAATTAATCCTCCACAAGGGGCATTTTATTTAATGCCAGAGTTTCCTAACAAGAGATTTAAAACTTCTACAGAATTATGCGAAAGAATATTAGATGAAACTGGTGTAGCTATGTTACCAGCATCTGATTTTGGTTTTGGTCCGAAAAAGATGCTTAGTAGATTATGCTATATTGATTTTGATGGCAGTGAATTTCTTAAAGCACCTATAAACAGCAAGTTTATTGAAGATAAAATAATTGAAAAGTATGCACCAAATGTAGTTGAAGGTGTCAAAAAATTATCAAATTGGGCTAAAAATCTCTAAAGATTCTCTTTGACCTTCGTCTTTATACATAGTTAAATTATTACATTAACAAATGGGGGATCACATGAAAAAAGTAATATCAATGATTTCTGCTATTTTAGTAACTTTTGCTTTATCAAGCCCAATTACTTCAATCGCAAAATCAGCTGAGTTCTTCACAATAGGAACCGGTGGACCTACTGGAGTTTATTTTCAAACAGGTAATGCTATTTGTAAAATGCTTCACAAATCGGCAATAAGTGCTGATCATGGTAGAAAAAAAGGTACAGCTAAAGCTTACAGATGTACTGCACCTTCTACAGGTGGTTCAAACTACAATATTGGTCAAATTAAAGATGGTGAGTTTCAATTTGGTGTTGCCCAGTCTGACTGGCAATTCCATGCTTATAATGGATCAAGCAAATGGGAAGGCAAACAGTTCAGCAACTTAAGAGCTGTATTCTCAGTCCACAACGAACCATTTCAAATTTGGGCTAGCAAAAAATCTAAAATTAAAGATTTTAAAGGCCTAAAAGGAAAAACAGTTAACATAGGTAATCCAGGTTCTGGTCAAAGAGGAACTATGGAAGAATTAATGAAAGCTATGGGAGCAGACATGAGTATGTTCAAAGCAACTACTGAACTTACTTCTTCTGAACAAGTAAAAGCTCTTTGTGATGGTAAAATAGATGCATTTGGATATTCAGTAGGATTTCCTAATGGTGCTATGGAGCAAGCAGCAACTTGTAAAGCAAAAGCCAGCCCAATTAATTTAACTGGAGCGCCAGTTCAAGGTTTAATTGACGGAGCTGACTATTATGCTAAAGCTGTAATTCCTGCAGGAACTTACTCAAATCAGAAAAAAGATGCTACGACTTTTGGTGTAAAAGCTACAGTTGTAACAAGTGCAGATGTTTCTGAAGAGCTTGTATACTTAGTAACAAAAGCGGTAATGGAAAACTTTGATAGTTTCAGAGCTCAACACCCTGCTTTTGGACCTTTGGAAAAGAAAAATATGATAGCTGATGGTTTATCGGCTCCATTACACCCAGGTGCAATTAAGTACTACAAAGAAGCTGGATTAATGTAATTCAACTTTATATTTAAATTAAAAAGGCCCAATATTTCTTGGGCCTTTTTTTTTAGAATAATGTATCTTTATAAAGATGAATCAAAACATTCAAAGTAAGATTAAAGATAAAATACAAGAAGATATTTCTCCAACACGTAACTTATCTGGTTTACATTTAAAAGTAGTTTTTGGAATAGCTATTCTTTGGACTTTTTTTCAACTTTGGTATGCATCTCCTTTTCCTTTTTGGTTTAATTTTGGAATGTTCAAGGGATTGCCTGCTCGAGCTATTCATTTAGGTTTTGCTTTAACATTAACATTTCTAATTTTTCCAGCAACTAGAGGAAAAAAAATTTCTGCTTTTGATATTCTTATCAGTATAGCTGCTGCATTTTGTTGTTTATACATTTATTTTTTTTATGATGATCTAGTTAATAGAGGAGGGATACTTTTAGTTAAAGAAATATTTGGATTTAAAATTCCAGTTGAGCTCATAATAGGGGCTACAGGAATATTGATTTTATTAGAAGCAACTAGACGTGCAATAGGTCTACCTTTAGTTATTATTGCTATTTGTTTTTTATTATTTTCTTATTTTGGTAAATACGCACCTGATATTATTTCTCATGGAGGTCTCTCTGTAAAAAGATTAGTAGGGTTTCAATGGTTTGATCAAGAAGCAATTTTTGGAATACCTATAGGTGTATCTGTAGATTTTATATTTTTATTTGTTTTGTTTGGAGCGCTATTAGAAACAGCTGGAGGCGGAAAATATTTTTTAGATTTAGCCTTTGCGCTGGTAGGTAAAATGCGAGGAGGACCTGCTAAGGCTGCTATTTTAGGATCTGGAATGACAGGCATGATTTCTGGTTCATCAATTGCTAATACTGTTACAACCGGAACATTTACAATTCCTATAATGAAAAAAACTGGTTTTTCTCAAGAAAAAGCTGGAGCGATTGAAGTTTCTTCTTCGGTCAATGGACAAATAATGCCCCCAGTTATGGGAGCCGCAGCATTTGTCATGGCAAGCTTTATTGGAGTTACTTATTTTGAAGTTGTTAAACACGCCTTTTTACCAGCTGTTATTTCATATATTGCTTTGTTCTATATATCTCATCTTGAAGCTCTAAAATTAGGTCTGAAAGGGATGGATGATGCTGACGTACCGCATTTAAAGAAAACTTTTTTATCTGGATTACATTTTTTAATACCAATTTTTGTTTTAATTTTTTTACTTGTTTATATGAGGTATACTGCAGGTTTTTCAATTTTTTACGCTACAATCTCTTTAATTTTAGTTAATTTAATAAACCGTATTGTCAAAAACCCAAATTTTAAAACTGGTTTAATAGATTGGTATAATCAAACAATTGTTGGTCTTCAAAAAGGTGCAATTAATATGGTGGGTGTTGGAATTGCCATTGCTACTGCAGGAGTAATAGTTGGTGCGGTCGGATCAACTGGTTTAAGTACTAACTTAATTATTGTAATAGAAACAATTGCTAGAGATAATGTAATTATCTTAATTCTTCTTACAATCGTTTTGTGTTTACTTCTTGGAATGGGTTTGCCAACTACTGCAAATTATGTAGTTGTTGCATCATTAATGGCAACCGTATTGGTTGATGTGGGTAATGCCTCTGGTTTTATCTTTCCTTTGATTGCTGTTCATTTGTTTGTTTTTTATTTTGGTTTGATGGCAGATGTTACTCCTCCAGTAGGATTAGCTTCATATGCAGCAGCAGCTATTTCCGGTGGAGATCCTTTGAAAACTGGTCTTCAAGCTATTTGGTATAGTTTGAGAACAGGAATTCTGCCAGTAGTTTTTTTATTCAATCATGAGCTGCTTTTAATTGGAATTGAAAATATTTGGCAAGCATTATTAGTAATAACAACTTCTTTAATCGGTATATTAGTATTTACAGCTGCAACTCAAAGATGGTTTATTAACAAATTAAGTTGGTATGAAATCATTGCGTTTTTAATTATTTCAATATGTTTTTTAGCTCCTGATTTTGCATTAAATAAATTTTATCCTAAATTTAATGAACAAAAATTGTCATCAAAAACAATTCAAAACTTAACTTTTGATCCATCTAAAGAAGTGCACATTAAAGTAACCAGAGTTACAGAATATGGAGAAAGATATAAATTATTTGTAATTGATAAAGGCAGTTTTAAAGATGATTATAATCTGATGGATTTTGGTATTAATTTAGCTGATGATAACAATCAGGTTATAGTAGATAAATTAAACTGGAAAGGACAAGCAAAAAAATCCGGTATGCAAATGGGTGATATAATTAGTAATTTTAAGATTGAAAATCCAGATAGGCCTAACAAAACGATTGTTTACCCTTTTGCTTTATTACTATTGTTAGTTTTTGGATATACAAATTTTAAATTTGGAAAAAGCTCTCCCCTTAACAAAACTTCCTAAAAAATATTTTTTATGCTTCTTTTATTTTAATTTGTTAATGCTACTATAACAGCAACAACAATTAATATTTCCCATCCAGACATTTTATTACCTCCAATTTAATTTAAAATTTTTTTTTGTTAAAATTATGATTAGGTGGTTGTATTTGATATTTTGCTACGTGGGATTGCATAGGTACGAAAAAGTAGATATTAACTTTAGTTTTGGACCGGGGGGTTCAACTGAAACGATTAAATGTAAAGATTGTGGAATTAAGAAACTAAGAAAAAAACGTTAAAGAATTTTCCAAACTCCTGATGCGGTAGCTACTATATTTTCAGAGCTACTAATTTCACAAGTTGCAAACACAAGTGTTCTTGTTTTTTTTTGAATTTTAACTTTTCCTAATAACTTTTGACCTAAAGAAGCAGCAGAAATAAATTTTACATCTAATGAAATTGTAACACATCTTTTGCTTTCAATTGTTTTATGAACTGAATTACCCATTCCTGTATCTGCAATAGAACAAATAAAACCTCCATGGGCGATTTTACTTGTATTAAGATTTATTTCTTTAACCTCTGTATAAAATTCATAGTTAGAGTCATTGATCTTTTTTACACTAAGACCACCAATATGTTTTGCAAATGTTGAACTAGCCTCTTCCATATTTTCTTTTATCATATGTGGGTAAAAGTTGTGAGAAAATTACAGCTACTAATATTAACACTATTCCAAATATTTTAAGTTCACTTAGGAATTGGTTTAAAAGTATCCATCCAAATATTGCTGCAAAAACACCTTCTAATGAAAAAATAATTGCTACGGGCGCTGGCGACAAATTTTGTTGGCTATAAGCTTGTAATAAAAATCCTATTCCACTTGATAATACACCAGCATAAAGAAGTTCATTTTTTTCCATCAATAAATTTCCTAATGATATGTTTTCAAAGGTCAAAGAAGGGATAAAAGCAATTAAAGATCCAATCAGACAAGTTCCCATAGTTATAGTAATAGGATAATTAAATAATTTTAAAAATTTTGATAAATAAACAATATGAAATGCCCAAAAAAAAGCTCCTAGTAAGACTAATGAATCTCCTAATCTTACTGTCACATTATTTACTTCAGTAAGTAAAAATCCTCCAATTATACATATGAAAACTGAAGGCCATACAGACCAATGGATTTTTTTAGAAAATAAAAAATAAGATATAGCTGGAACAATTAGGACATAAAATATTGTAAATATTGCTGAATTTGCAACATCCGTATAAAGCAACGAGTATTGTTGAAATGCAAATCCTCCACTAAGAAAAAATCCAAGAAGAGCTAGATAAATTAGAACAGTGTTATAAGAAATTTTTTTTTCTTTAATTTTTTTTAATTCAAAAATGAAAAAAAAAGGGATTAATGCAATAAAACCTAGAAACATTCTTCCGGCAGTAAAAGAAAAGGGTCCGATATAATCCATTCCCATGTCTTGAGCAATGAATGCTGAACCCCATAAAAAAGAGCAAGAAATAGCGCAGATCAAAGAGATCAATTTTTTATTCATGATGTTTATTATTGTAAATTATATTAAACAGCAAGCTTGAATGCGAAGTCTTTGCCTAAACATTCACTTAAATAGACACAAAATCTTGCTCCCTCAGCACCATCTATTATTCTGTGATCATAAGATAAAGAAATTGGTAAAATTTTTCTAGATACAATTTTACCTTTTAATTTTAGCAACCTATCAAAACTTTTTCCTATACCTAAGATTGCTACTTCTGGAGGGTTAATTATTGGAGTAAAAAATGTCCCACCTATTCCTCCTAAACTTGAAATTGTCATAGATCCACCAAAGAATTCTTTTTTATCAATTTTTAATTCTCTACAAAGCTTGCTAGTTTTTTTTAATGCTTCTCCTATTTCTTTAATACTCATTTGGTCTACATTTCTTATTTTAGGAACCATTAAGCCATGAGGGGTATCTACTGCAAAACCTAAATGAAAATATTTTTTATAAACTATTTTATTTTGATTAGGATCTATTGATGCATTGAAATTTGGAAAAGCTTTAAGAGCACTTACTAAAGCTTTAGATATAAAAGCTAAAGGGGTTACTTTTATCATTTCCCCTGAATAATAATCGTACAATGATGACCTAAACTGCTCCATTTCTGTAATATCAATTTCTTCATGTTGTGTAACATGTGGGATTTCTGTCCAAGATCTAACTAGTTGAGGTCCTGATAATTTTTTAACCCTTGGTATATCTTTTAACTCAATTTTTCCAAATTCCTCGTGAGGATATTCTTCTTTATAGATTTTTTTCTCTATTTTTCCACCACTTACAGTAACTTGTGATTTTATGAAATTTTTTACATCTTCTTCTGAAACTCTACCTGCTCTTTGAGTTCCAGTTATTTCAAGTACGTTAGCACCCAATTCTCTTGCAAATTTTCTAACTTTTGGACTAGCAGACTTAGTTTTAAGTTGTGCAGTAGGAGCAGCTGGTGTAATTTTTTTTTGTTTAATTACCTCTTGTTTCTTAACTTCTACTTTTTTTTCAATCTTTTTATCTTTTTCTACAGCTTCTTTTTTTTCTTCTGTTTTGCTTTCTGATTTTAAACTGAGAATTAAATCTCCTTGATTTACTTTATTACCAATTTTTATATTAATTTTTTCTACTACTCCTTCATGAGTAGAAGGTACTTCAACACTAGACTTATCACTTTCTAAAGTTATTAAAGATTCATTCTTTTTAATTTTTTGACCCTCTTTTACAAGAACTTCAATAACCTCTACATCTTTGAAGTCACCCATATCAGGAATTAAAATTTTTGTACTAGCCATAGTTATAAGTTAGATGGAAAATCTTTGTTTTTGTCAATTTTATATTTTTTAATTGCTTGCTCAGCTTTTTTAGTTTCTATCAATTGTTCTTTTGAGAGAGCACTTAATGTGTAGGCAACAATGTGTTCCTTATCCACCTCAAAAAATTTTCTTAAATTTTTTCTAGTATCACTTCTTCCATATCCGTCCGTTCCTAGTGAATAGAAAGGTTTTTCAGTATATGGCCTTATTTGGTCTGAAAAAGATCTGGTATAGTCCGATGCTGCAATGATTGGCCCATCTCTTTTTTCCATGCATTTCTGCACATAAGATTTTTTCCTTTTTTCGTTAGGATTTAAAAGATTCCATCTTTCTGTTTCCATACCATCTTTTCTTAACTCATTAAAACTAGTAACGCTCCAGATATCAGAATCAATTCCATAATCTTCAGACAAAATTTTTGCTGCTGCAATAATTTCTCTTAATATAGTGCCAGATCCTAAAAGTTGAACTTTATTTTTTCCTTTTTTATTATATTCCTTAAACAAATACATCCCTTTAAGAATCCCTTCCTCACAACCTTTGGGCTTTTCTGGGTGAGTGTAGTTTTCGTTCATTGCAGTTATGTAGTAAAAAATATTCTCTTTTTTCTCATGCATTCTTTTAATACCACTTCTTAGTATAGTTGCCATTTCATAAGCAAAAGTCGGATCATAACTAACACAGTTTGGAATATTAGAAGCTAGTAAGTGGCTATGACCATCTTGGTGTTGTAGTCCTTCCCCGGCTAATGTCGTTCTGCCTGCAGTAGCTCCAATTAAAAATCCTCTAGCTTGAGAATCTCCAGCAGCCCACGCTAAATCCCCAACTCTTTGAAAACCAAACATAGAATAGAAAATATAAATTGGTATCATTTCTAAATCATGATTTGTGTAAGACGTCCCAGCTGCAATCCACGATGACATAGCTCCAGACTCTGTAATTCCTTCCTCTAACACTTGTCCACTTTTATCTTCTCTGTAAGAACTTAATTGTTCGGAATCCACCGGTTCATATTTTTGACCCTCGTGAGCATAAATTCCAATTTTTTGAAAAAATCCCTCCATACCAAAAGTTCTTGCTTCATCAGGAATGATCGGAACTAACCTTGGAGAAAGATTTTTGTCTCGAAGAAGGGCAGTCAGCATACGAACCAGCGCCATAGTTGTGGACATTTCTTTATTTCCAGTAGACTTCATGAAAGTTTCAAAAATATCTTGAGGAGGCGTTTTAATTGCTTTGGAAAAAGAAGATCTTTCTGGGATAAATCCTCCAAGTTTTAATCTCTTGTCTTTTAAATATTTCATTTCTTCAGAATTTTCACTTGGTTTGAAATATTCAATATTTTTCACTTGTTTGTCAGTAAGAGGAACTCCAAACCTATCTCTGTAGTAAAGTAGATCTTTTTCATCTAGTTTTTTTTGCTGGTGGGTAGTATTCATGCTTTCACCAGATTTACCCATCCCATATCCCTTGATAGTTTTTGCAAGTATGACAGTAGGAGAACCTTTGTGCTGCATAGCAGAATGATATGCTGCATAAACTTTGTGAGGATCATGCCCTCCTCGATTTAATCTCCAAATATCTTTATCTGTCATTGAAGACACAAGTTCTTTTAATTCATCATATTTTCCGAAAAATTTTTCTCTAACGTAAGCCCCACCTTTTGCTTTAAACGCTTGATATTCACCATCTACACATTCATTCATTCTTTTTACTAACAAACCAGTTTTGTCTTTTGTTAATAGTTGATCCCAATATGAACCCCATATTACTTTAATTACATTCCATCCAGTACCTCTAAAACTTCCCTCAAGTTCTTGAATAATTTTTCCGTTACCTCTTACTGGTCCATCTAATCTTTGTAGATTACAATTAATTACAAAAATTAAATTATCCAATTTTTCTCTAGCAGCTAGTCCTATTGCACCAAGCGACTCTGGCTCATCCATTTCACCATCTCCTAAGAAGACCCAAATTTTTCTTCCCTCATCTTTTATTAAACCTCTATTAATCAAGTATTTTAAAAATCGTGCTTGATAAATTCCCATGATTGGTCCAAGGCCCATGGAAACAGTTGGAAACTGCCAAAAGTTTGGCATTAACCATGGATGAGGATAAGAGGATAAACCACCTTTAGAAACTTCTTGCCTAAAACCATCTAATTGATTTGCTGTAAGTCTTCCTTCTAAAAAGGCTCGAGCGTACATTCCTGGAGCTGAGTGACCTTGAAAGTAAATTAAATCTCCACCAAATTTATTACTCTTTGCTCTCCAGAAATGATTCATTCCAACATCATAAAGGGTAGCAGCTGAGGCAAAGGTTCCAATGTGTCCACCTAACTCAGGGCTTTTCTTGTTAGCTTTAACTACCATTGCAGCAGCATTCCATCTTATATAAGCCCGTATTTTTTTTTCTATATTTTGATCTCCTGGAGATTTAACTTCTATTTCAGGAGGAATAGTATTTATATAAGGAGTAGTCCTTGTATCAGGTAAAACTAAACCAGATTTATATGCTTGATCAATTACTTGATTTAACAAATAACTTGCTCTTGGTGCACCATCACTTTCAATTACAGAATTTAATGACTCAATCCATTCATTAGTTTCAATAGGATCAATATCATCTTTCGAAGCTGGTTCTGCAAAGATTTTTTTAACTTGTTTAACAGGATGTAGATCTCCGTTTTTTTTTATTTTTTCTTTAATAGGTTCTTTCTTTATTTTTTCTTTTTTAGGATTTGGAGTTACTTGACTGCTTTCAATAGTAGCTAAAATACTTCCTTCTGAGACTTTATCTCCTATTTTAACTTTTAAATCTTTTATTTCCCCAGAAGCTGGTGATGGAATTTCAAGACTAGATTTATCACTTTCTATCGTGACTATCGGATCATTTTTATTTACAGCGTCTCCAGGTTTAACCAAAACTTCAATTACTTCTACATCTTTAAAATCGCCGATATCAGGAACAGAAATATTTTGAGCCATATTTACCTATTATAAACTGGTTGGAACATATTAAAAAGGGCGCTGATAATAAACTATAAAGAGTAGGACAAATTGCTTAATAAGTTCATTTTTCGACATATTTTATGCTATTTTTCGTCAATTAAATTTAGTCAGATAAGTTATGAAATGGCTAATAAATTTATTCTTCAAAAAAAAAGAAATTAAATCAGATAGAGCAATAATTGTTCAAAAAATCCTATTAAAAAAATACTTGTTAAGATAAATTCATAGAGGCTAAATTAGCTTTTATGAATATACCTCTTTGGAAACCTACCGATCAAAAAAAAGAAGAGTCTTTATTGAAGGATTTTTCAAAATTTATAAATTTAAAAAATTCAAATGATTTTAAATATTTATGGAAATGGAGCATTGAAAATCCAGAAACATTTTGGTCTAAGTTTTGGGATTATTCAAAAATAATTGGTGATAAAGGAAAAGAAGTTATTTTAAAAGATAAAATTTTTAACAAAACAAAATTTTTTCCCGACTCGAAATTAAATTATTCAGAAAATATTCTCAAAAAAAAATCAGATCTTAATGCTATAGGATTTTTATCTGAAAGTGGTTTTGAAGAGAATATTACTTGGAATGATTTGTACAAAAAAGTATGTCAGCTATCTGCTTATTTAAAAACTTTAAGTTTAAAAAAAGGGGATAGAGTTGCAGCCTATGTACCAAACAAAATAGAGTCTGTGATAAGTTTTTTAGCATGTGCTAAAAATGGAATGATTTGGTCTTCATGTTCACCGGATTTTGGAGTTCAAGGTGTTGTTGATAGATTTAAACAAATTAAACCGAAGGTCTTAATAACGAGCAATTATTATTTTTATAATGGAAAAAAAATAGATATTTTAGAAAAAGTAAATAAAGTTTTAGAGGAAATTCCTTCAATAAATAAGGTTTTGGTTTTTTCTTATAATAAAAAAGAAAAATTAGATTTAGAAGGCTTTATAAATTTTCATGAAGTTTTGAATCAATCAGAGTTAGATGAAACATTTGAACGTTTTGAATTTAATCATCCAATTTATATTCTTTATTCTAGTGGAACAACCGGGAAACCAAAATGTATTACTCATGGAGCTGGCAATGTTCTAATTGAACATAACAAAGAATTTATGCTTCATTGCGATATAAGAGAAAATGAAAAATTATTTTATTATACAACTACTGGCTGGATGATGTGGAATTGGTTAGTAGGAGGGCTAGCAACAGGTTCAACAATATATTTGTTTGATGGAGCCCCAGTTTATCCGAAAATAGATATTCTTCTAGAATACTGTCAAAATAAAAAAATTAATTTATTTGGTGTAAGTGCAAAATATATCGATTATTTAAAAAATGAAAATTTTAATGCTAAAGATTTAGACTTAAGCTCAGTTAAAATAATAACTTCAACTGGCTCTCCTCTAGCCGAAGAAAGTTTTGAGTATGTTTATAAAAATTTAAAGAAAGAAGTTCATTTAGCCTCTATAGCTGGTGGAACAGATTTAGTCGGCTGTCTGGTTTTGGGAAATTTGTTTTCAAATGTATATAAGGGTGAAATTCAGGGGCAGAGTTTAGCTATTGATGTTGATGTCTTTACCGATAATGGAAAAAGCACTAAAGATAATGAAAAAGGTGAACTAGTAGTCAAAAAACCATTTCCTTCAATGCCAGTTAAATTTTGGGGAGATGATGATGGTAAAAAATACCATAAAGCTTATTTTACTAGATTTAAAAATATTTGGCACCACGGAGATTTTATAGAAAGAACTTCTAACAATGGATTTATTGTGAGAGGTAGATCTGATGCTACTTTAAATCCTGGAGGTGTTAGAATTGGAACAGCAGAAATCTACCAACAAGTTGAAAACATCAATTTTATTAACGAAGGTTTGGTTGTAGGACAAGATTATAAGGATGACGTAAGAGTAGTTTTATTTGTTACTACAAAAAATAATGAAGATTTAGACGATGAAAAAATAAAGATTATTAAAGCTAAAATTAGAAAAAATTGTTCTCCAAAACATGTTCCTGCAATAATTATAAAAGTCCCGGAAATACCTAGAACCAAAAGTGGAAAAATTGTTGAGCTTGCCGTAAGAAAATTAATAAATGGAGAGGAGTTGAACAATAAGGAGGCCATCGCTAATCCAGAAAGTTTAGATTTTTTTAAAAATCTTACTCAACTTAAGATTTAATAGTAAGCTAAATAAATTGAAATAATTAATACCCAAAAAAAAGCGTAATAAAGAATATATCCTTTAACAGTAAATGGCATCTTTTTAATTTTACGTTTACCTTTGCCTTTATAAGGTTTAGATATTTCCATTATCTTTCAATACACATGGCAATACCCATGCCCCCACCGATACATAAAGTTGCCAAACCCTTATGGATATCTCTTTTAATCATTTCATGGATTAAAGTTACTAGTATTCTAGTGCCAGAAGCACCAATAGGATGACCTAAGGCTATTGCCCCGCCGTTAACATTTACTTTCTCTTCTGGAATAGAAAGAGTTCTTAAAACTGCAATGCTCTGAGCCGCAAATGCTTCATTAATTTCAAATAGATCAACATCCTTTACAGACCATCCAGCTAAATCTAATGCTTTTTTTGAAGCTGGTATTGGTCCTGTGCCCATTAAAGCTGGATCCACCCCACAGCTTGCCCAAGATTTAATTGAAACTAATTTTTGTAATTTTCTTTTTTCAGCTTCATCTGCTGACATTAAAGCTATGGCGGCAGCTCCATCATTAATTCCAGAAGCATTTCCTGCTGTGACAGTGCCATCTTTTTTAAAAACAGGCTTAAGTCTTGTCAGAGCTTCTAAACTAATTTCTTCTCTAGGATGCTCGTCTTTATTAAAGTCTATTTCATTTTTTTTTGATTTGATTTTAAAATTAATTATTTCTTCTTTAAATTTATTTTCTTTTTGAGCTTTAAGAGCTTTTTCATGAGACTTTAAAGCAAATTTATCTTGGTCTTCCCTAGTAACTTGAAATTTTGTAGATACATTTTCTGCTGTCACACCCATATGATATCCATAGAAAGTATCCCACAAGCCGTCTTTAATCATTGTGTCAGTCATTTCTGTATCACCTAATTTTTTTCCATCTCTTAAGTGTACTGCGTGAGGTGCTAACGACATAGATTCTTGACCACCAGCAATAACAATTTTTGAATCTCCTGCTCTAATACTTTGAAATCCAGATGCAATAGATCTTAATCCAGATCCACAAACTTGATTAACAACGTAAGCAGTTTTTTCTTTTGGTATTCCTGATTTCATTGCTGCTTGCCGAGCAGGATTTTGTCCTGTAGAAGCAGTTAAAACTTGACCCATTATAACTTCATCAATTTCTTCAGCCTTTATTTTTGATTTTTTTATTGAGTCTAAAATCACTGCAGATCCTAGGTCTACTCCTGGAATATTTTTCAGCGATCTACCCAAAGACCCAACTGCTGTTCTACTAGCTGCAGTAATAACTATATCTTTTTTTATCATAAATTTTAACTTACATTTATTAAAAATACTTTCAATTTAAATTCTTATTTTTTGAAATTGATACAATTATTGCTAACAATAAAAATATAAAGACTGAATTATTAGTAGTAAAAAAACTTCCTGAACTTCTAATTGGGAACATTTCTGCAATAAAAAGCAATATAAAAGGAGTAAGCATATTATTTAGCTTAACACTTGAATTTAAATAATTATTTTTAACACAAGAAATATTGAGTAATTGAATTATTAAAAATAAAACAATGAATAATCCTACAACACCTAATTCAGTTAATATTTCTAAATAGTAATTGTGAGGATGAATATTGCAAGACCAGTCTCTCCACTTCTCGATTACATTGTCTCTTTTAATACAATTTACTCTAAAAGATTTTATTCCTCCTCCAATATATTTATTTAATCTCCATGTTTCATAAGCTGTGGAAAACTCATATAAGTATTGTGGAGATAAAGTTTTAGTTTTTTTAGCTTCTTCTGATAAACTTAAATAACTATACGACCAAGTTATTTGTTTTACAAAGTTTGAAAAATTATTTTTTATAGCTGGGTCTATTTTGGTCATAGAAATAATTGATAATGAACAGATAACTAATAACAAAATAAGATATTTTCTCAATTTTTTTTCAAAAATAAAAATTAAAAACATGGAAAAGATAAATAGAATTAAAGGCATTCTATTTCCTGATATTACGATTGCCACAAGAAAAGTTGTAAATAATAATAAGCTTAAAAAATAATATTTTTTATTATCTAATTTATGAAACAAAATAAAATAGAATATTGCCAAAAAAGAGTATCTTTGAATGTATCCTCCAGCTATCGCTTCATCTCCAAAGGGCCCAGGATATTTCCTACCAATTCGCTCATATCCAAAAATATCTTTTTCAAATATAAATTGATAAAAAACATCAAAACTTACAAACAAACACCCTATTAGTGATGCTAAAAAAAAATATTTTAAATTTATTATTTTTTTTTCAAGTAAAAATCTAATAACAAAATATATTAAAAAATATCTAGTAAATAAGAGTGTTTTTTTTAAAACTGTTAAAT
>CACAIN010000014.1 GCA_902532595.1 uncultured Pelagibacteraceae bacterium
TGTTTAAAAGAATTTTTCTGTTATTTAAAATTGCAAGAAAATTATCCACGTCGGGTGCACTAGATATAATTAGGGAAATTTATAATCTTCCTTTAGCTATAAATCTTTTTTTTAATTTTATCTCCATAGGTTCTCGAAAAAACTTTGCAGATAATCAAAAAAAACCTGGACAAAAACTTTGTGATGCACTTCAAGGAATGGGAACAACATTCATAAAACTTGGTCAATTTCTAGCAACCAGACCAGATATTATTGGAGAAGAATTGGCAAATGATTTAGAAAAATTACAAGATAAGCTTCCGGCATTTGATACTTATAAAGTAAAACAAATAATAAAAAAAGAAATTGGTGATAACCAATTTGCTAAAATTAAAGATTTAAGTGAGCCAATAGCTGCAGCATCTATTGCCCAAGTTCACATAGCTAAAATAGAAAATGAAAACCAAAAAAAAGAAGTTGCTATAAAAATTTTAAGACCAGACATAGAAAAGCTTTTTAATGAAGAATTAGATGCATTAATGCTGTTTGCTTATTTTATTGAAAGCATTTTTTCAAAAGCAAAAAGACTCAAATTAGTTGAGGTTGTTTATTTATTACGTGAAATCACAAATATTGAAATGGATTTACGTTTTGAGGCTGCCGCTGCAAATGAATTATATGAAAATACCAAGCTTGATAAAGGTTTTAATGTCCCTAAAATTTATTGGAATTATACTACTAAAAGAGTTTTAACCTTAGACAAAGTTGATGGAATATCTATTCGAGAACATAAAAAATTAAAAGATGGTGGTATTAATTTAAAAGTTCTTGCAGAAAATTTGATACAACATTTTTTAAAACAAGCAGTAAGAGATGGTTTTTTTCATGGAGATATGCATCAGGGAAATTTATTTGTAGACAAACAAGGAAATATTATACCCGTAGATTTTGGCATTATGGGTAGATTAGATAAAAATAATAGAAAATTTTTAGCTGAGATTTTGTATGGTTTTATTCAGAGAGATTATGTAAAGGTTGCAGAAGTACACTTTCAAGCTGGTCTTGTTCCGTCTAATGCTTCTAAAGAAGAATTTGCTCAAGCATTAAGATCTGTAGGGGAACCAATATTTGGTCAAACAATCAAAAATATATCTGGAGGAAATTTATTAGCGCAACTTTTTGAAATTACTGAAAAATTTAACATGGCAACCCAACCGCCTTTACTTCTACTACAAAAGACTATGGTTGTAGTCGAGGGTGTCGCAAGAAAACTATATCCGGAAACTAATATTTGGGAAGTTTCTAAACCAGTTTTGGAAGACTGGTTAAAAAACATAAAGAGTCCAAAATCTACTTTGGATACTGCAATTAATACTTCGGCAGAGATAATAAAAAGAATACCTGAGTTTCCCGACATAATGGATAAGGCCAATTATGCTCTCCAATTAATAGCTGAGGGAAAACTAAATTTAGGCTTGAGAAATGACAAAAATCTAGAAATAGAACAGATGAAATTAAAAAACTTTAGAAACAATTTAATTATTGGATTTTTTGGTATTGTAATTACTATTCTATTAGTATTTTAATTAAATAATGTCATTAAAAAATAAAAAAATTTTAATAGTCATTGGCGGAGGTATATCTGCTTATAAAGCTCTTGATCTTATAAGATTATTAAAAAAAAATAGTGTAGATGTAAAAACTATCCTGACAAAAAGTGGTAAAGAATTTGTTACTCCACTTTCAGTTACAACTTTAACAAAAAATAAAACATTTGAAGATATTTTTGATAAGAATAATGAATCTGAAATTGATCATATAACTTTGTCTAGATGGGCAGATTTAATTGTCGTTTTACCAACTACTGCAAACTTTATGACTAAATTAAGCATAGGCAAAGCTGAAGATTTAGCAACAACAGTTTTGCTTGCATCAAATAAAGATATTCTTTTAGTTCCAGCTATGAATGTTCGAATGTGGTTTCATAAAGCTACACAACGAAACTTAAATATTTTGCAAGATTATGGTTATTATTTTATTGGTCCTGAAAAAGGTGAAATGGCTTGTGGTGAGTATGGAGAAGGAAAGATGTCTAGTCCAAGACAAATTTATTCTTACTTAAAAAATTATTTTGACCAAAAAAATTTAGTGAAAAATAAAAATTTCAAAGCTTTAGTTACTACTGGCCCAACTAGAGAATATTTAGATCCAGTGAGATATATCTCAAATGAATCGAGTGGAAAACAAGGATATGAAGTTGCTTTGGCATTAAAAAAATTGGGAATAAAAACCAAACTAATAGCTGGACCATCTAACCTCACCTCTTCTAAAAATTTAAGAATTAAAAAAATAGTTTCTGCTAAAGAAATGATGGATGAAGTTAAAAAATCTCTTCCAGTCGATATAGCTGTTTGTGCAGCAGCTGTTTCTGACTTTAAACCAATAAGTAAAAGTAAAAATAAAATTAAAAAAAATACTTTAAATATCAATAATATAAATTTAGAAAAAAATCCTGATATTTTAGATTATTTAAGTAAAAACAATAAAGCTAGGCCTAAAATAGTAGTCGGTTTTTCTGCTGAAACTGAAAACGTTATTCAAAACTCAAAAGTAAAAATTAAAGAAAAATACTGTGATTTAATTATTGCTAATGATGTTTCTAAAAAAGACTCGGGATTTAATTCTGAATACAATAAAGTTTCAATAATTGACAAAAAAGGTAAAATTATATCAATTCCAAAAAGTAAAAAAAGTTATGTTGCTAATGCAATTGCTAAAATTATATTAGATAAACTTTTGATGAATGACAAAAATATTAATTAAGAGACTGTCCAAAAAAGTTTCTTTACCCAAATACGAAACAAGTGGATCTTCAGGAATGGATTTAGCTGCAAATATAGATGCTAATATTAATATTGATCCAGGCGAAACAGCAATTATTCCTACAGGTTTAGCACTATCTATACCAAAAGGTTTTGAAGTACAAATTAGACCAAGATCAGGCCTAGCTGCTAAGCAAAAAATAAGTGTTTTAAATACACCGGGTACAATTGATGCAGATTATAGAGGTGAAATAAAAGTAATATTAATTAATCTTGGACAAGATTCTTTTAAAGTAGAGAAGGGCCTTCGTATCGCACAAATGGTTGTTTGCCCAATAGTGCAAGCTCAACTTAAAGAAGTAGATGATTTAAGTGAAACGGATCGAGGCAAAGGTGGATTTGGATCGACAGGATCCAAATAATTTTTAAAATGAAAATTAACTTAAGTCAATTTAAGAGATTCGAAAAACAAATAATATTAAAAAAAATTGGTTTAGCAGGACAAAAGAAAATATCTTCAGCAAATGTTTTGATTATAGGCATGGGAGGTTTGGGGTGCCCATTGCTTACTTATCTAGCAGCTTCTGGTGTTGGTAAAATTGGCATTGTTGATTTTGATAAAGTTGAAATTTCAAATTTAAATAGACAAACTTTATTTAATACCAATGACATAGGTAAATTTAAGGTTGATCAAGCAAAAAAAGCCGTCAATAAAATAAATGGTAAAATAAAAATTATCCCATTTAAAATAAAACTAACTTCTAAAAATATTAAGAAAATTTTTAATAAATTTAGTATTATATGTGATGGCACTGATAATTATAATACTAGGTATTTAATTAATGATTACTGTGTAAAAAATAAAAAAACATTAATTTCATCTGCTATAAGTAAATTTGATGGTCAACTTATGAAATTTGATTTTAAGAAAAAAGGCCCTTGTTACAGATGTTTTATGCCTAGTCCACCCAACTTTGAAAATAATTGTCAAACAGAAGGAATATTTTCTCCAGTGGCAGGTATTATGGGATCGCTGCAAGCAAATGAAGTCTTAAAGTCTATTTTAAACAGCAAAGATAACCTGACTAATTGTGTCCTTATATTTGACTCTTTAAAAACTGATTTTAGAAAATCTAAAATATCAATTAATCCACAGTGTATTAATAAATGTTAAGAATAGTAATTATTATTTCAAGTTTTCTATTTTTTGAAAGTTTTAGCTTTTCTAAGGATGAGTACTTTTTAACTTTGCGCTATAACAAAGTTAACCTTAGACAAGGTCCATCTCGTGAATATCCTATTAAAATTTTCTATAAAAAAAAATTTTTGCCAGTTTTAATTCAAGATCAATCTGACAATTTTAGAAAAATTAGAGATCATGAAAATAATTCAGGTTGGATACATGTATCTCAACTATCAAAAAAGAAGGCTGCAATTGTCATTGAAGATAAATTAATTGTATTCAATAATCCTACAATTTATTCGAAGCCTAAAGTGATTTTGAATAAAGGAAGGCTGTGTTTAATTACAAAATGTAAAACTCAATGGTGTAAAATTAAAGTAGATAAGTACAGAGGGTGGGTTAAAAAAGAAAGCTTGTGGGGACGTCTTTAATTTCTCATTTTTGAAGCCCAAAATTTATCTAAAAAGAAATACCATACAGCATTTGCTAAAGGTTCAACTATAGCATCTGTTAAAGCAACCATAAATGAAACATCTGCGATTGACATTAAGACGATTATGGCAATAGCAAAATGCCCTATAGTATAAACTATTGTTCTTAAAATGGAGCCTCTATTACTTTTATAAACGTTTTTTGCGGCTGTAAAAATACCTTGAGTGAATTCTACCATTTTATTAAATAAATTTTTTATTATTATCTGTCAGCATTCATTACTTTTGTCCATACATCAACAAAATCTCGAACAAACTTTCCTTTATTATCGTCTTGAGCATATACTTCAGAGTATGATCTTAAAATTGAATTAGAGCCAAAAACTAAATCAACTCTGGTAGCTGTATATTTTGTTTTTTTTGTTTTTCGATCAACAATTTCATATAAATCTTTACCTTTTGGCTTCCATACAAATTTCATATTTGTTAAGTTTACGAAAAAATCATTTGTTAAGACGCCAATTTTATCTGTGAAAACGCCATGCTTAGTTCCACCATGATTTGTATCTAAAACTCTCATTCCACCTATCAACACTGTCATTTCTTTTGCAGATAGATTCATTAAAGAAGCTCTATCTAACATCATCTCTTCTGGGCTAACTGCATATTCCTCTTTTACCCAATTTCTAAAAGCATCATGCAGAGGTTCTAACACTTTAAAAGAATCAATATCGGTCTGGTCTTGATTAGCATCTCCTCTGCCTGGTGAAAAAGGGACTTTAATTTTAATACCAGCTTTTTTGATAGATCTTTCTAATCCTACATTTCCAGCAAGAACAATAATGTCTGCTAAACTCGCTTTAACTTTTTTAGCTACTTTCTCTAATTTGTTAAGAACTTTGTTTAATCTAACTGGTTCATTTCCTTCCCATTTATTTTGAGGCAATAAACGAATTCTTGCTCCATTTGCCCCACCTCTTTTATCTGTTCTTCTATAAGTTCTTGCACTATCCCACGCTGTACTAATTAAATCTGAGTTATTTAAACCTGCAGCCTCAATTAATTTTTTAGCTTTGATAACACTAAAGCCTTTTTTACCTTTAGGCACTGGATCTTGCCAAATTAAATCTTCCTTAGGCGAGTCTGGTCCAATATAGTATTTTTTTGCTCCCATATCTCTGTGAGTTAACTTAAACCAAGCCCTAGTAAAAGAATCTTTCATGTGTTTATGATCTTTTCTGAACTTTTCAGAAATTTTTCTATAGCTAGGATCCATTTTCATAGCCATATCAGCATCTGTCATAATTGGATTTCTTTTGATTGATGGGTCTCCTAAATCAACAGGCTTATCTTCTTCTTTCATATTAATTGGTTCCCATTGATTAGCCCCAGCAGGACTTTTCTTTAACTCCCATTCATAATCTAATAAAAGTTTTAAATAAGTGTCGTCCCATTTGTTTGGATGTGTTGTCCAAGCTCCTTGAATACCGCTAGTTACTTGATTAACTCCTAGTCCTCCTCCGTTTTTTCGATTCCAACCAAATCCTTGTTCATGAATTTCACCTGCTTCAGGCTCTGGTCCTAATAAAGATGCATCACCATTACCATGGGCTCTTCCTACTGAATGTCCACCAACCGTTAATGCGCATGTTTCTTCATCGTTCATAGCCATTCGACCAAATGTTTCTCTTACGTCGTGAGCAGTTCTTAGGGGATCGGGTTTACCATCAACACCTTCTGGATTGACATAAATTAAACCCATAACCACTGCCGCTAAAGGGTTAGCTAGTGATTTACGGTTTCCATTGTTTGAATATCTTTTATCTTGAAGCCATTCTTTTTCTGAACCCCAGTAGACATCTTTTTCTGGATGCCATATGTCTTCTCTTCCAAAGGAGAACCCGTACATTTTTAATCCCATAGACTCGTAAGCCATATTCCCAGCTAATATCATTAAATCTGCCCAGCTTATTCTATTACCGTATTTTTTTTTAATTGGCCAAAGTAGTCTTCTTGCTTTATCCAAATTGGTGTTATCTGGCCAAGAGTTAAGAGGAGCAAATCTATGGTTTCCTGTTCCACTTCCGCCTCGACCATCTGCAATTCTATAAGTGCCGGCTGAATGCCATGCCATTCTAATAAACAAACCACCGTAGTGTCCAAGGTCGGCTGGCCACCACTCTTGGCTATCTGTCATTAATTTAAGTAAGTCTTTTTTTATGCCTTTAAAGTTTAATTTTTTTACTTCTTTTTTGTAATCAAACTTTTTATCCATTGGATTTGTTTTGGTGTCATGTTGATGCAAAATATCTAAGTTTAAATTTTTTGGCCACCAATGGGTTGGTGTAGATTGCTCTGTCATGCTTCCATGCATAACAGGACACTTTCCATTTCCATTTTTTTTAAATTCAACGCTCATACTTTTTTTATTAGAGTTTTTTCAGTTTATAATAATTCTAAACTAGAAAGTCAATAAAAGATAATTATTTTTGTACTCTGATTACTACTTCAAGATTTTTAATTTTTTTACCTTTTGGAGGGATTGGAACTTTGCTTAGTTTTATTTGACTATAATCAATATCTGTTAGTTCTTTAGTTCCTTCATCATAGAAGTGATGGTGCGACTTAATGTTCGTGTCATAATAACTTTTACTTTTGCTAGTTAAAATTGCTTTTAAATAGCCAGCATTAGTAAATGCTTCAATTGTGTTGTAAATCGTTGCTAAAGAAATTTTTTCACTTCCTTTTTTATTTATTTTTTTATCTAAAGTTTCAATTGTAAAATGAAAAGTTTTATCTCTGTCAAATAATTTTTTAGCTATTAAAACTCTTTGTTTAGTAGGTCTGAGGCCAGAAGATCTTAATTTATTTACAATTTCTTTTTTTTGGTACATAAACAATAGTTTTTTAGAAATATTATCTAATTTTTTTAAATTATTTATATAAAATTGTATATAAATCAAGTAAAAACTAATAGCTTAACCTATGCAAAAAAACAGTTTTAATTACGATGAATTAATTTCTTGCGGTAAAGGTGATCTATTCGGCAAAGGTAATGCAAAACTACCCCTGCCTCCAATGCTAATGTTTGATAGAATAACTGAAATAAAAAAAGATACTGGGGAATTTAAAAAGGGTTTTATTAAAGCAGAGCTAGATATAAAAGATAGTTTATGGTTTTTTGATTGTCATTTTCAAAATGATCCTGTAATGCCAGGTTGTTTGGGATTAGATGCAATGTGGCAATTAGTAGGATTTTATTTAGGATGGATAGGTGAACCAGGAAAAGGAAGGGCTTTAGGAGTTAACTCTGTAAAATTTACTGGTGAAGTTCTAAAAAAAGTCAAAATGGCAACTTATGAAATAAATATGAAAAGAATTTTAAAAAAAGAGGGTGCAGTCGTTGGTCTAGCTGATGGTATACTAAGCGCGGATGGAAAAATAATTTACAGAGCTGAAAATTTAAAAGTGGGATTATTTAAATAATGAAAAGAGTAGTAGTAACAGGTATCGGAATAGTGTCTTGTCTAGGAAATAATCAAGACGAAGTTTTTCAATCTCTTCTTAATTCAAAATCAGGTATTTCTTTTTGTGAAGAGTATAAAGAACATAACTTAAAGAGTCATATTCACGGAAAGCCAAATATTAAACTTCAAGATCACGTGGACAGAAAAACTATAAGATTTATGGGTTCAGGGTCTGCATATAATTATATTGCTATGAAAGAAGCTGTGAAAGACTCGGGATTAGAAGAAAAGGATGTAAGTAATAATTCAACTGGAATTGTTATGGGATCAGGAGGTCCTTCAATAGAAAATGTTATTTTAGCTGCAGATAAAACTAGAGCAAAAACTCCGAAATTAATGGGACCGTTTATTGTTCCAAGAACTATGGCAAGCACATCTTCTGCAACATTAGCCGTACCATTTAAAATCAAGGGAGTTAATTATACTATGAGTTCTGCTTGTGCTACAAGTGGTCACTGTATTGGAAATTCTGTTGAATTAATTCAGTCGGGTAAACAAAAAATTATGTTTGCAGGAGGAAGTGAAGAATTGCATTGGGCTATGACTGCTATGTTTGATGCTATGACAGCTTTATCTTCAAAATATAATGATACTCCTGAAAAAGCTTCAAGAGCATATGATAAAACAAGAGATGGATTTGTCATTGCTGGAGGCGGGGGAGTTCTAGTGCTTGAGGAGTATGAACATGCAAAAGCAAGAGGTGCAAAAATTTATGCAGAAATAACAGGGTACGGAGCAACATCAGATGGTTTCGACATGGTAGCACCTTCTGGAGAAGGAGCAGTTAGATGTATGCAAATAGCATTAAAATCATCTAGAAATAAAATAGACTATATTAATACTCATGGTACATCGACTCCTGTTGGTGATATTACGGAATTAAAGGCTATAGCTGAAACTTTTAAAGAAAAAATTCCAAAAATAAGTTCAACTAAATCTTTATCTGGACATCCTTTAGGAGCAGCATCAGTACATGAAGCTATCTATTGTTTGATAATGATGAAAAATAATTTTATAACTGGATCTGCTAATATTAATGAAATGGATGAAGAAGCAAAAAAGTTTCCAATAATAAACAAAACTGAAAAAGAAGTTAATTTAAATGCTGTTATGTCTAATAGTTTTGGATTTGGTGGAACAAACGCAACATTAATTTTTGAAAAGATATAAATGAGTTTAGTTAAAGGTAAAAAGGGATTAATTATGGGTGTTGCCAACGAGCGATCTATTGCTTGGGGTATATCACAAAAACTTGCGGGTGCTGGAGCCGAATTAGCATTTACATATCTTGGAGATGCATTGAAAAAAAGAGTTGTTCCGTTAGCTAAGTCTTTAAATTCTGAATTTACACTTAACTGCAACGTAGAAAATAAAGAAGAAATTATTAAACTTTTTGAGGATATTAAGAATAAATGGGGACAAATTGATTTTGTCGTTCATGCCGTAGCTTTCTCAGATAGAACAGAGCTATCAGGTGAATATCTAAATACAACAAGAGAAAATTTTTTAAAAAGTATGTTGGTGTCATGTTTTTCTTTTACTGAAGTTGCTAAAGAAGCTTCAAAAATAATGAAAAAAGGTGGAAGTATGCTAACTTTAACTTATGAATCCAATAAAGCTATTCCTAACTATAATGTAATGGGTGTTTGCAAATCTGCGCTTGAGTCAAGCGTTAAGTACTTGGCAAGAGATCTTGGTTCAAAAGGAATTAGAGTAAATGCTATCAGTGCTGGGCCTATTAAAACTCTTGCAGCTTCTGCAATAGGAGATGCAAAATTTTTATATAAATGGAATGAAGATCATTCTTTTTTAAAAAGAAATGTTGACATTAATGATGTAGGAAATTCTGCTCTATATCTATTAAGTGATCTTGCAGCTGGTGTTACTGGAGAGATTCATTATGTAGATGCTGGTTATAACAAAGTAGGAATGCCTGATCCTAAAAACATTTCTTAACCTGCAAAAATTGCATATCTGAAATAAAATCATAGCAATTATAGGATAAAAATAAAAACTTTATTAACTAAAGATCAAAATGAAAAGATTTAATTTAAAAGTAAAAGAAAAAATAGATAACTTTTTTGACTGGGTCAAAGGAGCTGAATTAATCGAGCTAAAAACTTGTGATATTAAAGAAGATCCTGTTAGACCAGAACTTGATGTTAAATTTAGAACTGAATATGGACGTAAAATCTATGGTGTTAAATATAAAAAAGAAATTTGTGCAATAATGTGTTTTGGATTCACAAATGATATTCCAAAAACAGTTGAAGAACTAGATTTGATGACTAAGGACGCACATTTACAAAGTACTTTAAGAGATCAAAAGACAGGAAAGATAGCAATCGCCTACACAGTTTGGTCTAAAAAAAAAGGTGGAGGAAAATTAATTGTTAAAGAAGTATTTAAAAAGATTAAACAATCTAATCATTTAAATAGATTGATCACTTTATCTCCCTTAACTGAAATGGCTAGAAATTTTCATTTACGTAATGGTGCGTTTGAACTGCAAGTAAACAAAACAACTCAAAACTTTGAATATAAAATTTAAGATTTTAAGCCACAGCTTGCTTGATAGATAATTTTACTTTACCTCTATCAAAACCTACAACTTTTACAGAAACCTCATCACCTTCCTTTACAACGTCTCCTACTTTTGCAACTCTTTTTGCTGCAAGTTCTGAAATATGAACTAAGCCATCTTGCTTTCCTAAAAAGTTTACAAAAGCTCCAAACTCCATAATCTTAACTACTTTACCTTTATAAATTTTTCCTATTTCAGGTTTAGCTATAAGATTTTTAATAAATTCTAATGCTTTATTTCTCGATTCTTCATCTGGAGCCGCTACAGTAACTTCCCCTGTATCTTTAACATCTACTTTTGCACCAGAAGTCTCAACTATTTCTCTAATAGTTGCTCCTCCTTTTCCTATAACTGTTGCAATATCTTTTTTATCAACTTTTATGGTTTCCATTTTGGGTGTATGTTTCGAAAATTCTTTTCTTGATGATTTTAAAGCTTTATTCATTTCACCTAAAATATGTTCTCTTCCAGCTTTAGCTTGATCCAAAGCTTTTTCCATAATTTCAAATGTAATACCAGTAATCTTAATATCCATTTGAAGAGAGGTAATGCCATCTTTAGTTCCAGCTACTTTAAAATCCATATCTCCTAAATGATCTTCATCTCCTAAAATGTCTGATAGAACAGAAAATTCATCACCTTCTTTAATTAAACCCATTGCTATACCAGCTACTGGTTCTTTTATCGGCACACCTGCATCCATTAAAGATAAGGAAGTTCCACAAACTGTTGCCATTGAGGATGATCCGTTTGACTCTGTGATTTCAGAAACTACTCTTAAAGTATAAGGAAAATTTTCTTTTTTTGGCAAAGATGACTTTATAGCTCTCCAAGCTAATTTACCGTGACCGATTTCTCTTCTCCCCGTACCTATTCTTCCACATTCACCTACTGAAAAGGGAGGAAAATTATAATGAAGCATGAAATTTGATCTTTGCATTCCATCAAGGCTTTCTAATCTTTGTTCGTCATCTGCCATACCTAATGTAGTAACTACCAAAGCTTGGGTTTCTCCTCTAGTGAATAAGGCTGATCCATGAGTTCTTGGCAATACACCTACCTCACATTTAATTTGTCGTACATCTGCAAGACCTCTCCCATCAATTCTCTTTTTATCTTTTAAAATTGCTGTTCTGACTATATCTTTTTCAAGTGACTTCAATTGAGACATTGCTTGATTTTCAGTTACATTCTCGTCTTCAGCAAACATCTCCTTACATTTAGTGTCTATTTCTGAAATAGCAGTTGATCTTTTTTTCTTATCAGTTTCTTGAAATGCTTTTCTTAAATCTTTCTCAAAAGAACTAGCAATTTTCTTTTTAACTTCTGAATGATCTATCTCTTCGACTTCCCATTTAGCTTTTCCAACTTTTTTGGCTAAACTTTCAATTGCTTCAATTGCTGGTAAAAAATTTTCATGTCCAAACTTTACTGCTTCCAACATGACCTTCTCTGTTAAACCTGAAGTTTCTGATTCTACCATTAAAACTGCATCTTTTGTTCCAGCCACTACTAGATCCAATTCAGAGTCTTGCAAATCCGTTGGTGATGGATTTAATAAATATTTTCCATCTTTATAGCCGACTCTACTTGCTGCAATCGGGCCTTGAAAAGGAAGTCCTGATATAGCTAAAGCTGCTGATGAAGCAATTATAGATAAAATATCTGGCTGATTTTCTCCATCATAAGATAATACTGTAGGTAATAACTGTACCTCATTCATAAAGCTTGAAGGAAATAATGGTCTAATTGGTCTGTCAATTAATCTAGAAATTAGAGTTTCAGATTCAGTGGGTCTTGCTTCTCTTTTAAAGTATCCTCCTGGTATTTTTCCTGCTGCATAATATTTTTCTTGGTAATTTACGGATAAAGGAAAATAATCTTGTCCATCCTTTAAATTTTTTGCACCCACGGCTGTTGCTATTACGATCGTTTCCCCACATGTCGCAATGATCGCTCCATCTGCTTGTCTAGCAATTTTCCCGGTTTCTAAAGTTATTTTTTTTCCATTTATTTCGATTTCTTCTTTATGAATCTTGAACATTATTTCCTTATATTTAATTGTGTTATTACTTTTTGATACGACTCTGGATTTTTCTTTTTAAGATAAACTAAAAGTTTTTTTCTTTTGTTAACAGATTTTGTTAATCCTAATGTTGAATGTTTGTCTTTCTTAAAATTTTTGAAATGTTCTGAAAGTTTAGATATTTTGTCAGTTAGTAAACCAATCTGTATTTCTGTAGATCCAACATCTTTATCGTGAATTGCGAGAGATTTAATTGTATCTTTTTTTTTCTGTATCATTTATTTTTATCTTTTTTATAATTTTTTCAATCTTTTCAGCATATTCAAATGAGTTATCTTCTACAAATGTGAGTTTAGGAAGAAACTTAATATCTAGCCTTTTAGACAGAGCTTTTCTAACAAGATGAGAGTATTCCGTCAAGGCTCTAACTGTTTCTTTCATGTCTACGCCGCCTAATGGTATTACATAAACTCTAGCAGTTTTTAGATCTGGGGTCATTCTGACCTCCGTTACAGTAATTATTTTTGAATTAATTGAAGGAATTTTAGCTTCATTTCTAATAAATAATTCACCTAAATTTTGTTTAACTAATTCTCCAACTCTTAATTGTCTTTGACTAAAGGTTCTCTGTGAATTTTGGTTTTTCATTATATTGACCTTTGAATTTTTTCAGCTAGATAAGACTCGATTACATCTTTTTCTTTAAAGTCAATAAAATCTTTAATGCTGATTCCACATTCAAGTCCTGTACCTACTTCCTTAACTTGGTTTTTTTCTCTATAAATACTTTGAATCTCACCACTATAAACAACTATACCATCTCTTATAATTCTCGCTTTAGACTTATTTTTTATCTCTCCGTTAATAACCTTTGAACCTGCAATTTTACCGGCATTAGATACTTTAAATATTTTTTGAATCTCAGCAGAACCTAATACTGTTTCTTTTACATCTGGCTCCAATAATCCTGATAGAGATTTTTCTACATATTCAAGTGCTTCATAGATTATATTAAAATATTTAATATCAATTTTTTGCTCTTCAGCTAATTTTTTTGCTTCTCTATTTGGCTTTATATTAAAACCAATTAAAATTGCATCTGATGCTTTTGCTAAAGTAACATCAGTTTCATTTATCATTCCTATATCAGATAAAATTATTTTGGCTTCAACCTCGTCATGTTTAATTTTATTAATTGCCATTTTTAATGCTTCGTTTGATCCTTGAACATCTGATTTAATGATAATATTTAATTCATTTTTTTCCTTAGCAGTATCAAAAAGAGTTGTTTTATCTTTGACTAATATCTTATTTTTATCTGAATTATTTTTCTTGTACTCAGACATTTCTTTAGCTTCATTTTCATCTTTAGTTACTAAGAACTCTGCTCCTGCAAATGCTGAGCTATTCATTCCTAATATTTCAACAGGCATAGAAGGTAATGCTTCTTCAACATTCTTGCCTTCATAATTTATCATTGCCCTAATTTTTCCCCAGGTATCTCCACAAACAAAATAATCTCCTTTTTTCAACTTTCCATTACTAATTAAAATTGTAGATACCGGTCCTTTTCCTTTATCTATCTTAGACTCAATTACAACTCCTCGGGCTGCTCCTGAAAAAGAGGCTTTTAAATCTAGAATCTCTGATTGTAATAAAATGTTTTCTTTAAGTTTATCTAGATTTATTTTCTTTAATGCTGATACTTCCACAAATAAAGTATCGCCACTCAAATCTTCAGCCACAAGTTCATATTGCATCATTTCATTCTTAATTTTACTAATATTTTTTTCTGGTAAATCACATTTGTTTATTGCAACTATAATTGGAACTTTTGCAGCCTTAGCATGTTTAATAGCTTCTACTGTTTGCGGTTTTATACCATCATCTGCAGCTACAACTAATACAACTATATCCGTAATTTTCGACCCGCGTGCTCTCATCTCTGTAAAGGCTGCGTGGCCAGGAGTATCTATAAAAGTAATGATTTTATTGCTACCTGTTTCTACTTGATAAGCCCCGATATGTTGGGTGATCCCTCCAAATTCAGAAGAAACCACGTTTGCTTCCCTTAAAGAATCCAATAAAGAAGTTTTACCATGATCTACATGGCCCATTATAGTTACTACAGGGGGTCTATTTTTAACATCTCCCTCTAATTTTTTCTCTGTTTGATTAGTTTCGATTGCAGGTTCATCCTCTATAATTGGCTTATGTCCAAATTCTTTTACAATATATTCTGCTGTATCTTTATCAATACTATGGTTGATAGTTGCAATAACTTTCATATTAAATAAAAATTTAATAATCTCACTAGACTTTTCAGCCATTCGATTAGATAATTCCTGAATTGTAATTTGTTCTGGAATCTTGACTTCTTTGATAACTTTCTTAAATTCTTTCTTTTCTTCTCCTTCGGGCTTGTTTTTTTTCTCTTTTAATCTCGCTCTCTTTACTGAAGCTAAACTTCTTTGTTTAATCTCAATTTCCTCAACATTTAAAGCTCGAGAAACAGTTAGTTTGAAATCTCTTTTATCAACTGGATTTTTTAACTTTAGTTTGCTTTTTCCGGTTGGTTTTTTTTCTTTTTTTATGAAATCTTTTGTAGCTTGTTGTTCAATAAATTTTCTAGCAAAATTCTTTTTTTTAAAATTTGTATTCACTGGCTGAGCAAAAGATCGCCCAACTTTACCAGTGGTTTTGTTGCTTTTAAAAAATTTTTTCTTTTCGATTGAAAAAGATTTTTTTCCACTAGTACTAATTACATTAGTATCAATTTTTGTTTTAAAATTTGATGAAATAGTAAGTGTCTTTTTTTTATTTTTTTTATCCATAACATTACTTATAAACAATTTCTCTTGCTGCCATAATTAATTGGTCAGCTTCTTTTCTTGATAATGAAAATTCTTCTAAGTATCCTTCAATTCTAATTTTTTTTCCTTTAATTTCATCAAAACCACCTATCAATTCATCAGATGATAAATCAGCGAAATCACTTAATTTTTTAATATTTTTTTGCCCCAAAATTACAAGCATTCCTTGAGTCATGCCTTTTAAATTAATAAGAGAGTCTTCAACACCAAGCTCTTTCAGTTTTTGAGCAACCTCTTCTTTTTCTTTTATTAAAGTTTCTTTAGATCTGTTTATTAATTCCTTAGCTGTTTCCTCATCTATAGCATCTATTTTTGAAATGTTTTCTGGCATTGATTGGGCTATGTCTTCAATAGTCTGAAATCCTTCTGATACTAAAAGTTGGCCTAATGTTTCGTCAACTTCTAAATTTTTAATTAAAGTTTCTGTTCTATCTTTAAATTCTGCCTGCCTTCTTTCTGAATCTTCTTTGTCAGTCAAAATATCAATTTCATAATTAGTTAATTTTGAAGCCAACCTGACATTTTGACCTCTTCGACCAATTGCTTTACTTAAATTTTCTTCAGTTAAAATTATATCTATTCTTTTATTATCTTGATCAATTAAAACTTTCTGTATTTCTGCTGGTGATAAAGATTCCGAAATTAATGTCGGCAAATCTTCCGTCCATTTTATTATATCAATTTTTTCCCCATGTAACTCATTAACTATTGTTTGGACTCTACTACCTCTCATTCCAACGCATGCGCCAACTGGATCGATAGAAGTGTCTTGTGAGTGAACACAAATTTTAGCCCTACTACCTGGATCTCTAGCTACTGATTTTATTTCAATGGTTCCTTCATAAATTTCAGGAACTTCTTGAAAAAATAATTTTGCTAGAAATTGTGGGTGGGCTCTTGATAAAAATATTTGATGACCTTTTAGTTCCTTTTTAACTTCGTAGCAATAAGCTTTTACTCTGTCCCCTGTTTTTAAAATTTCTCTCGGAATTAACTCGTCTTTTTTTATAACACCTTCTGCTTTTCCTAAATCAATAATTATATTTCCATACTCGAGTCTTTTAATTATTCCACTTAAAATTTGACCCTGTTTATCAATGAAATCGTCATATTGTCTATTTTTTTCCGCTTCCCGCACTCTAGAACTAATAACTTGTTTTGCACTTTGGGCAGCAATTCTCCCAAAATCAATTTGGGGCAATTCTTCAAAAATTTTATCTCCTACTTTTAATTCATCATTTTTAGAATCAATTTTTTTTGCATCATTTAAAGTGATTTCTCTTGCAGGATCTTCTACATTTTCAACTATATCCAAGACTTTCTGAATTGTAATATCGCCACTTTCTCTATCGATTACTACCTCAATATTATTATCAGTACCAAATTTCGTTAAGGCAGCTTTTTGAATAGCACTCTCCATAGAACCTATGACAAGTTCTTTATCTATAG
>CACAIN010000015.1 GCA_902532595.1 uncultured Pelagibacteraceae bacterium
AAATTATTCTTTTCTAAGAATTTATTAAATTCTTTGGTTTTTTTAATTTCTTTTTTAACGTCTGCTAAAATATATAGATTTTTGTCTAAATTTTTCTTTGATAAAGTTTGAGCTAAAGCTAACTTCCTTACTTTTTTATTAATCTTTTTAACTTTATAAACTGCTCCTTTAGGACCATGAGCAACACCTCCACCAACAAATAAGGGAGCTTTTTTACTAGCATGTCGTGCTCCTCCACTGCCTTTTTGAGCTACAATTTTCCTTGTAGAACCACGAATTTGATTTCTCTGTTTTGTCTTAGCAGTTCTTGGTTTTGCATGATTTAATTGCCAATCAATTACGAATTTAATCAATTTATAATTTACTTTTAATTTCACAATCTTGTCAGAAACTTCAATTGACTCAGTTTTTGTTCCATCAATATTTAATAAGGGAAATTTCATTTATTTTTTACCTTTGCTTGCTTGTGCTTTTTTTACTTTTGCTTCATGTTTTTCTGTAATTGTTTTTCTTGTAATGTTTTTTACAGATTCTCTTAAAAAAACTGTTGTATTCTTTGACCCAGGTATTGATCCCCTTAAATATAACAAATTATTCTCAACATCTGATTTAATAATCTCAAGATTTAGCATGGTTCTTAATTTATCACCCATATGTCCAGCCATTTTTTTTCCTTTAAATACTTTACCAGGATCTTGTCTTTGACCTGTAGACCCGTGAGATCTATGAGAAACGGAAACACCATGTGATGCTCTCAGTCCACTAAAGTTCCATCTCTTCATAACTCCTGCAAATCCTTTACCGATTGTTTTTGATTTTACATCAATAAATTTTTTATCTTTAAAGATTTCTAATCCAAGTTCATTTCCTTCTTTGAATTGATCATTATTCTCAACTCTAAATTCTTTTAATATTTTTTTTGGTTCAGTATTCTTTTTAGTAAAATAACCTTTCATTTGTTTAGTGAGTTTTGAGTTTTTTATTTTAAAAAAGCCAACTTTCACAGCGTTATAGCCTCTTTTATCTTTAGTAATTACATCTAAAACTCTTCCCTTTTCCACTTTTATAACAGTTACAGGAACTGACTGACCGCTTTTCATAAATTCACGAGTCATTCCAATTTTTGTTCCTATTAGTCCAATGCTCATTTTATATTTTTATTTCTATGTCTACTCCTGAAGCTAAATCTAATTTCATTAAAGCTTCTACTGTTTGAGGAGTTGGTTCAATTATATCAATTAGTCTTTTATGTGTTCTTGACTCGAATTGTTCTCTACTTTTTTTATCAATATGGGGAGATCTTAAAACAGTATATTTTTCTATTCTAGTAGGTAAAGGTATTGGTCCTTTTACTTGAGCTCCTGTTCTCTTTGCCGTATTAACAATTTCCTCTGTTGATAGATCGAGGATCTTATTGTCATATGCTTTTAAATGTATTCTTATATTTTGATTTTCCATAATTAAGCCAATTTTTTAGTTACTTCATCCTGTACATTTTGAGGCACCTTATCGTAATGACTAAATTGCATTGTATATTGTGCTCTTCCTTGAGTAGATGATCTTAGATTATTAATGTAGCCAAACATATTTGCTAATGGCACTGTTGCGTTAATAACCGTCGCATTACCTCTAGCTTCTGTAGAGCCTACTTGTCCTCTTCTGCTATTTAAATCTCCAATTACATCACCCATAAAATCTTCTGGGGTTACAACTTCCACTTTCATCATTGGCTCTAAAAGTTTTAAAGTTGCCTTTGTACAAGCTTCTCTAAAGCACATTCTTGATGCTATCTCGAAAGCTAACACACTTGAGTCAACATCGTGATGTAAACCATCTAAAATTGTAACCTTATAATCAATAACAGGAAATCCTGCTAAAATTCCGCTATCGGCTACACTTAAAACTCCTTTTTCTACGCCTGGTATAAATTCTTTTGGTATTGCTCCACCTTTGATTTTATTATCAACTTCTCTACCTTTACCTGGTTCTAATGGTTCAACATTTAATGTAACTTTAGCAAATTGTCCGGAACCACCACTTTGTTTTTTATGAATATATGTTACTTCAGATGATCCTAATATAGTTTCCCTGTAAGCAACTTGAGGAGCACCAATATTAGCTTCTACTTTAAACTCTCTTTTCATTCTATCTACAATGATATCTAAATGTAATTCACCCATACCTTTAATAATTGTTTGACCTGACTCTTCATCTGAGCTTACTCTAAATGAAGGATCTTCTTTAGCTAATCTATTTAAAGCTTCACCCATTTTTTCTTGATCGGCTTTAGTTTTGGGTTCAACCGCAATTTCAATTACAGGATCCGGGAACTCCATTGGTTCTAATAAAATAGGGTTTTTCTCATCACACAAAGTATGTCCTGTAATTGTGTGCTTTAAACCAGCAAGAGCTACTATATCTCCCGTTGTAGCTTCTTTTATGTCCTCTCTACTATTTGCATGCATAAGAAGCATTCTTCCAACTCTTTCTGATTTTTCTTTTGATGAATTATAAACTGATGTCCCTGCTTGTAATTTTCCTGAGTAAATTCGTATAAATGTTAATGAACCTACAAATGGATCATTTGCTACCTTAAATGCCAATGCTGAAAAAGGTTCATTGTCAGCAAATTTCATTTCGACTTTATCTTCAGAACCTAATTTTGTTCCTTCAATTGAACCAAGATCTTTTGGACTTGGAAGATAATCGATTACTGCATCTAATAATGGTTGAACACCTTTGTTTTTAAAAGCTGATCCAGTAGTAATTGGTACAAAATTAAAACTTAAAGTTCCTTTTCTTATACATTTAATTAAATCTGTCTCAGAGGGTTCTTTTCCTTCTAAGTAAGATTCCATTAATTTTTCGTCCTCTTCAACTGCAGATTCGACTAAATCTTTTCTGTATTGTTTAGCTTTTTCCTTAAGATCATCTGGAATATCCACGTAATCAAATTTTGCTCCTAAATCTTCATTTTGCCAAACAACACCTTTCATTTTAACTAAGTCAACTACTCCTTTAAGATCAGCTTCTGAACCTATCGGTAATTGCAAAACTAATGGTTTGCAGCCTAGTCTATCTTTAATCATTTCAACGCATCTATAAAAATCAGCACCCGTTCTATCAAGTTTGTTTACAAAACAAATTCTAGGTACTTTATATTTATCTGCTTGTCGCCAAACAGTTTCTGATTGTGGCTCAACGCCGGCTACCCCGTCAAAAACTGCTACTGCTCCATCTAAAACTTTCAATGATCTTTCAACTTCAATTGTAAAATCTACATGACCTGGAGTATCAATGATATTAATTCTATGGTCTCTCCAAAAACATGTTGTAGCTGCTGAAGTAATCGTTATTCCTCTTTCCTGTTCCTGTTCCATCCAATCCATTGTTGCTGCACCATCATGAACTTCACCTATTTTATGACTTTTTCCAGTATAGTATAAAACTCTTTCTGTTGTGGTTGTTTTACCGGCATCAATATGTGCCATGATTCCAATGTTTCTATATTTATCTAATGTGTATTTAGCGGGCATAATTTTTTACCATCTAAAATGTGCAAAAGCTTTATTTGACTCTGCCATTTTATGTGTATCTTCTCTTTTTTTAATTGCTGATCCTTTATTTTGTGATGCATCTAAAATCTCTGCATATAATTTATCGGCCATTGTTTTGTTTTTTCTTTTTCTTGTTGCATCCATCAACCATCTTAAAGCTAATGCTTGAGCTCTTTTTGATTTTACTTCAACTGGCACTTGGTAAGTTGCACCACCAACTCTTCTTGATCTACATTCTAAATTAGGTCGTACATTGTTTATTGCTGTATTAAAAATTTTTAATGGGTCTTCATTATTTTTTGATTTAATTTTATCTAACGCATCATATAAAATTTTTTCTGCAGTAGATCTTTTCCCATCATACATAATAGAATTTATAAATTTAGAAACTATTTCTGAGTGAAACTTAGGATCAGGATAAACTTTTCTGACAGGTGCTTTTCGTTTTCGAGACATAAAATAAAATTATTTTGGTTTTTTTGCGCCGTATAATGATCTTCTTTGCTTACGATTTGTTACGCCTTGTGTATCTAAGTTACCTCTTAAAATATGATAACGAACGCCTGGTAAATCTTTGACTCTTCCACCTCTCAATAAAACAACTGAATGTTCTTGTAAGTTGTGTCCTTCTCCAGGTATGTAAGCGGTAACCTCAAAACCGTTTGAAAGTCTTACCCTTGCAACTTTTCTTAATGCAGAGTTAGGTTTTTTAGGAGTTGTAGTATAAACCTTTACGCAAACTCCACGTTTTAGTGGTTGACGTTCTAACGCTGGAACTTTGTTTCGAGCAACTGGTTTAACTCTACTTTTTTTAATCAACTGATTAATTGTCGGCATAATAATATTTTGAAATGTAAGTAAAGATAGCCTGTTCGTGCCTTTTTAGTTAGTGTTTAAGACTATAAAATGCCTTACTTCTAACATTCAAAATGTGCCGTAAACTAGCATTGAAAGCATAAAAGTCAACGTTTATTGAATGTTTTATTAAGCTTTAAATTGTTTTTTCAGAAGCTTCAGGAGTGTCTGATGTATCAAGTTGTTGTTTTTTTAACTCTTCTATTCTAGTTTTATCTTGATCTCTAGCCTGTTTATCCCATTCGATTTTAGTTAAACCTGTTCCAGCAGGCACCAATCTACCTACTATTACATTTTCTTTTAGACCTTCTAATTTGTCAATTTTTCCTTTAATAGAAGCATCCGTTAATACACGCGTCGTCTCTTGAAAAGATGCTGCTGAAATGAATGAGTTAGTTTGAAGAGAAGCCTTAGTAATTCCAAGCAATACTCTTTCAAATATAGCAGGTTTTTTCTTATTTTTTCTTAATTCATCATTAATAATATTGATATCTAATAAATCAATAACTTCCCCTACCAATAATTCTGAGTCCCCAGGGTTTTTAACTTCTACTCTTTTTAACATTTGTCTAACTATAGTTTCGATATGTTTATCGTTAATTACAACACCTTGTAGCCTGTAAACTTCTTGCACTTCACTCACAAAATATTCTGTTAATTTTTCTACACCTAGAATTCTTAAAATATCATGGGGCGCTGGACTTCCGTCTAATAAATATTCACCTTTTTTAATTTTTTCTCCTTGATTGAAATTTACATGTTTGCCTTTAGGAATTAGATAGTTAGAAGATTCACCATTCGATGAAACTATAGATATTTTTTGTTTACCTCTAACTTCTTTACCAAATTCGATCACGCCATCATTTTCCGCAATTATTGCGCTATCTTTTGGTCTTCTAGCTTCAAATAGTTCAGCAACTCTAGGAAGGCCTCCTGTAATATCTTTCGTCTTGGATGTTTCTTTTGGTAATCTAGCCAGAACATCCCCAGCTGAAATTTTTTGACCATCCTTTACAGATAAAATAGTGTCTGGAACTAAATAATATCTCGCTTCATTTCCATCAGCTTTTTTAATTATTTCACCTTTATCATCTCTAAGAGTGATTCTTGGTTTTAATTCAGAATTTTTAGATAAGGATTTCCAATCTGTGACAGATTTTGAAGATAAGCCTGTGGCATCATCTAAAGTTTCTGTCAAGGAAGTTCCTTCGGTTAAATCCATATAGTTTACTACTCCACTTGTTTCAGCAATAACTGGAAGTGTATACGGATCCCACTCGGCTATCTTTTTTCCTTTTTCAACATTATCACCATCTTTAAAAAATAATTTAGATCCATAATTAACTTTATATATAGCTAACTGTCTTCCAGTTTCATCTTCTAGACTTAACTGTGTATTTCTACCCATAACAATTTTGTTCTTTTTTGAATCTTCAATTAAATTTTTGTTTATAATATTTAATTTACCTTTAGTTTGAGCAATAATTTGTGACTCTTCTTTGATTTGCGCTGTTCCGCCAACGTGAAAGGTTCTCATCGTTAATTGTGTTCCAGGTTCTCCAATAGATTGTGCAGCTATCATACCTACAGCTTCACCTATACTAACTAATTTACCTCTTGCAAGATCTCTTCCATAACAAACTTGACAAACTCCTTTAGTGGAAGCACAAGTGATCACTGAATATACGTTTACCGATTTTACTCCAGCGGCATCAATCTTTTCACAATTAAATTCGTCAATTAATTTACCTTTCTTAACAATAACTTCACCAGTTACAGGGTTTTTAATATCTTCAGCTATAACTCTTCCAAGTATTCTTTCTGATAAACTTACTAATATATTTCCACCTTCAATAATTTCAGAAATTGTCACTGAAGATCTTTTTTTAATATCGCATTCAGCTTTAGTAACTTGAACATCTTGAGCTACATCACATAGTCTACGTGTTAAATAACCTGAGTTAGCAGTTTTTAAAGCTGTATCAGCTAATCCCTTTCTAGCTCCATGGGTTGAATTGAAATATTCTAGTACCGATAAACCTTCTTTAAAATTTGATATAATTGGAGTTTCAATAATTTCTCCAGAAGGTTTGGCTATCAAACCTCTCATTCCTGCTAATTGCTTCATTTGAGCTTGTGATCCTCTTGCTCCAGAATCAGCCATCATAAACACTGAATTTGTTTCAATTCTATCGTCTTTATAAATCTTTTCGGCAGAAGAAATCTCTTTCATCATTTCATTGGCAACTGTATCAGTACATTTAGACCAAATATCAACTACTTTGTTATATTTTTCTCCTCTTGTAATTAATCCATTTGAATATTGCTTTTCATAATCTTCGATTTGTTTTTTTGTGTTTAATATTAAATTTTCTTTTGTTTTTGGTATTAACAAATCATCTTTTCCAAAAGAGATTCCTGCTTTAAAGGCATGTTTAAAGCCAAGTGTTTTGATTTTATCACAAAAAATTACTGTTTCTTTTTGTCCGCAGTATCTAAAGATAGTATCAATTACTTCAGAAACATTTTTTTTAGTTAATAATCGATTTACTAAACTAAACTTTATGTTATGATTTTTAGGTAACAAATTAGCCAACAAAAATCTTCCCGCTGTACTAGTATATTTATCTGATTTTTCAAGGCCTTCAGAATCAACAGTTTTAAAAATTGAAATTATTTTTGTATGCAAGCTTATAGATTTATTTTCTAAAGCCTGTTCAATCTCTTCTACTGTTGAAAAAATACCTTTAGGCTTTTTATCATTTTCTTGCGCTTGAGATAAATAATAGATCCCTAAAACTATATCTTGACTTGGAACAATTATTGGTTTTCCATTCGATGGGCTAAGAATATTATTGGTTGACATCATTAATACTCTAGCTTCAAGCTGTGCTTCTAAACTTAATGGTATATGTACAGCCATTTGATCTCCGTCAAAATCGGCATTGAATGCAGCACAAACTAAGGGGTGTAATTCAATAGCATTTCCCTCTATAAGTTTTGCCTCAAAAGCTTGAACGCCAAGTCTATGTAATGTAGGTGCACGATTAAGAAGTATTGGATGTTCTCTTATTATATGTTCTAAAGAGTCCCAAACCTCACTTTTTTCTTTTTCAACTAATCTTTTTGCTTGTTTAATAGTAGTTGCTAATCCTAATTTATCTAACCTAGCATATAAAAAGGGTTTAAATAATTCTAACGCCATTTTTTTTGGTAAACCGCATTGATGTAGTTTAAGCTCAGGGCCTACTACAATTACTGATCTTCCTGAATAATCAACTCTTTTTCCTAGTAGATTTTGTCTAAATCTTCCTTGTTTACCTTTTAACATTTCAGCTAATGACTTAAGTGGTCTTTTACCAGTTCCTGTTATAACTCTTCCTCTTCTGCCATTATCAAATAAAGCATCAACGGACTCTTGAAGCATCCTTTTTTCGTTTCGAACAATTATATCTGGAGCCTTAAGGTCTAATAATCTTTTTAATCGATTATTTCTATTTATTACTCTTCTATATAGGTCATTAAGATCCGAAGTAGCAAATCTACCTCCATCAAGAGGAACAAGAGGTCTCAGTTCTGGGGGTATTACTGGAACAGATGTTAATATCATCCATTCAGGTTTATTGCCAGAGGATATAAAAGATTCTATTAGTTTAAGTCTTTTTATGGTTCTTTCTTCAGTTACTTTAGATTTAATTTCAGCTAATGAGTCTCTAAGTTTTTTTTGTTCTTTTTTCAAATCTAAATTAATTAAAATTTCTCTTACAGATTCTGCTCCAATCCCTGCTGTAAAAGCATCCTCTCCAAATTCGTTTTGTGCTTTAGTTAGAGCCTCTTCTGATAATAGTTGACCTTTTTTTAAATTTGTTAATCCTGGCTCGATTACAATAAAACTCTCAAAATATAATACTTTCTCGACTTCTTTAAGCTTCATATCAATAGCTAAAGATATTCTGCTAGGTAAAGATTTTAAGAACCAAATATGTGCAACTGGGCAGGCAAGATCAATATGACCCATTCTTTCTCTTCTTACATTAGATTTAGTTACTTCTACACCACACTTCTCACAAATAATTCCTCTAAATTTCATTCTTTTGTATTTACCGCACAAGCACTCGTAATCTTTTACTGGGCCAAATATTCTTGAACAAAATAAACCATCTTTTTCAGGTCTGAATGTTCTATAATTAATAGTTTCAGGCTTTTTTATTTCACCATATGACCATGATTTAATTTTTTCCGGACTTGCTAAAGTAATTTTTATACTATTAAAATTATTTTCAGGTACTAAAAGATTATTATTAAAGTTTTTTGTTAAATTTTTTTCCATATTAATTTAATTCTATATTTAATCCTAAAGCTCTGATTTCCTTTATTAAAACGTTAAATGATTCAGGAACCCCTGACTCAAAATTATTATTTCCTTTAACAATTGTTTCATAAACTTTAGTTCTTCCAGCTACATCGTCAGATTTAACTGTCAAGATTTCTTGTAAAGTATAGGACGCTCCATATGCTTCTAGAGCCCAAACTTCCATTTCTCCAAATCTTTGGCCTCCTAGTTGAGCTTTTCCTCCTAATGGTTGTTGAGTAACTAAACTGTATGGACCAGTCGATCTAGCATGTATCTTGTCTTCTACTAAGTGATTTAATTTTAACATATAAATAATTCCAACAGTTACAGGTCTATCGAACATTTCACCAGTTTGACCATTCCATAAATGTGTCTGTCCAGAATTTGGAAGTTTGGCTAAATCAAGCATTGATGTAATATCTTTTGTGCTAGCACCATCAAAAACTGGTGTTGAGATTGGAACTCCATTAGAAATATTTCCAATTAGTTCAGCAATTTCTTTATTTGATAATTTAGAAATAACATTTTTAAAATAATCTGTGCCGTAAATCTCTTTCAATTTATCTTTAACTTGCTCTATTTGATTTTCAAAATTCTTTAAATACACTTTTATTTGATCACCCAACTCTGAGCAAGACCAACCCAAATGGGTTTCCAAAATTTGACCGACATTCATACGGCTAGGTACACCTAGAGGATTTAAAACGATATCGACAGGTTTTCCATTTTGCATATAAGGCATGTCTTCAACTGGAACAATCTTACTAACAACTCCTTTATTTCCATGTCTTCCAGCCATTTTATCGCCAGGCATTAATCTTCTTTTTACTGCAACAAAAACTTTTACTACTTTCATAACCGTTGGTAATAAATCATCGCCTTGTTGTATTTTTGCTACTTTGTCCTCAAATCTTAATCTTATATCCTCAGAAGCATTATCAAATTGGTTTTTTAATTTTTCTAAATCTGCATTTAATTCTTTCTCTTGAAGAGAAATTTTCCAGAGATCTTTTAAAGATAGTTTTTCAAAATCATTTTGATTTAATGTTGTTCCTGGTTTGAGTTCTTTGTATTGTTTATTTATGCTTTTATTGTTTAATAAATCTATTGCTCTTTGTTTAATATTTCGATTTAAAATTTCCTCCTCAACTTTTTTATCCTCTTGAACAGACTCTATTTCTGCTCTTTCAATTGCAATTGATCTTTCGTCTTTATCAATTCCATGTCTATTAAAAACCCTCACATCAATTACAACTCCGGTACTTCCAGATGGTAATTTTAAAGAAGAATCTCTAACATCAGTGGCTTTTTCTCCAAAAATAGATCTTAATAATTTTTCTTCTGGACTTGATGAGGTTTCGCTTTTAGGTGTTACCTTACCAACTAATATATCTCCAGGTTTTACTTCAGCACCTACATAAACAATTCCAGATTCATCTAAATTTCTTAAACTTTCTTCACTGACATTTGGAATGTCTCTGGTAATTTCTTCAGCTCCTAATTTAGTGTCTCTAGCCATTGACTCATATTCTTCAATATGTACAGAGGTAAAAACATCATCTGTCACACATCTTTCTGAAATTAAAATTGAGTCTTCAAAATTATACCCTTGCCATGGCATAAATGCTACGGTCACATTTTTTCCTAAAGCTAGCTCGCCAAGTTTAGTGGCTGGACCATCGGCAATTATATCCCCTTTTTTAATTTGATCACCAACCTTAACTAAAGGCTTTTGATTAATGCAAGTATTTTGGTTTGATCTTTGAAATTTTGATAAATTGTAAATATCTACAGTGGACTGAGATAAATCAGTCACATTCACTGCTTTGACTACTATTCTTTTTCCGTCAATTTTGTCTACTACGCCATTTCTTTTAGCAACAATTGTAACTCCAGAGTCTAATGCTACGTCGGACTCTATTCCTGTTCCTACTAATGGTGATTCTGGTTTTAATAATGGAACAGCCTGTCTCATCATATTTGACCCCATCAATGCTCTATTAGCATCATCATTCTCTAGAAAAGGTATCAAGGCTGCAGCAACAGAAACTAGTTGTTTTGGAGAAACATCAACATAATCAATGCTTTCTCTATTTGATAATTCAAAATTTAAATTTTTTCTACATGCAACTAATTCTTCTTCGAATAAACCATCTTTTTTTATCGGTGAATTAGCTTGCGCAATGGTATATTTTTCTTCCTCTATGGCAGATAAATATTTAATCTCTGAAGTTACTTTTCCATTGATTACTTTTTTGTAAGGACTCTCGATATAGCCAAACTTATTTACTCTACAATAAGTAGCTAAACTGTTTATAAGACCAATGTTAGGTCCTTCGGGAGTTTCAATTGGGCAAATTCTTCCATAGTGAGTAGGATGAACATCCCTTACTTCAAATCCTGCTCTTTCTCTAGTTAAACCTCCTGGTCCTAACGCAGAAACTCTTCTTTTATGAGTAATTTCCGAAAGAGGATTTGTTTGATCCATAAATTGAGAAAGTTGAGAAGTAGCAAAAAAATCTTTTAAAGAAGTGGTTATTGGTTTAGCATTTATTAAATCTTGAGGCATAGCAGACTCAATTTCTAAAAAAGTTGACATTTTTTCTTTTACTGTTCTCTCCATTCTTAAAAGACCAATTCTAAATTGATTTTCAACTAATTCACCAACCGATCTAACTCTTCTATTTCCAAGATGGTCGATATCATCTACTTCACCTTTTCCATCTCTTAAATCTAGCATGAACTGGATTATTGCAACTATATCATCTGTACTTAAAATTGTTTTTTTATTACTAATGTTTAAATTTAATTTTGAGTTTAATTTGACTCTTCCTACTTCAGAAAGATCATAACGCTCTTTTTTAAAATAAAGATTGTTAAAAATCTCTTCAGCAATTTCCAAAGAAGGAGCTTCACCAGGTCTCAAAACTTTATAAATGTCATTTAAAGCATCTCCTTTACTAGAATTTTTATCTATTTTTAAAGTTTCTAAAAGGTATGGTCCTTTATTAATTGGATCAATATTAACAATTTCTAGTGTTTTTTTACCTTGAAGAATAATCTTTTCTAACTGTTCTTCAGTAATATCAAAACCTGTTCCAACGATAAGATTTCCATTTTCATCTTTGATATCTTGAGTAATATATTTTCCAATAATTTGATCTTTTGAAACCAAAATTGATTTTAATCCTTTTTCTTGAAGTTTTTTTGCAATTATTAAATTAAGTTTTTCACCTTTTAAAAGTATCTTTTTGTTATTTTTACTATCAACTAAATCATGTGATAATTTAATAGGCCTCTTAAAATTTTCTGGATAAAAATCCGTAGTCCACATTTTGTTTTCAGAGTTAAATGTATATTTGCTGGTTGAATAAAAAGTATTAATAATTTTTTCTTTTGAAAATCCTAAAGCAAATAAAATGGTAGTAATTGGTAATTTTTTTTTTCTATCTATTCTGAAATACAAAATATCTTTTGGGTCAAATTCAAAATCTAACCAAGATCCTCTTCCAGGAATAATCCTGCAATTAAACAATAGTTTTCCACTTGAATGAGTCTTACCTTTGTCATGATCAAAAAAAACTCCTGGACTTCTATGCATTTGATTAACAACAACTCTCTCTACACCATTAGTTATAAATGTTGCGCTAGGAGTCATTAGAGGTAGATCTCCAATAAATACTTCTTGTTCTTTAGCTGACAGTATCTGTTTAGTGTTATTTTCTGCATCAATATCATATACAACCAATCTCAAATTAGCTTTTAGAGACGCTGAGTAAGATAAGCTTCTTTGCTTACATTCTATTACATCAAATTTTGGTTTTTCTAATTTGTAAGAAATATATTCAAGTGTTGATTTCTCTGTTACATCTTCTATTGGAAAAATACTCTTAAAAACTTTTTCAATACCTTTTAACAACTCACTCATTTGGTCATCTAAGGATTTAGAGGTTAAAAACTCGTTATAAGAATTTTTTTGAACTTCTATTAAATTAGGAATGGATAAACCCTCAACAAGTTTACCAAAATTCTTCCTAATATTTTTCTTTTGAGTAAAAGATAATTGCATTAATAATAAAAAAATTTTACTGAACTTTTTATGGCACAGTAAAATTTAGTCTTAAATTTTATTTACTTTAATTCTACTTTAGCTCCAGCTGCTTCAAGTTTTTTCTTAAATTCTTCAGCTTCTTTTTTGGCTACACCACCTTTAATCTCCTTTGGTGCAGCTTCAACTAAATCTTTTGCTTCTTTTAATCCCAAGCCTGTTATTGCTCTAACCTCTTTAATAACATTAATTTTTTTATCTCCGGCTGCCGCTAAGAAAAGTGAGAATTCAGATTTTTCTTCACCTGCTGGTGCCGCTCCACCTCCAGCTTGTACTGCAGCAACTGGTGCTGCTGCTGTTACTCCCCATTTTTCTTCTAATTTCTTAGAAAGCTCAGCTGCTTCTACAACTGTTAAAGTTGAAAGTTCGTCTATAATTTTATTTAAATCTGCCATGTTGGATCCTATGAATTAATTTTTTAAACTCTTTGCGCGCGCTAAATTAGCAATTTTTGAGCCAGGTGCAAGTAAAATACTTACTAATTTTTGAGCTGGAGATGCTAAAATTCCAACAATTTTAGCCCTTGCTTCTTCAAGCGAAGGTAGTGTGGCGATTATAGCCACTTCTTTTTGATCTAAAACCTTACCATCCATAAATCCAGCTATAATTTTTAACTTATCGTGTGATTTAGCAAATTTAGTTAAGATTTTTGCTGTTGAAATTGGATCTGAAGAAATTGCTGCTGCAGTAGGACCTATAAAATATTTTTCTAAGTCTTTTACTGGGGTTTCTTTAATAGCAATTTTTGTAATTCTGTTTTTTGTAATTTTAAAAAGGATTCCTTTTTCTCGAAGTTGTTTTCTAAGTTCGTCTAGTTCATTAACATTTAATCCTTGATATTGAGCTATCATAACAGATTCATTAGATGAAAAATTCTTTTTCATCTCCTCTACATAATTTTTCTTAGCTTCTTTGCTCATCATAATTATTTAGCTCCAACTTTATAAGAAATACCCATTGTAGAAGTTATAAAAATATTTTTTATAAATTCACCTTTAATTGTTTCAGGTTTTTCTTTTTTTATTGAGTCAATAAAATATTTGTAATTTTCTAATAATTTTTCATTTGAAAAACTTTTTCTACCAATTGTTGATGCTAGATTACCATCTTTATCATTTTTAATTTCAACTAATCCTGTTTTAATATCTTTAACGGCTTTTGTAATATCGTTTGTAACAGTTCCTAATTTAGGATTAGGCATTAATCCTTTGGGTCCTAATACTTTTCCATGTTTACCTATTTTACTCATCATAGCTGGCGTACATATTAATTTTGTAAAATCAAATTTACCTGTACTAATCTTTTCAATTAGGTCATCTGAGCCAACTACTTCTGCGCCACTTTTTTTAGCTTCTGCAATTTTATCTGGTTCACATAATACTGCTATTTTGCTTTTTTTTCCTGATCCATTTGGTAGTTTCACAGTAGTTCTCAAACTTAAATCTCCACCCTTTGATTGTTTTAAATTTATTCTTAAAGA
>CACAIN010000016.1 GCA_902532595.1 uncultured Pelagibacteraceae bacterium
ATCTATAAAAATAACATAACCCAGTTTACACCTTTACGAAGAGACATTATCGATAGAAATGACGTCTTAATATCTAGAAATGTAAAATCTTTTCATGCAGCAATTAACCCTTCTTTAATTAAAGATAAGGATAATTTCTTAATTAAAATTAGAATTAATTTTCCTGATTTACCAATAGAATTAATAGAAAAAAAAATTAACAAAGGTAAATATTTTTATTTAAAAAAGAGACTTAATCAAAATGAAAAAGAAAAACTTTGGGCTTTAGGCGAAAAGGCTTTAATATTTGAGCCTTTTCAATCAAGAATCTATACTCATGGAAACTTGTATAGCCATATATTAGGTCAAGTTGATTATGATAATTATGGAATATCTGGTGTAGAAAAATATTTTGATAAAGACCTAAAGAATAAAGAATTATTGAATCAACCTTTAAAATTAACTTTAGACACAAATATTCAATATACAATAAGCAGTGAACTTAATCATGCAATGAAAATTTTTAGGGCTACTGGTGGAGGAGCCCTATTAATGGATGTAAACAATGGAGAAGTTTTATCTTTAGTTTCTTTACCTAATTTTGATATTAATAAAAGAGAAAAAATAGTAGACAAAAAATACATTAATAAAATTACTAAAGGTGTATATGAATTAGGTTCTATTTTTAAAACATTTACAGTTGCTTTAGCTATTGAAAAAGATTTAGTTTCACCAGATACGATTATTGAAAATATACCAAGAAAAATCAAATGCTCTAGACATGAGATTTCAGATATTAAAGAATTTCCTAAAGCAATGTCAGTACAAGACATATTAGTTAGATCTTCAAATATAGGAACTTTAATGATAGCTCAAAAGATTGGTGAGCAAGATTATAAGGATTTTATAAAAAAGACTAATTTGTTAAGTATTCCAGAATTCGAGTTAGAGGAGCTTGGAACTCCTTTAAGTTTTAAATGGAATAAATGTAAATTAGAGACAATTTCTTATGGACATGGAATTGCAATAACTCCTCTACAAGCTACAGCAACATATGCTGCATTAACCAATGGTGGGAATGTTATAAAACCCACAATAATTAGAAAAGAAGAACTTAAAGATAATAAAAAAATAGTTTCCTCAGAAACTAGTCAAAAAATCAACTCTATATTAAGAAAAGTAGTAACTGAAAAAGAAGGAACTGCTAGTTTAGCTAATATTTATGGATATGATGTTGGAGGAAAAACTGGAACTTCACAAAATTATGGAAACGATAAAGAAAATTTAAACACATTTATCTCAGTATTTCCTTCACAAGATCCCAAATACGTTTTACTTGTAATGTTAGAAAACCCACAAGTTGCTTCAAACTTAATTTACAATTATCGAGGCATGAAGATTAAAGGAACTAGAAATGAAGCAGGCTGGAATTCTGTTTATATAGCTGGCAAAATTATAGAGAAAATTGGACCTATTTTAGCCATAAAGAACGAAGAGTTTTACAACAAACATGTTGCTAAAAAACTTAATTAAAAATCCTCCTCACAATCTCAAAAGGCTACCAATCAAAGGTTTGGCTCTTAACAGTAAAGATGTAAAAAAAGGCTTTATTTTTTTTGCGTTAAAAGGAAATAAATCTAATGGTGAAAATCATATTAATAAAGCTATCAAAAATGGAGCAATTATCGTTATTTGCTCAAACAGTTGTAAATTTAAAAGTACAAAAGTTAATATAATTAAAACAAAAAAAGTCAGAAATTATTTAAGCGAAATTACATCTAAATTTTATAAACTCAAACCAAAAAATATTATTGCAGTAACGGGCACAAACGGAAAAACATCTGTAGCTGATTTTTTTTATCAAATATTAGAAAAAAATAATATTCCAGTCGCATCTATTGGAACACTAGGTATCAAATATAGAAAAAAATTTATTAAGACCAACCTTACTACTCCTGATATCATAACACTTCACAAAAAACTCGAGAAACTTAAAAAAAATAAAATTGATAATGTTATTATTGAAGCCTCTAGCCACGGCTTAGACCAAAATAGATTAGATAATCTAAATTTAAAAGCAGGAATTTTTACTAATTTTAGTCATGATCACTTGGATTATCATAAGACGATGAAGGCTTATTTAAATGCAAAATTAATTTTATTTTCAAAATTATTACCTAAAAAAAGCTATGTTATTGCAGATAAGTCTATCAAAGAGTATTCAATTTTAAAAAGAATTTCTAAAAATAAAAAATTAAAATTATTAGATATTAATAAATCAGTTAATAAAATAAAGAACTTACCCATACCTTTGATTGGATCATTTCAAATAAAGAATTTATCAATGGCAACTTTAGGTGCTCAATTATGTAATTTAGGCGATGCTAAAATTAACAATGCATTAAAAAAGATTAAAAATGTTGATGGTAGGTTAGAGTTAGTTAAACAATATTCAAATAATATAAGAGTATTTATTGATTATGCTCACACACCAGATGCATTACATGAAGTTATAAAATCTATAAAAGATACTTATAATAATAATATTTCTTTAGTGTTTGGTTGTGGGGGTGAAAGAGATTTTAAAAAAAGACATTTAATGGCAAAAATTGCAAAATTGTTTTGCAAAAAGATTTATGTGACTGATGATAATCCTAGAAAAGAAAATCCAAAAAAAATTAGAAAAGAAATAATCAAATATCTTAAAGGAAGCAATTATTTTAATATAGGAAATAGATCAAAGGCAATTAAAGAAGCTATATTAAATGCAGAACCTAATGAAACAATTTTGATTGCAGGAAAAGGTCATGAAAACTATCAAGATTATGGGAATAAGATTATTTCTATTTCAGATAGAAAAATTATAAAAAAATTAAAAATAAATAAAAAAATAATAAATCAAAAAGAACAAAATTATTTATTTAACTCGAAAATATTAAATAAAATTATAAAAAATAAAAAACTTTATAAATTTGATGGACTAACAATAGACTCCAGACAATTAAAAAAAGATAACTTATTTTTAGCTATTAAAGGAAAAAATAATGATGGTAATAAATTTATTTCTAAAGCGATAAAAAAAGGTGCTAGTTATATTGTTTCGTCTAAAAAAAATTATAAGAATAAAAAAAAATTAATTAAGGTTGATAATTCAATTACTTTTCTTAATCAATTTGCAAATTTTAAAAGAGAGAATTGTAATGCAAGAATTTTAGCAATAACTGGTAGTGCAGGAAAGACTTCTTTAAAAAATATGCTTCATGTTTTACTTCAAAATTTTGGTGAGACTTATGCTTCACCTAAGTCTTTTAATAATCATTTTGGCGTTCCTGTAAGTTTATCTAATCTGAATGCAAATCATAAATTTGGGGTATTTGAAGCAGGCATGAGTAAAGCAGGAGAAATAAACACACTATCAAAAATGATAAAACCTAATTTAGCGATAATTACCAATATAGGTGAAGCTCATATAGAAAATTTTAAAAGCACAAAAGGTATTGCTAAAGCAAAAGGTGAAATTATTAACAATATTAAAAATAACGGTACAATTATTTTAAATCGTGATGATAAATTTTTTAATTATTTTAATAAAAAAGCAAAATTAAAAAAAATAAGAGTGATTACTTTTGGAAAATCTAATAAATCTGATGTTTATTTATTTAAGAGGAAAAAATATGGAGAAATAAGTCAAATTTCTATACGCGTTAAAGACATAGCTATGAAATTAAAAATAAAAAATGTTAATATTTATAATGTTCTCGCTTCTTTAGCTGTTTTAAAAGAATTTAATTTAAACCTTGAAAAAACAATTCAATTATTCAAGAATTTTGAACCATCTGAGGGAAGAGGAAAAATACATAAAATAAAAAGATATAAAAAAAATTTTAGGTTAATAGATGAAAGTTATAATGCGAATCCACTTTCAGTTAAAAATGCAATAAATAGCTTTTCTGCTATAAAGAAAAATAAATTTAAGAAATACTTATTGCTTGGCGACATGCTTGAACTTGGAAAAAAGTCAGAAATTTATCATAGTAAATTATCAGGACTTATTAACAGCTCAGATATTGATAAAGTTTTTGTAAAGGGAGAAAAAAGCCTTTTTACCTATAAAAATTTAAAAAAAGAGAAGCGCGGGAATATTTTTCAATGCAATGAAGATGTTGACTCTATGCTAAAAAATATAATCGCTAATCAGGATTATTTGATGATAAAAGGATCTAACGCAACAGGTTTAAACATTATTAGTAATGCTATGATAAAAGGAACTTAAATGTTATTCAATTTACTTACATCCTTTATAGATCACTATTCTTTCCTTAATGTATTTAAATATCTTACTTTTAGGACAGGGCTGTCAGTAGTCACATCTTTAGTTGTTGTCTTTATCATTGGAGGACCTCTTATTAAAATTTTTTCTACAAATATGATTTCTGGTCCAATAAGACAAGACGGACCTATAGATCATATTATAAAAAAATCTGGAACTCCTACGATGGGAGGAGTCATTATCATAATTGGTATGCTCACAAGCACTCTATTGTGGGCTGATTTAAAGAATATTTATATTTGGACACTAGTTTTTGTGTCTTTGAGTTTAGGATTATTGGGTTTTACTGATGATTTACTAAAAATAAAATTTAAAAATTCTACAGGATTAAACCCCAAATTAAAATTTTTTGGTCAATTAATCATTGGTGGGATAGCTTTATTTATTTTAATAAAATTCTCTGATCATGAATACTTGTACAATCTTTACTTTCCTTTCTTTAAAAATCTAATATGGCAAATGGGTCTTTTTTTTATTCCATTTGGATTGTTTGTAATAATTGGATCATCCAACGCTGTAAATTTAACTGATGGACTAGATGGCCTAGCTACTGTTCCAGTTATGTTAGTGGCACTATCATTTACATTAATTTCTTATGTAGTTGGAAACACAATTTTTTCAGAATATCTTCAGTTGCAGTATATCCCGGATGTAGGTGAGCTCTCAATATTTTGTGGTTCGATCGTTGGGTCTTGCCTAGGTTTTCTTTGGTATAATGCACCGCCTGCTAAAATTTTTATGGGAGATACAGGTTCATTATCTTTAGGAGGTTCATTAGCTGCAGTTGCTATAATTGCTAAACACGAAATTGTGTTAGCAATAGTTGGAGGATTATTTGTTCTTGAAACTGTATCAGTTATTATCCAAGTCATCTCATTTAAACTTACAGGAAAAAGAATTTTTAAAATGGCGCCAATTCATCATCATTTCGAACAAAAAGGTTGGGCTGAATCAACAATTGTAATTCGATTTTGGATTATTGCAATAATATTGGCTCTAGTTGGATTAGCGACATTAAAACTACGTTAGTGAATGTCTCATACATTAAATTTAAAAAAATTTTCATTTTTGGTATATGGATTAGGTTCGACCGGATATTCAGTAATTAACTATTTTAAAAAAAAAAAAATTACCAACTTTTTAGTCTGGGATGATGATGCTAAATTAAGAAAAAAATCTAAGTTTAAGAATGTTTCAAATTTAAAAGATTCTTTAAAAGAAGTAGATTATATTGTTTTGAGTCCAGGCATAAGTTTAAAAAAAACAAGATATAAAAAAGACTTAACAAAATTTAAAAAGAAAATAATAACAGATATAGATTTATTATATTTAAGTAATTCAAAATTTAAATCTATCGTTGTTACAGGGTCAAATGGAAAATCAACAACATGTGAGATTATTGCTCATTTATTAAAAAGAAATAAATTTAATGTTGCATTAGGTGGAAATATTGGCACACCAGTTTTAAATCTGAAAGTTAAAAAAAATATTGTTTTTGTTATTGAAGCTTCTTCATTTCAGCTTTCTCATTCAAAATTTATACATCCTAATTATGCAATTTTATTAAACATTACTAATGACCATTTGGATTGGCATGGATCGATGCAATCATATATTGAATCAAAATTAAAAATCTTTAATTTACAAAGAAAAAATAATTTTGCTTTGGTAAATAAAAAATTTAAAAATATTTTTAGAAGGAAAAAATATTTAAGTAAATTAGTTTCCCCTAAATTTCAAGACTATAAAGAAATAAAACCTAAAATAAAAAATAATTATTTGAAATCTAACATAAATGATGAAAATATGAATTTTGTTTATTCTTTGACAAAATTATTAAAGATTAATAAAAATTCCTTTATAAAATCTATGGGCTCTTTTTTAGGATTACCTCATAGATATGAAATTTTTTTAAGAAAAAAAAATATTACTTTTATCAATGACTCAAAAGGTACGAGTCTCCAGGCCACAAAATTTGCTTTGGCCAGTAGTAAAAATATTTATTGGATACTAGGTGGATTGCCGAAATATAAAGATAAGATTGATTTCAAGTATATCAAAAATAATATTATTAAATCCTATATTATCGGAAAAAATATTAATTTTTTTAAAAAGCAATTAAAAAATAAAGTAAAATTTTCTGTCAGAAAAAATTTAAGAAATGCAATAATTCAAGCCTTAAAAGATGTAAAGTTATCAAAACAAACAAGCAATACAATTTTATTAAGTCCAGGCGCAGCATCATTTGATCAATTTGAAAACTTTGAAAATAGAGGTAATGAATTTAAGAAATTAAGTAGACTTTATGCTAAAAAATTTATTTAAATTTGAATTTAATAATTATTGGAGAAATATTGATAAGAATATTCTTTTTGGTTTTTTTATCTTATTTTTTTTAGGTATTTTTTTTTCATTTTCATCTACTTCCTCACTAGCAGGTGAAAGACTAAATAAAACTTACTATTTTTTTTTTTCAAAACATCTAATTTTTACAGTATTAGCTTTTTTTATAATGTTTATATTTTCAGCATTAGAAACTTCCATACTAAAAAAAATAATTGTTCCCTTTTTTATACTTTTTTTTATATTATTAATTTTAGTTCCCATTATAGGCGTAGAGGTCAAAGGTGCAAAAAGATGGTTAAATTTCTATTTTTTTAGATTGCAACCCATAGAACTTTTAAAACCTTTTTTTATATTAGCCACAGTTAGAATATTAACTTTAAATAAGTTAGAAAATTCTCAAATAAAATATTTATTTAGCTTTCTTTTGTTAACTTCAGTTATAATTCTTTTAATAGAGCAACCAGATTTAGGACAATCAATTTTGCTTATTGGAACTTGGATAGCTACAGTCTTTGTCTCGGGAGTTAGCATAATATACATTTTTAGTTTTTTTATTATCTTTATAATTTTGATAAGTGCTCTCTTATTTCTAATGCCTGAAAAATTCGGATATATAATTAATCGGTTAATAACGTTTTTAGATCCTAGCAAAGGAGATAATTTTCAATCTTTAAAAGCTTTAGATGCTATTAAGCAAGGGGGCCTTAAAGGCCAAGGAATGGGAGAAGGAATTTTAAAATATAATGTTCCAGAGGCGCACACTGATTATATTATTGCAATTATATCCGAAGAATATGGCTCAATTATTTCAATCTTAATAATTACAATTTTTCTATATATTGCTTTCAGAATCATCAAAATTTGTATTTTACAAAAAGATGAATTTTTGAAACTTTCTTTATGCGGTCTATCTTCACTCCTTATTTTTCAAACGTTTATTCATATCGGGGTGAATACTAGTTTATTACCAACCACGGGTATGACATTGCCTTTTTTAAGTTATGGAGGCTCTTCTCTTATTGGAAGCGCTATTTTAGCCGGGATAATTTTAAATTACACAAAAATTAAATTGGATGTAGATGAATAATAGAATTAAAAAGATAATTATTGCTACAGGAGGTACAGGTGGCCATATTTTTCCTGCTTATAGTTTGGCTAAACACTTTGTTAAAAAAAAAACAAATGTTGAAATAATTTCAGATAAACGTGGTTTAAAATATCTAAAAGATTGTCATGATTTAAAAATTATTGAAATTAATTCTTCGACTATTTTTAAAAAAAACATATTTCAATTATTATTTTCATCATTAATTATTATTTATTCTATATTTAAATCTTTTATCTTTTTATTAACCAATAGACCAAATTTAGTTTTTGGCATGGGTGGATATTCTTCGTTTCCTGTTTGTATAGCTGCTACAATACTTAGAATCCCATTTATAATTTATGAAAATAATTTATATATTGGTAAGACTAATAGATATTTATTACCATTTGCAAAAAAAATTTTTGTATCTAACAAAGCGCTGGAAGGAATTTCGGAAAAATATAAAAAAAAAATTATTGAAATTGGCAATATAATTAGAAAAGAAATACTTAATTATCAAGCTAAGTCTAATTTTAATCAATATGAAAAAGGACTAAAAATATTAATTTTAGGAGGAAGCCAAGCTGCAAAAATTTTCGCAGAAAAACTTCCAGAAATTTTTAAAGAATGTCATGAAGCTAAAATATCTTTGAAAATTTATCAGCAATGTTTACCAGAACAAAATGAATTTTTGAACTCTTTTTATAAAAATCTAAATATTGATTTTGAAATTTTTAATTTTAGTAACAATATTTTAGATTATTTTTCTAAAATTAACTTAGCGATAACTCGCTCAGGGTCTTCAATGCTAGCAGAGTTGATTAATGTAAGAATACCCTTCATTTCTATTCCTTTACCTTCTGCAGCAGACAATCATCAATTAAAAAATGCTATTTATTATCAAAAAAATGGTTATAGCTATTTAATAGAGGAAAAAGATTTAAGTGCCAAGCTATTCAAATTGATTAAAAAAATCTATGAAGACAGATCATTATTAAATCAGATGATAATGAAACAAAGACAATATTCTGACAAAGCTGTGTATGAAAATATAGATAAACAAATAAACAAGATAATAAATCATGAAGAACATTAGAATAGGACAAAAAGAAATCATTCACTTCATAGGTATTGGAGGCATAGGTATGAGTGGTTTAGCCCAGGTTATGAAAACAATGGGTTTCAATATTCAAGGAAGCGATCAAAACAAAAATAAAAGTACTTCTAATTGTTCTAAAGCAGGTATTAAGGTTTTTATAGGACATACCCAAAAAAATATTAAAAAAGCAACAATAGTAGTTAAATCTTCTGCCATAAAAGATAGCAATGTAGAAATTAAACAAGCCAAAAAAAGAAAGATTCCGATTTATTCAAGAGCTGAAGTTTTAGCTAACGTGGTTTCATTGAAAAAAAATATAATTATTACTGGCTCTCATGGAAAAACTACTACAACATCTTTAGTAGCAAAAATTTTATCAGATCAAAAATTAGACCCAACAATTATTAATGGTGGAGTTATTAATTCATTCAACAGTAACGCTAAACTGGGAAAAGGTGACTGGGCTATTCTTGAAGCAGACGAATCTGACGGAAGTTTTTTAAAGCTACCAATTCATTATTCAATAGTAACGAATATAGATTTTGAACATATAGATTATTATAAAAACTATAACAATTTAGAAAATGCATTTATTCAATTTATAAACAAAACTCCACCTATAGGTAAATCTTTAATTTGTATTGATAATAAAAATATTAAAAGCATTTTAACCAAAATCAAAAATAAAAATATACTTACATATGGATTCAATAAAAAAGCTAACTACAGGATTAGCAACGCAAGATATCATGTAAATCACTCATTATTTGATCTACATTATAAAAATTTAAATAATAGCAAAACAACAATTAAAAATATTAATTTAAAATTAATAGGAGAACATAATGTTCTTAACGCAGCCGCAGCCATAGCAGTCTGTATAAATCTTGGAGTAAAAATTGATATTATTAAAAAAGCTTTAAAAAATTTTTCTGGAGTTCAAAGAAGAATGACTAAAATATTTATGAAAAATAAAAATGAATTTTTTGATGATTACGCTCACCACCCAACTGAAATTTCTTCAATTTTAGATGGAGTCAACAAGGTCTATAATAAAAGAAAGATCATCACAGTTTTTGAACCTCATCGTTATTCTAGAGTAATGTCATTAAAACAAGCTTTTTCTAAATCATTTATAAAATCTAATTTAGTTTTAATTTGTCCAATATATGCTGCCGGTGAAAAGAAAAATTCAAATTTTAATCTTATCAATTTTGCTAAATTAATATCTAAAAATTCTAAAACTCAAACAGTACTAGTAAAAAATCAAAAAGAATTATCAAATTATTTTAAGAAAAATTTAATAAACGATGAAATAATAATTGGCATGGGCGCGGGCTCTATTTCAAAATGGATGAGAGAATTAAAATTCAATTTATGAATTTAAATATAGATCTTTTACAAGAAAAATTTGGAAAAAGTTTGATAATTAAGGAAAATTTGTCCAAATATAGTTGGTTTAATCTAGGAGGGCCAGCTGATATTTTCTTTCGACCACAAAACAAAGATCAACTAGTAGAATTTTTAAAAGACATCAGAAAAAACAATTTTAAGCAACATATTTTGGGAGCTGGTTCAAATACTTTAATTAGAGACTCTGGTGTAAAGGGAGTTGTGATTAAATTAAGTTCGAAATTTTCAGATCTTAAGTTATTGGAAAAAGATACAATTGAGGTTGGCGCAGCAGCATTAGATAAACAAGTTTCAGATTTTGCAAAAAAAAACGATATCAGCAAGATGGAATTTTTATCTTGTATCCCAGGTTCTATAGGTGGAGCAATAACAATGAATAGTGGATGCTATGGTTCTGATATTTCTAAAATTTTATTATCTATTAAAGTTATTGATGACAATGGTAAAGAAAAAGAAATAAAAAAAGATGAAATTAAATTTTATTATAGAGGTACAGATCTACCTAAAAATTACATAATTTTGTCGGCAAAACTTCAAGGCATTGTTTCATCAAAACAATTAATTGAAAAAAAACAGATCGAATTAATTCAACGAAAAAAAGAATCTCAACCAAGTCAAATAAAAACTGGTGGGAGCACTTTTAAAAATAATGGTGATAAAAAAGCATGGATGCTTATCAAAGAGTCAGGTTGTGATAAACTTTATGTGGGAGATGCAAAGATTTCTGAAAAACACTGTAATTTTTTTATCAATAATGGAAACGCCAGAACTTCAGATATAGAAAAATTGATAAATCAGGTAAAAAAAGAAGTGAAAACTAAAACTGGAGTTGATCTTGAATTAGAGATTAAGATTATTGGGAATGAAAAATAAAAAAGTTTTAGTAGTGCTTGGAGGCACATCTGGAGAAAGGGAAGTTAGCCTTGATAGTGGAAGGGCATGCATAAAAGCATTAAAGAAAATAGGTTATAAAGTATCAACTTTTGATCCTAAAAAGAAACCTTTGAATTTAATCGATAAAAATAAAACGGATGTGATTTTCAATGCTCTCCACGGAAAAGATGGAGAAGATGGAGTTGCTCAAAGTTATTTTGAATACTTAAGAATTCCTTATACTCATTCAGGGGTAATTAGTTCATACAACTCAATGAATAAGGTAATCTCTAAAGAAATTTTTAAAAAAAATAAGATTAAGTCTCCAAAATATTTTGTTTTTAATAAAGATGATTATAATAAAATTGATTTGAACATATGTATCAAGAAAAAAAAAATTAAATTTCCTATTGTAGTTAAGCCTATAAATGAAGGCTCTAGCATAGGAGTACAAATATGTAAAAGTATTATAGATCTTAATAAATCTACAAAATTTCTTTTTAAAAAATATTCAGAATTAATTTTTGAACCTTATATTGGAGGCCAAGAAATTCAAGTTGCTGTTATTAATGGTTTGCCATTAGGCGCAATTGAACTTCAACCAAAGAGACAGTTTTATGATTATAAAGCCAAATATTCAAAAAAAGCAAAAACTAAACATATAATGCCAGCTAATCTAAAAAAATCTAAGTATCTAGAAGTTCTCCGGATTGCAAAAAAAGCACATAATGCTTTAGGCTGCAAAGGTGTAACAAGATCAGATTTTAAATTTTTTAAAGGTCAATTTTATCTACTAGAGATTAATACTCAACCAGGGATGACCGATTTATCATTAGTTCCTGAAATAGCTAGCTATAAAGGAATATCTTTTGAGAATTTAGTAGAAAAAATATTACTCAATGCCAGTATAAATAAATGAAAAAGTCATTATTTTGGTTGATTATATTTTTTATTTTTTTAACTACTTACACTCCAAAATTTAATTTTATTAAAGACTCACATCTGAATATTAAAAAGATTAAAATTGATAATAATTCAATTTTAAAATCAGATGAAATTAAAAAAAAGTTAAATTTTTTATACAATGAGAATTTATTTTTTTTAAATATAGAAGATGTTGCAGAAAATTTAAAAAATGAAACTTTTATTGAAAGTTTTAGTATTAAAAAAATTTACCCAAATACTTTAAAATTAATAATAGTTGAAAAAAAGCCTATAGCAGTTTTACAAAATAAGAAAAAAAAATTTTATATTTCAGACAAAGGCAGCATTATAAATTATAGAGATATAGAAAAATATACTAATTTACCTACAGTCTTTGGCAATGGAGAGCATTTCCACTCCTTATATAATGATCTTAAAAATATTCAATTTCCATTAGAAAAGATAAAATCTTATTATTTTTTTGAGTCTGGCAGGTGGGATTTAGTTATGTATGATGATAAAGTAATAAAATTACCTAATCAAGATTATTTATTTAGTTTGAAAAATTTCATGAAGTCAAAAAATAATAGAAACTTTAATAATTATAAAATATTTGATTATCGTATAAAAG
>CACAIN010000017.1 GCA_902532595.1 uncultured Pelagibacteraceae bacterium
CATTAAAATTACCAAGGCGGGATTTTATGAAAGCATGGTACATAGTGTAGAAATGATTGAACCAACATTAAATTTTAAATTATAGATATGAAATTATTAAAGATTATTTTTTTTATTATTTTAATACCTAGCAACCTATCAGCTAACACCGATTACTTTAGCCAAGGATTAATATTTTATGAAAAAAATGATTTAGAAAAAGCAAAGTTTAAATTTGAACAAGATTTAGTTTTTAATCCAAAAAGTGAAAAGTCATACCTTTATCTTTCCAGAATATTTAATATTCAAAAAAAAAAAGAACTTGAAGAAAAAAATTTAAATACGGTAATTTTACTTAATCCAAAAAATGAAGAAGCAGTATTTAATCTTGCTAAGCTAAGATTAGACCAGTCTGATTATAAAGGAAGTAAAAAATTGATAGAACAGTTGCTTAATTTTTGTAAAAACTATTGCCAGAAAAGCACACAACTTAAGATTCAAATAGACAATTCTTCCAAAAAATAAATGCAATTTCACGATCTCAAGGAGAAAATTATTATCATTGATTTTGGTTCACAAGTTACAAAACTAATAGCAAGAAGAATAAGAGACCTAGGTGTTTTCTCAGAAATTATTACTATTAATGATCTGCATAAAATAAAAAATTATAATGAAATAAAAGGAATAATTTTATCTGGAGGCCCTTCAACAGTAACAAAAAAAATATTCCCAAGAATTCCAAAAGAAATTTTTTTAAAAAAAATTCCTATTCTTGGGATATGTTATGGATTGCAATTAATTGCTAAATTATTTGGCGGTTATATAAAATCTTCAAAAACTAAAAGAGAGTTTGGAAGAGCTATCCTTTTTAGAAAAAATCAATCTTTGTTAACGAAAAATTTCTTTAATATAAAAAATAAATCTGTTTGGATGAGCCATCAAGATGCCGTAACGAAAGCCCCCAAAGGTTTTAAAACAATTGCATCCACAAAAGAATCAAAATTAACTATTATAGAAAATACTAATAGTAATATATATGGAGTACAATTCCATCCAGAGGTAACACATACAGAAAATGGAAAACAAATATTTAAGAATTTTTTATTTTCTATTTGTAAAATAAAAAAAAAATGGCATGTAACGTCACAAAAGATTAAATTAATTAAAGAAATTAAAAAAATTGTAAAAAATGACAAAGTAATTTGCGCTTTATCTGGTGGTGTAGATAGTAGTGTAGTTGCTTTATTAATCAACAAAGCTATTAGAAAAAATCTTATTTGTATTATGGTTGATACAGGATTGATGAGAAAGGATGAATTTAAATACTCTTATAATATTTTTAAAAAAAAATATAAATTAAATGTTAAATTAATTAATGCTTCAAAAATATATTTTAAAAAACTTAAAAATATTCATGATCCAGAAAAGAAAAGAAAGATAATAGGAAATTTATTTATCAAAATTTTTGAAAAAGAATCTAGAAGATTTAAAGGTATAAAATATCTTGCACAAGGAACATTATACCCTGATGTTATTGAAAGCCGTTCTGCAACAGGAAGTCAATCATCTAAAATAAAATCTCACCATAATGTTGGAGGACTACCCAAGAAGATGAATTTAAAATTAATCGAACCTCTAAAGGAATTTTTTAAAGACGAAGTTAGAATTTTAGGTAAATCACTAGGTTTAATTGATAACATTAGAAAAAAGCATCCATTCCCTGGTCCAGGTTTGGCAATTAGGATAGTAGGTCGAGTCACACCTCAGAAAATAAAGATTCTTCAAGAAGCTGACTATATTTATATAAATGAGTTAATTAATCAAAAACTTTATCATAAGATATGGCAAGCTTATGTAGGATTGTTACCCATGAAAACAGTTGGTGTAATGGGAGATTCAAGAACTTATGAATATACCTGCTTATTAAGAGCAGTTGTTTCCGAAGATGGCATGACAGCAGATTATTTTAATTTTCCAAAGGATTTTTTAGATAAAATTTCAAATAAAATTGTTAATGGTGTACCAGGCATTAATAGAGTGGTGTATGATATAACATCAAAACCACCAAGTACAATTGAGTTGGAATAATGTCTAAAAAAATTAAAAAAATATTACTTAAAAAAAAAAGGAGTAAGATTGTGAGTTTAACAGCTTATTCAAAAAATTTTGCAAAAATATTAGATAGACACTGCGATATAATTTTAGTTGGAGACTCAATGGCTAATGTTTTGTATGGAATGAAAAACACTCACAAAATTACATTAAATACCATTATTCAACACAGTATAAGTGTTAGAAAAGGGATAAATAAATCTTTATTGGTGGTTGATATGCCAAAAGGCTCATATAGAAATCCTCTTCAAGCAAAAAAAAATGCAAAATTAATTTTTGAAAAAACGAATTGTGATGCTGTCAAGATAGAAAGCAATAATAAAAATTTTAAAATAATAAGAGAAATAACTAGGGCCAAAATACCTGTAATGGGACATATAGGTTTTACTCCTCAATTTAAAAAAAAATTTAAAGTTGAAGGCAAAAATAAAAGAGAATTTAAAAATTTAATTAAAGAGGCGATGTTGATTGAAAAAGCTGGTGCTTTTTCAATAGTTTTAGAGTGTGTAACGCCTAATACAGCAAAAATAATTACAAATTTATTAAAAATACCCACAATTGGCATCGGTTCATCCTCATACTGCGATGGTCAGATTTTAGTAACTGACGATATTCTAGGTTTAAGTGGTTTTTATCCAAAATTTGTAAAAAAATATGTCAATCTAAACACAATAATTGAAAAAGCTGTAAAAAAATATAGTAAAGAAGTGAAAAATAAATTATTTCCCAAAAACAAAAACTTTTTATATGGAAAATAACATTACAGATAAACCAGACTTAGTTGAGAAAATCACAAATACTATCAAAAAAAAAAGGAAACTATTATTATTAATTATATTTATTATAATAACCATTTTATCAATTATATTTTTCTTTAATTATTATCAAGATAATCAAAATGAAAAAATTTCTGAAAAATATATTAAAGCTGGATTATATTTGTCAGAAGACAGAGAAAAATCAAAAATTATTTATAAGGAAATTATATTGAGTAAAAATAAATTTTACTCAATTTTAGCATTAAACAATATTATAGAAAATGAACTTGAGCAAAATAGTGAAGAAATATTAAAGTTATTTAATATTATAGAAAATGCAAAAAATGAAAAAGAAAGAAAAAACTTAATAAAATTAAAGAAAGCTTTATATTTGATCAAAATATCTAGGCCGAAAGAAGGGAATGAATTGCTTCAAGAAATTATATCTCAAAATTCAATATGGGGAAATATTGCTTTAGAGCTATCAAAGCAATAAGTTAAATTTTTTTATTTATTAATAAATAATCATGAAAAAATTTTTAATAGCGGTATTATTTTTATCACATTGTTCTTTTGATAATAAAACTGGTATTTGGAAAAATAGTAATGAAATTGACTTAATTAAAAAAAACAGATTTGAAAATTTTGAAACACTGTATGCTAAACAAAAATCATTTAATAATATAATTCCACCGAAAAATTATTTACAGATTATACTAGATCCTATTAAAAGCAATTTTGAGTGGCCAGACGAATTTTATCACAACTCCAATAATTATATTAATTTTAGTTACAAAAATCAAAATCAAGTGCTTTTTAAAAGCAAAAGATTAGCTAGTCGCGAAATCAAAGATAAATTTCTTTTCAAGGATGGAAATATTTTTTTAACTGATATTAAAGGAAATATTAAAGTATTCTCAGTTGAAAAGCAGAGAGTTATTTATGAATTTAATTTTTACAAAAAAAAATTTAAAAAACTAAAAAAAAATCTTAGTTTTGTAATTGAAAAAAATATAGTCTATATTTCAGATAATATTGGTTATTTATATGCCCTTAATTATAAAACTCAAAAACTGATATGGGCTAAAAATTTTAGAATACCTTTTAGATCTAATATTAAAATATCGGGTGATCTAGTTATCTTGGCGGATCAAAATAACTTCTTATATTTTATTAACAAAAATAACGGAGAAAGATTAAAATATATTCCAACTGAAGAAGTAATTGTAAAAAATGATTTTATAAACTCTTTAGCCTTAGGTAATCAATCAGTGTTTTTTTTAAATAATTATGGATCTCTTTATTCAATAAATAAAAACAATTTTGCTATTAATTGGTTTGTAAATTTAAATACATCTTTAAGTGTCGGAACAAACAATTTATTTTTTTCTAATCAAATTGTTTTTAACAAAGACAAAATTATTATTTCTACAGACCCTAATTTATACGTAATTAACTCTAAAACTGGATCCACTATTTTTAAAATGCCAATAACATCAATTGTAAAACCAATAATTTCAGGTAAAAGTTTATTTATAATTACTAAGGATAATTTACTTGTATGTATAGATTTAGACTCTGGAAGATTAAATTATTCTATTGATATAGGTAATGAAATAGCTAAGTTTTTAAAGTCTAAACAAAAGCCAATAAATATAAAATTTTTATCAATTCTGAACAATAATTTATTTATATTTTTAAATAATTCTTATTTAGTAAATTTTAATGCTAATGGCAAAATAAACGGTATCAATAAATTACCATCAAAATTAGAAACACAGCCTATATTTATAAATGACTCAATTTTATATTTAAATAAGAGAAAAAAATTAATGATTATCAATTAATTATTTGATTTGCTGCTCAATAAAGACAATTGAGTGATTTTTGATCTTTCTAAATTATCTGAAGGTTTAATAGGATATTCACCAGTAAAGTAGTGATCACTAAATTGAGGATAAACGTTGTTTCTTTTTCCTTTTTCAAGTCCTTCATAAAGCCCATCTAAACTTAAAAATTTTAGCGATTTCGCTTTAATATACTCACACATTTCTTGGTTAGTTTTTTTATGAGCTAACAATTCTTCTTTAGTAGGCATGTCAACACCATAAAAATCAGGAAACTTTATCTCTGGGCAAGCGATTCTTACATGCACTTCTCTAGCACCAGACTCATAAAGCATTTTTACAATTTTATAGCATGTTGTTCCTCTGACCAAAGAATCGTCTATCAATATTATAGATTTATCTTTTACTAGACTTTTAGTTGAACTTAATTTTAGTTTTACACCTAAACTTCTAATGTTTTGAGTGGGTTCAATAAAAGTTCTACCTACGTAATGATTTCTTATTAATCCTAATTCAAATTTTTTCTTCGAATATTCTGCATAACCTAAGGCAGCAGGTACACCAGAGTCTGGCACTGGTACTACAATATCAGCTTTAATATCTGTTTCTTTTGCCAACTGAACACCAAAATTTTTACGATATTCATAAGCACATTTTCCTCCAATAATACTATCGGGTCTTGCAAAATAAATATACTCAAATATACAAGGCCGTGCTTTTTGTTTGGGAAATGGTTTGATAAAATTTAATTCATTATTTTCTATTACTACTATTTCACCATTTTCTACCTCTCTTACAAACTTTGCACCAACAATGTCTAATGCGCAAGTTTCTGAGGCGAGAATATAAGATTCTTTCAATTTACCAATTACCAAAGGTCGTATTCCGAAAGGATCTCTCACTCCTATCATTTTTTTATTAGTCATTATGACAAGAGAATAACCACCTTGTATTTGAAAAAGTGCATCTATTAATTTATCTACTATTCTATCTCTTTTAGATTTTGCAATTAATTGAACAATTGTTTCAGTATCACTTGTAGTTCTAAAAATTGCACCATCTTTCACTAAAGATTCTCTTAAAGATAATGCATTAGTTAGATTGCCATTATGGGCAATACTTAATCCACCCATGTGTAGATCAGCAAAAAATGGTTGTATGTTTCTTAAAGAAGTCTCTCCAGTTGTAGAATATCGATTATGACCTATAGCAAATTTACCAGGTAGTTTATTTATAACATCACTCTTGGTAAAATGATCTCCAACTAAACCTTGTCTTTTTTCAGAATGATAGGTTTTTCCGTCATAGGATACTATTCCGCACCCTTCTTGACCTCTGTGTTGTAAGGCATGTAGACCTAAAGTAACTAAAGCTGCAGCATCTTCATGATTAGATACACCAAATATACCGCATTCTTCTCTTAATTTATCTGAATTAAATTTTTTCAATTTTATCTTTTGTATCTATGAAATCTTCACTAGAAGGAAATTCTTCTATAAGTATTTCACTTCCTTTTTTTACGATGTTAAAAGAGATTGCATCCTCAGCTGATATACCCCAATTTTGATATGGATAAAACCAATTTAATATAGAAAATAAACATATTGAAACGACATAACCTTTAAAAAATCCAAATAATAGGCCAAAACTTTTATCAATTGATCCTACACCAGTCCATGTAACAGCTCTACTTAAGGATTTTCCTGCAAGAATAGTTAAAAATAAAGTGCAAATAAATATAGCGATTCCGATACCAAAATTATTTATAAATTCAGACTCGATATAATCATTCACCCAAGGTTGTAATTTCGGAACTAAAATAATTGTAACGACCAAAGCAAAAACCCATTTCATAAAAGAGATAAAACTTAGAGAAAAACCTTTTAAAAAACACTGAATTATAAAATAAATCATTATAATTAAAAAAATACTATCAAAAATGTTGATACTTGATAGAATTTTAGAAAAATCTCCCATTTTTTTAATTTGTCTTTTCAGCCCCAAAAGGTTTGTAAACTAATAATAATTTAGGAAGTAAAGTTAAGACTGAAATCATGGCTAGCAACATCGCAATACCTGTGAAGACACCAAAATATATTGTTGGTATAAAATTTGATAAAACTAAAATTGAAAACCCAAAAACAATAGTTATCGAAGTATTTAAAATTGCAATACCAACAGTACTATGACACCTATCAAGAGTTTTATTATAGTTATTTATTTTTTTAAATTCCTCTTTAAATCTGTAAATATAATGAATACTATTGTCTACAGCTATACCAATTGTAATAGCTGCTATAGTTATTGTCATCATATCTAAAGGGATACCAAGTAAACCAATAATACCAAGAATAAAAAAAGCTGCTATAAAATTTGGTACAACTCCTATAGAAGCAAGAACAATATTTCGGAATAAAACTAAAAACATTAAAAAAATTCCGAGCATGACTATACCCAACGTAAGTATTTGAGATTTAAATAAACTCTGTAATAAATTATTAAATAAGATTAGAACACCTACTAATTTATACTCATCTCTATCTAAACCTAATTTCCTGTTCAAATCAGAATCAATTTTTTTTATTAAATCATTTCTTCTTAAATTTTCTAAGGAGTCTTTAATTCTTAGGCTAATTCTAGCTTCATCTTTATCAACAGAGATATAAGGTGTAACAATTTCTTTTTTTATAGCCTCAGGAATTTTACTGTATAAAACTGCTATTTCTAAACTTTGTAGTTCTTTATTATTTAAATCTTCAGCTACTCTTAAAATTGAACCAAATGATAAAACTTTTCCAATTTCTGGCAAAGAGTCTAAATAATCATGAACTTTAATGATCTTATTCATTTTATCTCTCGTAAACCAATACTTAGCTTTATCTTCATTGGTCTCGTTTTCTTCTTCCCATTCATCAAATTCATCACTCTCTTCATTAATTTCTTTTTTCTTTACAGGGAATTTTAAAATTATATTTAAAGGAGTAGTACCGCCTAGATCATCATCGATTTTTTTCATCCCTTTATAAATTTCTGTTTCTTTATCAAAATAATTTATAAAACTATTCTCAACTTCTAGCTTAAATATTCCAACTATACTAAATAAGATTACTAACAAGGTAGACCCAAAAATTAGAATTTTATTATTCTTAGCAAAAGAACCTAAAGCAGAAGTAATGAAGGATTTTTCCGTGTCTTTAACATCTATCTCATCATTGGATGAAAATAAGGTTAATAAGGAAGGTAGTAATAAAAATGTAACTAATAATGAAACTATTAATCCTAAAGTCATCATCAACCCAAAATCAATTATTGGTTTTATTCCACTAAACACCAAAGACAAGAAAGCACATATAGTAGTTAAAACAGTATAAAGAATTGGAAGCATCATTTTTTTACTAGCCTCAAAAACAGCTTCACCTTTTGTCAATTGAGGAAACTCTTTTTTTAATTGTAAAAACCTAACAGTTACATGGATATTCATTGCCATGTTTAATATCAGCATTAAAGCAATAAAGTTTGATGAGATTACAGTTACTTTCCATCCAATTAATCCTAAAAGACCAACCATTATGATTACTGAAGTTGCACATCCTAGTAATGGCATTACTACCCATTTAAAGTTTCTAAAAATAAACCAAAGTGTTAAAATAATAAAAATGAAAACTCCAATTCCAAAAACAACTATATCACTTTTAATATAGCTCATCATATCATCAGCAATCATTGGAATACCTCCTAGATGTATCTTAGCATTCGCTCCATATTTGCTAATCACATCTCTTATTTCGGCTATATTTTGATGATTTCTAATATTGTATAAATTTTTATATTCTTCGTATTCATTGAGAAATTTTTTATAATTTATTTTTTCTTTTTTTGACAAACCTGTTTCAATAGATTGATTAAAATATTTATCTTTAACTTTTATATATTCCGCGAGTCTTTCATCTTTTTTTAAATAAATAACAATCCCCGAAGTTTTACCATCTTCGCTAATAACGTAATTTTTATAGATAGGACTATTTATTATTTCATCGAATCCTCTTTTTCTGTCTATTTCTGGATAGGCTAAAGTTTTATAATTTTTTAACCTTTCCATTAACCCTTCGTCGGTACTTTTTAAAAGAGGAACATCAATAACTGTAATAACGCTATCAACCCAGGTTAACTTTTCTATTTTAGACTTTAATAACTGAAGATTAAGAATAGTTTCTTTTTCAATAAAACTTGAAACTGGAGCATATGTTAAAACTAGGAAGTCTTTTGAACCATAAGTTTCATTAACTTCTCTTAAATATTTAAGATCCGGATCTCCTTCAAGCAAGAGAGCGTCAGATGATGCATCTAAATTAAAATTTTTGGCATGAAAAAGTGAAAAAGATAATAATACAAGTATTAGAAAAAGCGTGAACTTTGGAAAATCAATAACTAATTTTTTGTAAATACTAGCAAACATAGAGGTATTTCAGATATATCTTAAATTTATGATAACTAAAGGAAAATTGGTATTAATTTTTGCTTAAATCTTTGAATTTTGTATATATTCCTTCAAATTCAACTTTTATAACACCAGTAGGACCATGCCTTTGTTTTCCAAGTATAATGTCTGCTAATCCATTTACGTCATTCATTTTAGTCTGCCATTCAGCATATTCTATTGATCCTAATTTTGGTTGTTTATTTTCTAAATAGTAAGCTTCTCTATAAACAAACATCACCACATCTGCGTCTTGTTCTATAGATCCAGACTCTCTTAAATCAGATAATTGTGGTTTTTTATCATCTCTTGACTCAACCGCTCTAGACAACTGAGATAAAGCCAATACTGGGACTTTAAGTTCTTTAGCTAAAGCTTTCAAACCTTGTGTAATTTCAGAAACTTCTTGAACTCTATTATCTCCTCTATTTGAACTTGGTGCTCTCATTAATTGAATATAATCTACTACAATTAAACTAACTCCAAACAAACGTTTAATACGTCTTGCTCTATTACAAAGAGTAGCAATTGTAATGGCTGGAGTCTCATCTATAAACAAAGGGAGATTATAAATATTTCTTGAAGTTTCAATATATCTATTAATTTCCTCTTCTGTAACTTTTCCTCTTCGTATATCATCAGATTTAATTCTAGCCTGTTCAGATAGAATTCTTGTAGACAATTGTTCTGATGACATCTCTAGTGAGAAAAAGGCTACAGATGATTTTTCTTGACGACTCATTAAATTTTGAGAAGCGTGGTAAGCTATATTTGTTGCCAGAGCAGTTTTACCCATGCCAGGCCTACCAGCTAATATCACTAAATCAGATTTATGAAGTCCACCTAATTTTTCATCTAAATCTTTTAAACCAGTTGGTACCCCAACAATACCTTGATCACTTTTCATAGCTTGTGTAGCCATTTCAATAGTTTGATCCAGGGCTTGATTAAACTTTAAAAACGATTGTGAAAAGCTCCCTCTCTCTGCCAAATCAAATAATGATTTTTCAGTACCTTCAATAATACTTTCTGCATTTTGTTCTTTAGTATTTAGGGTATCAGAAGATAATTTATCAGAAATTAAAACTAATTCTCTTCTTAAATACATTTCATGTACTATCTTTGCATAGTCCATAGCTTGTTTTGTTGAACCA
>CACAIN010000018.1 GCA_902532595.1 uncultured Pelagibacteraceae bacterium
ATCAAATAACATTCTGTCACCTGTAAGAAAATTTGGTAGTGCGGCTTTAGACGTAGCTTATGTTTCTTGCGGTAGATTTGATGGTTATTGGCAAAGAGAATTAAATTATTGGGATATTGCTGCTGGTATAATTATTTTAAAAGAAGCTGGTGGATTTATTGATTTTTTTGAAATGGATAATAAAGCCCCGCTAAAAAGGAACATTTTAGCTTCAAATTCAAACATTCATGATGAATTGAGGGATTTAATTCTTAAAAAAAATATTGAGTAAAAAGCTTTAATCATATAAAACACGCCTCATGAAAAAAAACATACATCCTGACTATCATAAAATAAAAGTAATAATGACTGATGGTACTGAATTCGAGACTAGATCTACTTGGGGAAAAGAAAATGATACTTTAAAACTAGATATCGATCCAAAATCACATTACGCATGGACAGGTGGTGCACAAAAAATTCTCGATAAAGGACGAGTAAGTAAATACAATAAAAAATTTAGCAACCTTAGAACAAAAAAATAGTATATGACAGAAGCTCCCTTTATGCCAAAAGCTACAGCTGTTTGGTTGGTAGAAAATACGACACTAACATTTAAACAAATAGCTGAATTTTGTAAATTACACGAATTGGAAATTAAAGGAATAGCAGACGGAGATGTAGCTAAAGGAATAAAAGCATATAATCCTATTTTAGCAGGTCAAATATCTAGAGATGAGATAGAGTCTTGTTCAAAAGATCCTCAAAAAAAATTGAGTTTAATTAAAAAAGTAGATGAAATTGAGGTTAAAGAAAGAAAAAAACCTAAGTATACTCCTCTTTCAAAAAGACAAGATAGACCTGACGCTATTTTATGGTTGTGCAAAAATGCGGCTGAATTAACTGATGGACAAATATCAAAATTAGTAGGAAGCACAAAAGGAACCGTTTCATTGATAAGAAAAAGAAGTTATTGGAACTTTTCAAATCTCAAACCAAGAGATCCTGTAATTTTAGCACTTTGCACTCAAGAGGCTTTTCAAAAAAGTATTGATAAAGCAAAAAGAAGAGTTGAAAGAGAGAAAAAAGCTAAAATTAGAGAAGAAAAAAAAGCTCAAGCAGCTTCAGTATAGACAATTAATGATGCAGATGATAATCAACTTGAAACCAACAGGAGGTATTTATTAAGATAGACGTTAAAGATAATAATGTTGAACAAGCAATAAGGATTTTAAAAAGAAAACTTCAAAAAGAAGGATTCTTTAAAATAATGAAGATGAAAAGCACGTATGAAAAACCTTCAGAGAGAAAAAAGAGAGTTCAAACTGAAAATATCAAACGAATTAAAAAGCTTCAAAAATTAAAAAATAGGTACTAATTTATATAAAATGAGAGGATCAATAATGCCGTCAGGTAAAATTAAATGGTTTAATTCAAAGAAAGGTTATGGATTTATTACTGATGATGAAACAAATAAAGATATTTTCTTACATGTTTCAGCTTTGGAAGAATCTAAATTAAGAGTATTAAAAGAAGAGCAAAAAATAAAATTCGATATAAAAGAAGAAAAAAATAAACTCCAAGCAATAAATATTAAAAAATTTTAATTCAACGCGGGGTGGAGCAGTCTGGTAGCTCGTCAGGCTCATAACCTGAAGGTCGTAGGTTCAAATCCTACCCCCGCAACCAAAATTTAACGTTAAGACAATTTCTGACACACGCCTGACACAACAGGAGGTGAATTTTCAATGAACTATTAATTCTAATGGAGAATGATCACTTAATCCGCTCTCTCGAAATTGATGAAGGTATTCTATGGATTTTATTTTAAATTCTTTCGAGAGAAAAAAATGATCAAACCGTCTTTTAGCAACCACTTTGCCTCTTCGTTCTATAACAAAGCTGTAAGCTTTCTTTGGTATAGGGTGAATCCGTCTATAAGCATCACTGAGATTAAATTCTTTTAAACCTTCCAATGCATTTCTCTCTCCTTGATCCCAGCGATTTCCACTTCCTCCTCTAAATATTTTTTTAAGTTTTGGTACTCCTTTTTTATTAATTTTCTGTGCAAAAGTGCAAACTCCATGTTTTAATAATTCGTCCTGAGGAGTGTTAAAGTCACCACATAAAATTCTTTTTTTCTCCGTATGTTTAGCCAAACCTTTGTAAAGACCTTCTAAAGTTTCTATTTTTTTCCAGCGATTAGAAGAGCCTGGAGGAATATAAGCATTATAAAATTCGATTGTTTGATTAGAAGTATCAATATCAGCTGCTAAAATTCTTTCAGGCCAAGGTATTTCAAATTCATTTTGTGATCTAGGTTTTAAATCATAATTAGTAGCAATCAATACGCCCAATCTTCTAGGTCCTTTCAATAAGGATTGATCTAACACCAATTCAAAACTATCTACGATATTTTTATAACTGGACGATAGAATTTTTTTTATTATTTTTGATGATTCTAATGTTATTTCTTGAAATGCAATAATATTAGGATTTCTATCCATCACAGCTTTCATTTGTGAAGGAATTTTTTTTAATCTATGTCCTAAATTCCAAGTCAAACATTTAAACATAATTTATCGAGATCTTAATCTAATTATTTTATTGTTTTAGTTAAAAAATTTTTATAAAGATTTAAGGCATCATCTTTTAATTCAACTGGAAATATTTTCACTTTTTTATCTTTTTCAAACTCTTTGCCTACTTTTCTATAATCAACGTCTAAATAAGGATCATCTTTTGGTGTTTTTTGTCGATAGGCAAAACCCGTTGAATATCCATCATCATTTTTATACGAAATATACCAACAAACATATTCTTTTCCGCTAATCATGCTGCCGCCCACTTTTACTTTGCTACCAACACAATTTTTTGACCAATCAAATTCTTTTTCTAATGAATGAAAAATCTCCTCCAGAAACTCTTGAGCTTTTGCACTTTTTCCACCTAAAATCTTTTTTGCACTCTTGGGAAATTTAGTTCTCATTTTTGTTTCAACAGCTTTAACTAGGGATTCCCTTTCATAATCGCTTATGGATGGGTCATTATTAATATTATTAAAATAATTTATAAGTTCTGTTTTAGAATTTTCTTGTGTTTGTATAAAATCTAAAACCCTTTGAACTTTTGGAGATATATTTTTATCACTCATTAATCTAATACGTTGTGTCCTCTGTTCACCAAGCAGGTCTTGACTAATTTTTTATATCGCATTTCCATTTTATCAGGAAGCCAGAGCATACCTGGTCGAATGTACCAGTTATGAACAACCTTATACCCTTCCCAAGCTTGGTTGACGTTTTCTTTAGCAATTTTTCTGCAAGTGAATAAATCATCGTGATAGCGTTTAGAGACACCTTCCTTGGATCCTCGATGGTCAACGACAGGTTTGTAACTTGTGCAAGATGTAACAATAATTAAACTCAATAATATGATTATTTTTCTAACGAACAACTGACCAACCTCTTCCTATTAAACAACGTTTTACAATCAATCCTCGTTCTGTTTCTTCGGGTAATAATAAAGTTTTTTCTATTTTATGTTGTGCGTTAGGAACTGTTTGTTCAGCAAGTTTTTTACAGGAAGAAAGATCATCATCATATCTTTCTAAATCTGCACCTTTTTTTTCAGAACCTCTAAAATCGATAACAGGTTTATAGTCGGCACAAGAGGAGATAGAAAATAACAGGACAATCAAACTACATATCTTTATCCAGAATGACATATCCTCTTCCTTCCATACATCTTTCAGTAAAGATACGAGTTTTCTTTTTATTTACCTCTTGGTTAGCTGCAATTTCCTGGCATGTAAAAAGATCATCATGATAACGTTTAAGATCTGCACCTTTTAAATGAGATCCTCTGCTATCAATAATGGGTGTGTGCGTGTAAGTGCTGCACGCTGAAACAAAACCTAATACGAAAAATATTATAATTGATTTTTTCATGGCGCAATATTCTCACTTTTTTTCTAAGATGTCTACTGACACATCCCTGACACAACGTTAATGAATCTTAAAAAATTTATCTAGCTTTTTTGCGTTTGTATGTTATTAAAGCCCATGATTTTAAGCAGAAAGGTACGTGCGTCAGGCTCATAACCTGAAGGTCGTAGGTTCAAATCCTACCCCCGCAACCAAAATAATGACCAATACAATCAGAAATATAACGATCATTGCACATGTTGATCATGGTAAAACAACTTTGATTGATAATTTAATGAAACAAAGCGGCTTATTTAGAGACAACGAGGTTGTTGAAGAAAGGCTTATGGACTCAGGTGAGCTTGAAAAAGAAAGAGGTATTACAATTTTAGCAAAGCCAACCTCGATAAATTGGAAAAATTCTAGAATAAATATTATAGATACACCAGGTCACAGAGATTTTGCTGCTGAAGTAGAGAGAGTTTTACATATGGCAGATGGAGCTTTGTTATTAATAGACTCTGCTGAAGGAGTGATGCCTCAAACAAAATTTGTTTTAGCTAAGGCCCTCAAACAAGGTTTAAAGCCTATAGTGGTTATAAACAAATTAGACAAATCTGACCAAAGAGCTAATGAAGTTTTAGATGAAACATTTGATTTATTTGTTAGTTTAGATGCTAACGAAGAACAATTAGATTTTCCTGTATTGTATGCGAGCGGTAGAACTGGATGGGCTTGCAAAGAAATAGATGGGCCTAGGGAAAATTTGCATCCTTTGTTAGATCTGATTATTGAAAAAGTAAATCCTCCTCCATTAGATAAAACAAAACCTTTCGCAATGTTATCTACGTTACTTTATGCTGACAGTTTTTTAGGTAGAAGTCTGATTGGTAAAATTGCACAAGGTACGGCCAAAGCAAATCAACAAATTAAAGCAATTAATCTTAAAGGTGAAAAAATTGATGAAGGAAGATTAACAAAAATTTTTAGGTATGAGGGAACAAAAAGAGTGCCCATTGAAATAGGAAAAGCAGGAGATATTGTAATAATAGCTGGTTTAGAAAAAGCAAATGTAGCAGATACTATTTGTGATCTTGAGATAAATAAACCTATAGACGCAACTCCGATTGATCCTCCAACAATGTCTATAACTATTACGGTTAACAGCTCACCTCTTGCAGGAACAGAAGGTAAAAAATTAACTAGCACCCAAATAAGAGAAAGATTGATTTTAGAAGCAGAAAATAATGTTGGAATATCCTTTGATGAAAACGAAAATAAAGATGCTTTTATAATAAGTGGACGTGGAGAATTGATGCTAGAAATTTTACTCACTCAAATGAGAAGAGAAGGATTTGAAATGACTGTGAGTCCTCCAAAAGTATTATTTCAAAAAGATAAAGAAGGAAATAAATTAGAGCCAATAGAGGAAATTACAATGGATCTAGATGAAGAATTCTCTTCCAAAATAATCGACTCTATGAACAGAAGAAAAGGGAAATTAATTGAACTAAAAGATACTGGTAAAAATAAAAAAAGGTTAATTTTTCATGCTCCAACCAGAGGATTAATGGGTTATACAAGTAGATTCTTAACTTTAACCAAAGGAACTGGAGTAATAAATAGAATCTTTAACTCTTATGGGAAATACACTGGAGATATGGATGGAAGAAGAAATGGTGCTTTAATTTCTATGGAAAATGGAAAAGCTGTTGCTTTCGCGATATTCAATCTTCAGGCAAGAGGAGAAATGTTTGTCACTCATAATGATCCGGTCTATGAAGGTATGATTGTTGGTCTAGCATCTAAAAGTGGAGATTTGGAAATAAATGTCATGAAAGGAAAAAAGCTTACAAATATGAGAACGCAAGGAACAGATGAAAATGTTGTTTTAACACCAGTAAGAAAAATGGCAATAGCAGAACAACTAGGTATGCTTAACACTGATGAAGCCCTTGAAATTACTCCAAAGTCCTGCAGATTAAGAAAATTAATTTTAGATCCCCACGAAAGAAAGAGGCGTTCTAGAGCTTCTTAAATTTTAAATTTAGATTTTTTACTATCAGTCAAAAAACCTTTAACTGTATCAAGAGTCAAAGCCTTATAACTTTTGCCAAATGAACTAATTTGATTAATCACTTTTGGAGGCATAGTTATAATACTGCATCTCAGTTGTTTGGCTTGAATAAAATTATAGGCTTCTCTTGTACTAGCCCAGAGAATTTCAATATTTTTAAATTTTTTTGTTAAGGCGATACTTTTTTTAAATATTGGAAGCGGGTCTTTACCTTTGTCTGCCATTCTGCCTGCAAATATAGATATTATTGATTTTGTTTTTTTATTTAAACACTTAAAAATTTTCTGTGTTTGTTCATAAGTATATACAGCCGTTATATTTAATTTTATACCTTTACTGCTTAACTCTCTAATTACAGAACCCATAAAAAATCCCTTTGAATTAACAACTGGTATTTTGACATAAACATTCTTGCCCCATTTATTAATTTTATATGCTTGTTTGAGCATTTCTTTTGGATTATCTGCAAAAACCTCGAAAGAAATAGGTTTTCTTTTACAAATTTTTAAAATTTTTAATGAATAATCTTTATAGTTTTTAGCTCCTGAAAGCCTCATTAGACTTGGATTAGTTGTGAAACCATCAACTAAGTTTTTATTATTAAAAAATTTAATAATTTTATAGTCTGCACTGTCACAAAATATTTTTGTTTTCATTAATCTAAATTTTTTACAATATCCTCTGTCATTTTTTTTGCATCTGCAAATAACATTAAAGTATTATCTCTATAAAATAATTCATTATCTATACCAGCGTATCCAGGTGATAAGCTTCTTTTCACAAATAATACAGATTTACATTTTTCTACATCAAGTACAGGCATTCCAAATATAGGACTTTTTGGATCAGTTTTTGCAACAGGATTTGTTACATCGTTGGCTCCAATAACAAATGCTACATCTGAATTTGCAAAATCATTATTTATATCTTCTAATTCAAAAACTTCATCGTAAGGAACGTTTGCTTCAGCTAATAATACATTCATATGACCAGGCATCCTTCCAGCTACTGGATGGATTGCATATGTTACTTTAATATCATTTTTTTTTAATTTATCTACCATTTCTCTTAAAGCATGTTGTGCTTGAGCTACAGCCATTCCATAACCTGGAACAATTATAACTGAAGATGCATTCTTCATTAAAAAAGCTGCATCCTCTGCATTTCCACTTTTAACAGGTTTTTGATCTTGCTTATCTTTTGTTGCACTCGAAGAATTATCTGCGCCAAATCCTCCAAGAATAACACTTATGAAAGATCTGTTCATAGCTTTACACATTATATAAGAGAGAATTGCTCCAGAAGATCCTACAAGAGCTCCTGTAATTATTAGAGCAGTATTCTCTAAAGTAAATCCAATTCCTGCTGCTGCCCACCCCGAATAAGAATTAAGCATAGATATAACAACTGGCATATCTGCACCTCCAATTGGAATAATTAATAAAACTCCAACTAAAAAAGAAATAGCAATTACAGTCCAGAAAAAGGTCTCAGATTGAGATTTACACAAATAAAATATTAATACAAAAATAGTAATACCCAAAATTAGATTTAAGTAGTGTTGTCCTGCAAATGTAATTGGAGCGCCAGACATAATTCCTCTAAGTTTTAAAAAAGCTATTATTGATCCTGAAAAAGTTATAGCCCCAACAGCTGCTCCTATGGACATCTCGATTAAGCTTGCTAATTTGATATCTCCTATTGAACCAAGATTAAAAGCTGAGGGGTTTAAAAAAGCTGCTATAGCTACAAAAACTGCTGCTAGACCAACTAGACTATGAAAACCCGCAACTAATTCTGGCATCGCAGTCATTGGTATTCTAAATGCAATGAATGAGCCTACTGCTCCTCCAAAGATCAAAAGTAAAAATACATAAATGATAGAAGTAGAAAAATTACCTATTGATAAAAATGTAACAGCTATAGCAATAACCATTCCTATGACTCCAAAATAGTTACCTTGTCTAGATGTATCTGGTGAAGATAAGCCTCTTAGAGCAAGAATAAATAGTATTCCTGATATTAAATAAAATATTGCTGATAAATTCGCTGATATCATTTTTTATTATTTTTCTTTTTTTTGTACATTTGCAGCATTCTTTGAGTAACTAAAAAACCTCCAAAAATATTTACTGCAGCTAAAACAATAGCTAAAAAACCAAAAATACTTGATATATCAAAAATATTATTTGGCGATCCTGCTAGTGCCGCAATAATTGCTCCAACGATAATTACAGAAGAAATCGCATTTGTAACTGACATTAAAGGAGTATGCAAAGACGGGGTTACGCTCCAAACAACATAATATCCAATAAAAATTGATAATATAAATATACTTAATCTAAATATAAACGGATCTATTTCCATTACTTAACCTCCTTGATTAAAGTCTTTTGAATGATCTCATCTTCCATATTAATATTAAAATCTTTTTTTTCTTTGCTATATAAGTTTCTTATAAAACTAAATAAATTTTTCGCATAAAGACTTGAAGCAGTCAGAGGTAATCTATTCATAAGATTTTTAACGCCTATAACTTTAACTCCATTAACATTATTAATCTTTCCTACTTCTGAAAAAGCTGAATTCCCACCTTGTTCGACAGCTAGATCGTAAACTATAGATCCAGGTCTCATTAGTTTTACCAGCTCCTCACTTAAAATTCTTGGTGCAGGTTTACCTGGAATTAACGCAGTACATATAACTATATCATTTTTTATAAGAGCATCTTTCATCATTTCTGATTGTTTTTTTTTAAAATCTTCACTTGCTTCTTTGGCATATCCACCTTTTGTTTCTAAATTCTCTGAGCCCTCTACTGTTAAAAATTTACCTCCTAAACTTTCAACTTGTTCTTTTGAAGCAGCTCTTACATCAGTGGCAGACACTATAGCTCCTAATCTTTTTGCTGTTGCAATAGCTTGAAGTCCGGCCACTCCAGCACCGATTACTAAAACTTTTGCTGCAGGTACTGTTCCAGCAGCTGTCATCATCATAGGAATCGCTTTTTCAAATTCATAAATAGAGTCAACAACTGATCTATACCCTGCCAAATTTGATTGGGAAGACAGAACATCCATTGACTGCGCTCGTGTTATTCTTGGTAAGAGTTCTAGAGAAAAAATATTTACATCTTTTTTTAAAATCTCTTTAAATTTACTCTGGTTTTTTGAAGGATTAAACATCCCAATTAAAATAGTTTTATTCTTTAAATTAGAAATTTCTTCAGTTGAGGGACAATTCACCTTTAATAGTAATTTAGAAATATTTAAAACTTCATTGGATGAATTTTTTATTTCTACGCCAACATCTTTATACTCGGAGTCTTTAATTCCTAAATGAGTAGCGTAGTCATTCTCGATGCATATTTTTAATCCAAGGTTAATTATATTTTTTGCCGTTTCAGGTGTAATTGAAACTCTTTTTTCTAATGATAAATCTTCTTTTATTGAACCTACTATCATTTCTGAAGTTTTTTTATTAGCCTTGACGAGCTTTAAATCTTGGATTTTTTTTATTTATAACGTAAAGCTTGCCTCTACGTTTTACTAATTTAGAGTTTAAATCTCTTTTTTTTAACGATTTTAATGAGCTTGCTACTTTCATAATTTTATAAGCCTGGCAACGTCCTACTCTCCCGTATCTTAAGACAAAGTACCATCGGCGCTGAAGGACTTAACTTCCGAGTTCGGAATGGTATCGGGTGTAGCCCCTTCGCAATAATCACCAGGCAATGACTTATAATATCTCTGATAAAAATTGTAAACAGCTTAAAACTAGCTCTAAGCAACAAAAATGGTGGGCGTGATAAGAATTGAACTTATGACCTCTTCGATGTCAACGAAGCGTTCTACCACTGAACTACACGCCCTATTTGTTTTAATTATTTTTACTAAGTTATACTAAATATCTTTTCAAA
>CACAIN010000019.1 GCA_902532595.1 uncultured Pelagibacteraceae bacterium
TTTTTTTTTGTGCTATCTTTAGGGATATACTGGGCAGATCTAAAAGATTGATAAAAGATGAAATCATATTTTTTATGATTTTTTTTTACGTATTCGACTATTGGAGGAGAATAGAAATAACCTAATTGTAATGGCTGAAGTTTGATGAATGAAAATAAAATATAAAATGATTTTAAAAAAAGATTGGTATCACTAAAACCTTCATAGCTAAATTTACTTTCATTTTTTTTTATATCCCTCAAATTAGGACTTATGATTTTTACATAATTGCTCCTACTAAGAGAATAAATAAATTTTTTTGCTCTTATAACATCACCCGAATATCTTCCTGAAAAAGGATTTCTTGGACAAATAAACAATATTTTCTTCATCTGTGTGATTTATAATTTTTTGACTTTTTAATTCTCCATCTCGACTCAGATTTTACAATATATCCCACACAATTTTCTGTTCTACATTTGCATGGATAATTTTTAAAATCTTGATCAAACCCAAACCCATAGTCATAAGTTAACTCTTCATTCTTTTTTATATCTCTAATTGCATAAACCCAAATTTTTAAACCTGCTCCATAAACTTCACAGTTTGGATTACAAGAATGGTTAATTAATCTTGCAGTATTATATTTAAAGTCTCCATCAAGATCATATTTTTTATTTATATTAAAAAGATATATCGCTTTATCATTATCAAATTTTGGATTCTCATCTACCTGTTTTTTGGTAAGAATTTTGCCTTTGTATTCTATTATTTTTGTTCGATCTTTAATATTTTGTCTGGCATACAAACCTCTATTGTCGATATTTGATTTTTTTATTTTATATAATTTCACTTAAAATACTCTACTAAAATATTTTTATAAATATCTGTAAGCTTTCTAAGATCAGAAATTGAAACACATTCATCAATTTTATGCATAGTTTTATTTACTAGACCAAATTCAAGACAAGGAGCAATTTTTCTAATAAATCTAGCATCTGATGTACCACCCGTTGTAGAAAATTTTGGATTAATTCTAGTAATCTTTTTTATAATTTTTTTTGCCATAAAAATTGTTTTTTCTGGTTTTGTCAAAAAAGAATCTCCGTTAGCCAAATATTCAATTTTAAAAGCACATTTATTTTTCCTACAAATATTTTTCACAATAGCGTTGATTTTCTTTTTAAGAGATTTTGCTGTATGAAAATTATTATATCTAATATTAAATTGAGCTCTTGCTTTTCCTGGAATTACGTTGTGAGCTTTATTATCAACATAAATTCCAGTAAATTCTAAATTTGACGGTTGAAAATTTTTGTTACCTTTGTCTAACTTTTTTTCTTTTAATTTTTTACAGACATTTACTAGAGTATTAATTGGATTATTTAGCAAATGAGGGTAGGCAACATGACCTTGAATTCCAGATATTTCTATTTTGCCTGTCAGACTTCCTCTTCTGCCAATTTTAATCATTTCTCCTAATTTATTTGGATTAGTAGGCTCTCCTACAATACAAAAATTAATCTTTTCTCTTTTCTTTTTTAAATATTCAACAACTTTTTTTGTCCCGTTAATTGCGTAACCTTCTTCATCACCTGTTATTAAAAAACTAATTGAGCCATTAAATTTCGGTTTATTTTTTAGAAATTTATTAACTGCTACTATAAAACACGCGATAGAACTTTTCATGTCATTAGCTCCTCTGCCAATTAAATGATTTTTTTTAACAATTGGTTTGAAAGGATTTACTGTCCAATCATTGATATTTCCAGGAGGCACTACATCCGTATGCCCTGCGTAACAAATATTTGGTTGTTTGTTTCCTAGTCTAGCATAAAGATTTTTAATAGGTTTACTTTTTTTATCTTTAAATTCTAAAATTTTACACTTAAAGCCTAAAGATTTTAGTTTTTTTCTTAAAAAATTAATTGCACCTGCATCTTTAGGTGTAATACTTTGAAACCTAATAAGCTCTTTAGCTAATTTTAATTCATTTAAACTAGACATTAATCTCTTAATAAATCATTGATTGATGTTTTACTTCTAGTTTTTTCATCAACTTTTTTTACTATTACTGCGCAGTACAAAGATGGTCCATCAGGATTTTTTTTATTTGGCATAGAACCTGGCACTACAACAGAGTATGCTGGAACTTTTCCATAACTAACTTCACCAGTTGCTCTATCTACTATCTTCGTTGAGGCTCCAATATATACACCCATTGAAATTACTGCTCCTTCCTCAACAAGAACGCCTTCAGCAATTTCTGATCGAGCTCCAATAAAACAATTGTCTTCGATTATTACTGGTCCTGCTTGGAGTGGTTCAAGCACTCCTCCTATACCTGCTCCTCCCGAAACATGACAATTTTTACCTACTTGCGCACAAGATCCGACAGATGCCCAAGTATCTATCATCGTACCTTCGTCGACATATGCTCCAAGATTTACAAAGCAAGGCATTAAAACAACACCCTTTGCAATAAAAGATCCTTTTCTGACAACACCGTTAGGAACATGTCTATATCCTGCTTTTTTCCAATCACTCTCATTCCACAAGACAGATTTACCAGGAACTTTGTCATACCAAGTTGTGTATGGACCTTTTGACATTGCCATTTTATTGACTCTAAAACTTAACAAGATGGCTTTTTTTACCCATTGGTTTACTGACCACTTTCCATTTTTTTTTTCTGCTACTCTAAGATTACCTTGATCTGTCATCTCTATTGTTTCTTTAATAGCATTTAAGATTTTTTTATCTGAGCTATCAGACACACTTTGCCTATTTTCAAAGGCTTCATTAATAATTTTTTCTAGTTCATCTGGTTTCATTTATTTTCCTTAAGAAATTTGCGACTTTATCAGTTTTATAATTAATAAATTTAGCATCTGAAAATTTTGCTGCCCAGGGCTCGTTATTTTTTATCCAAACAGTTTTCATTCCTAGTTCATATGCTGGTTTTAAATTTCTTGCTATATCTTCAAAGAATATACAATATTGTGGCTCAATTTTGTAATTTTCTACTAATTTTTTGTATGCCTCTTTTGAAGGTTTGGGAATAAATTCAGAGTCTCTAATGTCAAAAATTCCATCAAAAAGCTTATCAATTCCAATTCTTTTCGTAACATTTTCAGCATGAGCTCTTGAACCATTAGTAAATATAATTTTTTTCCCTTTCAACTTCATAATTTCTTCTTCTAAAAACTTATCTTTTTGAAGAAAATTTAAGTCGACATCATGCACAAATTCTAAAAATTCATCTGCATCAATTTTATGATGCTTAATCATGCCATTCAGTGTAGTGTTATATTCTTGAAAATAATTTTTTTGAATTTTTCTAGCTTCTTCTTGGTCTACATTAAGCTTTTCAGAAATAAACTTTGTCATTTTTTTATCAACTTGCTCAAAAACTTTAGTAGCACCATCATACAAAGTATTATCCAAGTCAAATAACCAATACTTTATGTTATTTAAATCATTCATTTTCTTATTAGCGTCCCTGAACCTGTATCTGAAAATATTTCATGAAGTATAGAATGAGGTTTCCTTCCATCAAGAATTACAACACCTCTAACTCCATTTTCAACTGCATCAACACAATTTTCTATTTTTGGAATCATTCCTCCTTCAACTATCTTCCATTTGATCAAATTCTCAAGATCAAAAGGTTTAATCTCTGAAATAAGAGTTTTTTTATCGTCGTAAACACCTTCCACGTTTGTCATTAATATAAGTCTTCTAGCTTTTAATTTTTTCGCTATAGCACTTGCGGCTGTATCACCATTAATATTAAAAGTTTGATTATTTTTACCTAAGCCCAAAGGAGAAATTATTGGAATTTTATTTTTATTTAGCGCATCTTCTATTAAATTTACATTAATCTTTCTTGGAATTCCTACAAAACCTAGTTCCTCTTTCTCAGGTTCAACTTCTATGATATTATCATTTTTCGAATGAAATGATGCTGTTTCAGAGCCTAAGTTTTTTAAAGAGTTTACTATATCTTTGTTAAAATCAATCAACACATCTTCGACAGTATCTATTATGTGTTTATCCGTAACTCTCAAACCATTAATAAATTTTGAAACAATCTTTTTTTTATCTAATTCTCTTTTAATTCTTGGACCTCCCCCGTGAACTACAATTATAGAAAGACCTAATTTGTTGAGCACGTATATGTCAGAAATAAAATTATTAAATACTTTTCTATCTATTAAAACATTTCCTCCATATTTAATAACAATTTTTTCTTTTTCATATTTGGATACATATTTTTGAACAATATTAATATCAGGAGCTTTTTCAGGCCAAAATTTTTTTATCTCATCCAAAGAAATTTCTTTTAACATTTAATTTGTTTTAACTTTAGTCTGTTTCATTATTACCCATTGTTGGGCAATTGTTAAAATATTGTTTACAGTCCAATACACTACTAATCCTGAAGGGAAGGAAGCTAAAATTATTGTCAAGAACAGAGGAAAAAAAGCAAATATTTTTGCCTGAATTGGATCTGCTGGAGCAGGATTAAGTTTTTGCTGAACCCACATAGAAGCGCCCATCAATATTGGCCAGATACCAATAATTAAAAAACTTGGAGGGTCCCAAGGTATCAAACCAAATAAATTAAAGATGGAGGTTGGATCTTTATCAGATAAATCTTTTATCCAACCAAAAAATGGTTGGTGTCTCATTTCTAGAGATATGAATAACATTTTATAAATCGCAAAAAAGAAAGGAATTTGTATCAAAACAGGTAAACAACCTGATGCTGGATTAATCTTTTCTTTTCTATATAAAGCCATCATTTCCTGCTGAAGCTTTACTTTATCCTCTTTATGTAATTCTTTTAATCTCATCATTTCTGGTTGTACAGCTTTCATTTTAGCCATAGATCTGAATGAGTAATTTGCTAACGGAAAGAAAATTAATCTTATTCCAATTGTAATAATCACTATCGCAATTCCAAAATTACCAGAATACTTAAATAAATAGTCGATTATAAAGAAAAGAGGTTTTGTAAAAAAATAAAACCATCCCCAATCAATGACTAAATCAAATTTATCTATACTCTGGTTAGCGGCATATGAATCTATCGTATCAACTTCTTTAGCTGCAACAAATAATCTTACTTCGTTAGAATTACTTGAGGATGGATTAATTTTAGTTGGATTATTTAAAATATAGTTTGCTTTAAAAGAGTCTTTATATAAGAAAGTAGATTTAAAATTCTCTCCTTTTTGCGGCACTACTGCTGTCATCCAATATTTGTCAGTAATACCAAGCCAACCTTCATTTGCCTCTCTAACTATTTTATTTTCCTCAATATCATCATAGTCGTCCTCTTTAAGTTCTTCATCAAAAACACCAATAAATCCTTCGTGAGAAATATAAAAATTTTGAATATCATCAGGTATTTTATTTCTCGTTATTTGTGCATAGGGATATAAATCGATCGATTGATTTGTTGTATTCTGAACTTCTTGAGTAATTTTAAATAGATATTTGTTATCTAATTCAATTCTTTTTTTAAATATAATTCCTTCTTTATTATTCCATTCTAAAATCACTGGTTTGTTATTACTTAGAATTTTGTTTCCATTAACTTTCCAGATTGATTTTTTGGAAGGAACTTTTATTTTATTTCCAATACTTGTCCATCCAGTTTCAACATAAAATCCATTTTCAGTTTGAGCTGGATTTAAAAATTCAACATTTAAATTACTTTCCAAATTTTGTTTATGTTTTTTGAATGAAATATCATCTATTAAACCACCTTCTAATGACATTGAACCAATAATACTATCGTTTTCAATTTTAATCCTTGCAGAACTTTTAATAGAATTTTTTCTTGAAATTTTATCAACTTTTAAAGATTCATTAATATTTGGTGTTATGATATTTTCGTTAGTTTTCTTTTCTTGTTGAAGAGTGTTATTGTTAACTGGTTGAGGAGTTTCAAAAAAAGCTGCCCAGAAAAGTAAAACAGACATCGATAGAGCTATTGCTATAAAAACATTTTTGTTATCCATTTAATTTTTCCTTAGTTAAATTTCTTTTATTTTTCACTAAATCTAAACCATGTCCGCCGCCTAATTTTTTAAACGGATGGCAACTGAATATTCTTTTAATCCCCATGATGGAACCTTTTATTAATCCGTGAGTTTTAAGAGACTCTATGTAGTACTCTGAACAAGTTGGAAGATATCTACATCTACCTCCTAAAAGAGGTGAAATAAAATATTGATAAAATTTTATTATACAAATATTTAAAAATACAATTATTTTAGTCATTTACTTAATTTTTTAAAACATTTAATCATTGCTGGCATAAGAACACTTTGTTTTTCTGTATAAGCATTTGATTTTCCAAAAACTATATAAGTATAATCTCTGTTAATTGCACCTCTTTTTTTTAGCAATTTATGAACAATAGCTTTTAATTTTCTTCTTATTTTGTTTCTTTTAACAGCATTACCAATTTTTTTTTTCATTATAAAACTAATAAGTAAATTAGTTTTATATTTAGGTTTATAAAAATTTTTTGCAGCAAATATTGAAAAATATTCTGAGTGAATTTTTTTTTCTTTTAATGCTTTCTTGAACTGGCTGCTTTTTTTTAAACTTTCAAGCCTAACCATTTATTTGATTATGTTGATATTGTTTTTCGACCTTTGGCTCTTCTTCTGGCTATAAGTTGCCTTCCAGCTTTGGTTGCCATTCTTGACCTGAAACCGTGCCTTCTTTTTCTTACTAGATTACTTGGTTGATAAGTTCTTTTCATAGATATTAAAAGTTATATAATTTAATTATCTTCTGATGTACAGATAAATTATGACAAAAAAAATAAAGTTGTATTTAGGAAT
>CACAIN010000020.1 GCA_902532595.1 uncultured Pelagibacteraceae bacterium
AGCTACAATTTTATCTGAACACAATAAAACTGTTTTTAAAGTGCATGTTAAAGCTAATAAAAAGAATATAAAAAAAAATATTGAAAAATTATTTAGGGTTAATGTGGTTAAAGTAAATATTATTAATCAAAAAGCAAAACTTAAAATGAAACAAGGAAAAAAATCATACAAGGCTGGTTATAAAAAAGCGATTATAACTTTGAAAAAAGGTCAAAGTATTGATCTAACAACTGGAATTTAAATATGACACTAAAAACTTTTAAACCTTACACAAAATCAACCAGAGGTACTGTAGTAGTTGATAAAAGCTCTTTGTGGAAAGGTTCTCCATACAAACCATTAACACGAGGTCAAAATTTTACAGGAGGAAGAAATAATTATGGGCGTATTACCTCAAGACACATAGGAGGAGGCTCTAAACATAAATTTAGAATTATCGATTTCTTTAGAAAAAAGAAAAACATGAAAGCAACAGTTGATAGAATTGAGTATGATCCAAATAGAACTGCTTATATAGCTTTAATAACTTACGAAGATAACGAAAAAACATATATCATTTGCCCTCAAGGTTTAAAAAAAGGCGACAAAGTTGAATCCGGAAAAAACGTTGAAATTAAAATAGGAAACTCATTAGAGTTAAAAGATATACCTCCTGGAACGTCTATACATAGCGTTGAATTAATTCCAGGAAATGGTGGTAAACTTGCTAGATCTGCAGGCTCCTCAATAACATTATCTGGTTATGATGGTGATTATGCAATTTTAAAATTATCTTCTGGTGAAACAAGGAAAGTTAATAGTGCTTGCACTGCTACTATTGGAGTTGTCTCAAATCCTGATCAAAAAAATATTAAAATTGGTAAAGCAGGAAGAAATAGATGGAGAGGTAAAAGACCTCAAACTAGAGGTGTTGCCATGAACCCCGTCGATCATCCACACGGTGGAGGAGAGGGAAAAACATCTGGGGGACGAAGTCCTGTATCACCGTGGGGACAATCTGCAAAAGGTTTAAAAACAAGAAGGCCCAAAAGAAGTGATAAATTAATAATAACTAGAAGAAAGAAAAGAAAATAATGACTAGATCTGTTTGGAAAGGACCATTTGTACACCCAAGTTTATTAAAAAAAATTGATAAACTAAAAGAAAATCCAAATAAAAAACCTATTAAAACTTGGTCAAGAAATTCTACAATAATCCCAGATTTTGTAGGACATAGCTTTATGATTCATAATGGTAAATCTTTCATACCAATAACTATTTCAGAGGAAATGGTTGGACACAAATTGGGTGAATTTGCTCCAACTAGAATTTTTAAAGGACACACACCAGCTGATAAGAAAGCTGCTGCTGTTGCTGCTGCAGATACAGCTAAACCAGGAGGAAGCGGTGATGCAAAAAAATAATACAACAGTTAAAGCGATAAACAAAAATGTAAGATCAAGTCCAAGAAAGCTAGCTTTAGTATTAAATTATATAAAGGGCAAGAAAGCAGATTTGGCATTAAGAGATTTAGAGTTCACGAGAAAAAGAATAGCAAAAGATGTTAGTAAAACAGTTAAATCAGCAATTTCAAATGCAGAAAACAATCATCAGTACGATATTGATAATTTATTTGTTAAAGAAGCTTATGTTGGAAAATCTTTAGTAATGAAAAGGTTTAGACCGCGAGCAAAAGGAAGAGCTAGCCCGATAAAAAAGCCATTTAGCAGAATAACAATTATACTCGAAGAAAAAAAGGAAAAAAAGGAAACTAAATAATGGGACAAAAGATTAATCCAATAGGTTTAAGATTAGGCATAAACAGAGGATGGGATTCTACCTGGTTTGCTAAGAAAAAAGATTTTGGAAGATATTTAATAGAAGATTTTAAAATAAGAAATTATATTAAAAAAAATATTATTAATTCAGGTGTTTCTGAAATTATAATAGAAAGATCTTCAAAAAAATGCACAGTTTCAATTCATACATCTAGACCAGGTTTTGTTATTGGAAAAAAAGGTGCTGATATTGAAAAAATTAAAAAAAATATTATGAAAATTACTAATGCTGATGTGAACGTGAATATTAAAGAAATTAAAAAACCAGAACTTAATTCTAATTTAGTAGCCGAGAATATTGCACAACAACTTGTTAAAAGAATAGCTTATAGAAGAGCTATGAAAAGAGCCATGCAATCAGCAATGAGATTAAATGCAAAAGGAATTAAAGTAATGTTGAGTGGAAGACTAGCAGGTAATGAAATCGCTAGAACAGAATGGTTAAGAGAAGGAAGTATTCCATCTCATACCTTAAGGGCCGATATCGACTATGGTTTTGCAGAAGCTTTAACAACTTATGGAATAATTGGTGTTAAAGTTTGGATTTATAAGGGTGAGTTAATGGCAAAAGACGTTGAAAAAGAAAAAAAAGAAAGGGTTAAAAGTGCTGCAGCCAGTAAGAACTAAATACAGAAAAGCTTTTAAGGGAAGAATTCACGGTAAAGCTTCAAGAGCTATAAGACTGAATTATGGACAATTTGGACTTAAAGCAATGGAACCAGAGAGAATTATCGGGAAACAAATAGAGTCTGCCCGAGTTGCTTTAACTAGATATATGAAAAGAACTGGAAAAGTATGGACTAGAATTTTTCCTAATATACCAGTATCAAAAAAACCTACAGAAGTAAGAATGGGTAAAGGTAAAGGTTCACCAGAATATTATGCATGTAGAGTGAAGCCTGGAAGAATAATCTTTGAAGTAGATGGTGTTACAGAAGAAGTGGCGAAAATTGCTCTTTATAAAGCTTCTGCGAAGCTACCGATTAAAACTAAATTTGTAAGAAGATAATTTTATGGCTAAAAAAAAAGAAGATAAAAAATTGACAAAAGACCAGGCAGAAAAAAAAATACAAACTTTGAAAAAGGATTTATTTAATATTAGATTTAAAAAAATAAATAATCAAATTGAAAATCCTGCTCAATATAATGAAATTAAAAAAAATATAGCTAGACTATATACAACAATTAAAAATACAAAATGACAAAGAAAATTTTAAAAGGAACAGTAATAAGCTCAAAAAACAATAAAACTATTGTTGTTGAAGTAACTAGAAAATTTAAACATCCTTTTTATGAAAAGGTAATCAAAAGAACAAAAAAATATCATGCACATGATGAAAAAAATAAATTTAAAGAAGGAGAAAAGGTTTCGATTATAGAATGTAAACCAATTTCAAAGAAAAAAACTTGGCAGGTAATAAAATAATGATTCAAGTACAAACAGAACTAATGGTAGCTGACAATACTGGGGCTAAAAGAGTTGAATGTATTAAAGTTCTAGGTGGATCAAAAAGAAGATATGCCTCTGTTGGTGATTTAATAGTAATCAGCGTTAAAGATGCAATACCGAAAGGTAAAGTAAAAAAAGGTTCCGTCCATAAAGCAGTAGTTGTAAGAACAAAAAAAGAAATTTTTAGAGATGATGGATCAAAAGTTCAATTTGATACAAACGCAGTTGTATTAACTGATGAAAAAGGTGAACCAATTGGGACAAGAATCTTTGGTCCGGTAACTAGAGAATTAAGAATAAGCGGACATACAAAAATTATTTCTCTCGCTCCGGAGGTACTTTAAAATGATATTAAAAAAAGGAACACAAGTAAAAATTATATCAGGTAGAGACAAAGGTAAAACAGGTGAGATCTTAGAAATAAATAAAAAATTAAATAAGATAAAAGTTAAATCTATAAATATGATGAAAAAACACTTGAAACCAACAAAAGAAAATAAAGGTGGAATTGTTTCTAAAGAAAGCTTTATACATCAATCAAATGTTAAAAATTTAGATGAAAATAAAAAAAAAGTAGTAGGTAAAAAATGACACCAAGACTAAAAACAACCTATGATAAAGAGATTATTAATAAACTCATGAGTAAGCTTAATGTTAAAAATAAACATGAAGTTCCTAAGATTAACAAAATAATATTGAATATGGGCTTAGGTGAAGATGCATCAGATGGAAAAAAAATGAAATCTTGCATGGAAGATATGGCGTTAATAGCTGGTCAGAAACCTATAATAACGAAATTTAAAAAATCTATATCCAATTTTAAAACAAGAAAGGGTTCGAACGCAGGAGTAAAAGTGACTTTAAGATCAAATAAAATGTATGAATTTATTGATAGACTAGTAAATATTGCTCTTCCTAGAATAAAAGACTTTAGAGGTTTAACTTCTAAAGGAGTTGATAATTCTTGCAATTACTCTTTTGGAATAAAAGAACATATAATATTTCCTGAAGTTAACTTTGATAAAGTTGATAAAATAAGAGGTTTAGATATAACAATTGTGACGACAAGCAAAACTAAAGAGGGAGCTTTAGAGTTGCTTAAAGAATTTAATTTTCCAATAAATAATAAAAAAAACTGAGGTAACAATGGCTAAAACAAGTGCAATACAAAAAAATTTAAAAAGAATAAAATTAGCAAAAAAATATGCAAAAAAGAGAGCTGCATTAAAAAAGATAATCAAAAATAGAAAATTAGAGTTATCAGAAAGATTTGCAGCACAATTAAAATTAAATAAATTACCTAAAAATTCTGCAAAAATCAGAATAAGAAACCGTTGTGAGGTATCGGGTAGACCTCATGGCGTATATAGGAAACTTAAAATTTCAAGAATTGCACTTAGAGATATGGCATCATCTGGTAAAATTCCTGGAATAACTAAATCGAGCTGGTAGGAGGATTATGACATTAACAGATCCAATAGGAGACATGTTTTCTAGAATTAGAAATGGTCAAATGAGATCATTGGATTCTATAGATATACCATCCTCTAATTTTAGAAAAAATATTTTAGAAATTTTGAAAAATGAGGGATATATCAAAGGCTATTTTATTGAAAAATCAAAAAGTAATAAGATTAATTTAAAAATTAATTTAAAATACTATGAAGGAGATCCAGTAATTAAAGAGATCAAAAGAATTTCAAAACCAGGCAGAAGAATTTATTCTAGAGCAAATAGCATTCCTAGAGTAATGAATGGATTAGGTTTAGCAATTCTTTCAACACCAAAAGGTGTAATGAGTGATACAGAGGCTAGAAAGAATAATGTTGGTGGAGAAATAATTTGTAGGGTATTTTAATGTCTAAAATTGGGAAAAAAAATATAACTATACCAAAAGAATCTTCTGTAAAAATTGAAGGTTCAAATTTAACTTTTACAGGTCCTAAGGGTTCTAAAACTCTATCTATTAATGATAAGATTTTTTCATCAAAACTTAGTGAAAATAATGAATTTTATATTTTACCAGTAAACAAAGAAATTGATAAAAAAACATCGATAATGTGGGGAACTTATAGAAGCTTAATTAATAATGCTATTACCGGAGTATCAACAGGACACGAAAAAATCTTAGAATTAAATGGAGTAGGTTTCAGAGCAGCTATTAAAGGTGAGAATTTAAATTTACAAATAGGATTTAGTCATGATGTTAATTTTAAGATTCCAAAAGATATTAAAATTACTGTGGAAAAACAAACATTGATTAAGATTAATGGTGTTGACAAAGACTTA
>CACAIN010000021.1 GCA_902532595.1 uncultured Pelagibacteraceae bacterium
GATGATTTCAAAGCCTAGCAATCTACAAAGTTTAATAAATAGTTTTTTTAAAAAATTAACATTGTGAGTATTATTTATTTTTTTCATTATGACTTATTATATATAATAGTTTATAATTTACTTCTATGAGTATAAAATCATCTCAAACCTTAGTAGAAGAAGCAAAAAAAAGTATTGAAACTTTGAATTCAGATGAAGTTAAACAATTAGTTGAAAAAAATCAGATTACATTAATTGATATTCGAGACATCAGAGAGCTTTGGAAAGAGGGAACAATTGAAAATTCTAAACATATTCCTAGAGGTATGCTTGAATTCTGGCTTGATCCTGAAAGCTCTTATTATAAAACAAATAAAATTAAAGACATGAAAAAGATGGTTTTATTTTGTGCGTTAGGTTTTCGTTCAGCCTTAGCAACTAAATCTCTCAAAGATATGGGATTTAAAAATGTTGCGCATGTTGATGGAGGATTTGATGCCTTAAAAAATTCAGGGCTAAGCGTAATTTCTAAAGAAAAAAAATAATTTATTTACTAGCTTCTTTTAAGACAAATTCTATTCTGTCTTGACCCCAAAAAATTTTATTATTAGAAACAAAACTTGGAGCACCAAATATTCCTTTTTCATATGCCTCAGCTGTTATTTTTTTTAAGCTATCTTTTATCGCAGAAGATGCACATCTTAACACAAAAGTTTTTGGATTTACGTTAAGATTTTTAAGAACTTTTTGGATAATATTTTCGTCATTCATATTTAAACCATCCCGCCAAATAGCATTAAAAATACTATCTATATAATAGCTTTTAAAATCATCTTCAGCAGCAACAAACACTCCTCTCATTAAATTTAAACTCTTAATTGGAAAGTATGAATTAAATTTAAATTTTATATTATTTTTTTCAGCAAGAAGCTTACAATCTCGTATCATAAATCTAGCTTTAGCAGGAATAAACGCTGGAGCTTTGATACCATGAAGATTGTGTAGTGCGCCAAGAAGCATTGGCTTATAGACAACTTTTATAGAGTATTTTTTTTCAATTTTTCTTATTTCTTTATGAGCTAAAAAAGAATAAGGACTTACAAAGTCAAAATAAAAATCAAAAGACTTAATCATTAAAACTTATTTTTTTTGCGAAAAAAATTCTTAAAAACCAATATATGATCAAACCTACTGGTCCAGAAAAGTAAGTTGTAATTAATGAAAAGACCACAAGAATTCTAGATACCATGTATCTTTTAGAGTCTCTTACAATCCAAGCCCCAACAAATAAATTTATTGCTAAGAAATGTAGCCAGAATATTAAAAGAAAAGCTTCATTAGCAAACATTGAGTATAAACCGTTTAATCCATTATATAATTCAAAACTGTCAAAAATGTTATTTTCTAAGTAAATATTGTAAGCAACAAAGCCATAGGCACTTCCTAAAAGCAAAGGAACGATAATAGATTGTACGAAAAAATTGGTTAAGCCATGATTTGGGAGAATTATCAACAACAACCAAAATGGTATAACACCCCAATTAGCTATTAAATAAATATTTTCATAGTTCAATATATCCAGAAGATTATTTATCATGAAAAATAATATAGTATATTAACTTAATGAATCCCACATCAAATAAAAGTGATTTTGAAGACCTTACTACCAGTTTAAAAGATTTAGCTTATTCTTATTTGGAAAAATATAGTCCTTCGAAACAGCAGTTAAAAGTTTATTTATTAAAAAAATATTTAACTAAAATTAAAGGCACTAAATCAAAAAAAGAAGTCTCATCAATTATAGATGAAATTATTAATAATCTTGAAAAAAATAGAATTGTAAATGATGAACTTTATTCAGACTCTAAAGCTCGCATGTTTTTAAGACGAGGTTATTCTTTAAATAAAATCCATCAATCCTTAAGACATAAGGGTATAGATAATAAATACATAAAACAAAGCATTGATAAAATTAAAGAAGATCAAATCGAACCCGATTTTGTTTCTGCCTTAAAATTATGCAAAAGAAGAAGAATTGGACCTTTAAGACCATTAGCTAATAGAGAATTATTTTATAAAAAAGATATGGGAATACTTGCAAGAGGTGGTTTTAATTTTGATCTTTCAAAAAGGATTTTAGATCTTGATGCTGATGAATTTAATAAACTACTTAAGATCGTTTAATTTTTTTTTCTTTTCATCTTCTACTAGTTGGTCTAATTTTCTTTTAAGTAAATTTCTTACAATAATAAAAAACAACACACCCAAAAAAGTAACAGAAATTATTATAGCTAATATTGTTTTAAACATTTAAGTTTTTGTTACGTCTTATTAGAATGGTTGGGTTTTTATAATCTTCTTTTCCATATTTAAATGATTTATTATCTAAACTAGTTACAATAGCGCCAGCATTTTCAGCTATTGCGTGACCAGCTGCATCATCCCACTCATTAGCTCTAACTTTATCTACGTATAAGTCATATTCACCAGTTGCTATAACACAGTATTTATATGAGCTACTTAATTTTCTAAAAGATGTTACACCAAATTCTTTTAGTTTTTTTAAAATAATTTCTGGTGGTTCAATATGGTTTGTTAAAGCAAGCACTTCACCTTTAGGAGTTTTTTTTTTACAATCTAGTTTTACAATTTGGTTATTTTCAAGCAAAAATGAATTATTTTTTCCAAAAGAATAAAAAATTCTATTTTTTTTTGGAACCCCAATGACTCCAATAGCTGGAAGATTGTTAATAATTAAACCTGCGTTTAAAGTATATTCATCTCTTCCCGCAATATATTCTTTTGTTCCGTCAATTGGATCTATAAGCCAGAATGTATTTAGCGTGTTCTTTTTTTTTAAGTCTACGGTTTCCTCAGAAATTATTGGAATATTGGGAGTTAATTGAATAATTTTTTCTGTAATAATATCATTAACTTTTAAATCTCCATTAGTAACAGGCGAGCCATCTTCTTTAGTTTTTACTTTTACTCCTTCTTTTTCAATTTTAATAGACTCATCTCCTGCTTTTTTAAAGGTTTCAATAAGATCTTGTGCTATATTCTTTAAATCTTCACTTCTCATATAGTATTGCGTAATGGAAAATTTTATCTTTTTATAATATATACATTTCATGACAAATTCACTAGGTATAAAAAAATCACCTAAGGACACCAAAGTTGTAGTCGCAATGTCAGGAGGAGTAGATTCTTCAGTTGTTGCTGGATTAATGAAAGAAGAAGGCTACAACGTAACGGGCATTACTTTAAAATTATATGATGATGCTAAGACCTCTAAAGAGGGGAGGCAATGTTGTGCTGGTCAAGATATCTTAGATGCCAAAAGAGTTTCAGAAAAACTTAATATTGATCATAAAATTTTATTTTATCAAAAAAAATTTAAATCTGAAGTTGTTGATTCTTTCATAGATAGTTATGCTTCTGGCGAAACTCCTATTCCATGTGTTCAATGCAATCAAACTGTAAAATTTAGAGATTTATTTAAATATTCTAAAGATTTGAACGCCGATGCACTAATAACTGGTCATTACGTTACTAGAATTCAAAAGAATGGACATGCAAATATGTATAGAGCTAAAGATCAAAATCGCGATCAAAGCTATTTTTTATTTAGTACATCGCAAGAACAACTTGATTATCTTAGATTTCCTTTGGGAGAAATTGATAAATCAGAAACTAGATCTATAGCTCAAAAGTTAAAACTAAATGTTGCAGATAAACCAGATAGCCAAGATATTTGCTTTGTTCCAAATGGAGATTACAGCTCAGTTATTAGAAAATTTAGACCTGAGTCTTTTAAACCCGGAAAAATATTAGATATTTCTGGAAATCAAATAGGAGAACATGAAGGAATAATAAATTACACTATCGGCCAAAGAAAAGGTATAAAAATATCGAGTGATAATCCTTTATATGTTGTGAATATTGATGCAAGAAATAATACAATAATAGTAGGATCTAAAGAATTTTTAGAAATAAAAGAAATTAAATTAAGAGATTTAAATCTCCTAGGAAATGAAAAGAATTTTGAAAATTTAATTGATATAAAAGTGAGATCAACTGGAAGACTTCTTAAAGCAAAAATAGCTATTTCAGATAATACCGCAAAAGTTAAAATTCTAGATAGTGAAACTGGAATTTCACCAGGGCAAGCATGTGTTTTTTATTTAAAAGATGAATTTGGGGATAAAATGCTTGGGGGTGGTTGGATTCATAAAACATATAACAAAAACTTATCCACTTAGTTAACAGCCAATTTAAGAGCACGTACAAAGTGATACTTTTGTTTCACTAGGTATGATTTAATGGAATTAATTAAGAGGCAACTCTTAACTGGCCATTTAGGGAAAAACCGAGAGGTTCAAGCTTAAAGGGCAGAAAGGTGGACCTAGTAGCGCTAGAATAGTCCATCGGGAAGGCTTGGCGGTAGCGCCTAAAACGACGAGCCAAAACTACTAAATTTCTGGGCGAAAGCCTAGAAATTTATGTGGTTCTCTTCCAAAACAATCTAGAAAAAAAATAAAACAATATTACTCCTACGAAATAATTCCATTCTAATGCATGTTTAAAATGAGTGTTACCAGATTGAACTAAAATTGGCAGACTTAAAATTCCTACTAATGCCAAAATAACAACTAAAATAATTTTTAAAGTTAATATCTTATTGTTTATTAGTTCACTAACTTTACTTCTTACTTTTGTTAAATGATAAACAAGAATACCTTGCGCGATTATTTCAAAAATAATGAATAAAAGTAAAACAACTCTTCTAAAAAGTTTATAGATTTGAATATCAAACTTAATACCTAGGAATACCGAATGAATAGCCAAGAATACAGCTGATAAAATTCCGAAAGTTTTAAATTTATAATTTAAATTTGTATTTTTAAGATTATTGATTAAATCATTATTATTTCGCCAATAAAAGTAAAGCAATACTGCTGTTAGCCACATCGCTGGTTTAAAAATTAAAAATTGCGGGAAAGTCCTAGATGCTCTACTTATAGATAAACTTCCATCTATATAAGGAATAGAAAAAGCAGATCTACCAATCATATCTACGGTTAGTATTGTGCCCTCTAAAAACTCAGGATTTTGAGAAATAATTAAGCAAAGATTAATTGCAATAAATGGAATAAAGAAAATCCATAAACTCAATTTTCTAATTTGAGTTATTTCATGCATAAAATACTTTGTACTTATTTTTTCTTTTTATTTCGTT
>CACAIN010000022.1:0-2500 GCA_902532595.1 uncultured Pelagibacteraceae bacterium
CATAGTTGTTTTCTATAAAAATTATGTTGTGTTTGCAATGATGAAGGGTAAAAAAAGCCTATATTTACTGGCTTTTAACGTTAATATACGCCTTGACTTATGGAGTATTTGTAATAAAAACACCGCTCACCTCCACGCGTACATTTTTAAACAGCGCCAGGGGTGTGTAGATTTTATTGTAAAATCTTAGCTTTTTTAAATTGTAAATTTTTAAGAAGAGAAGTGTGGACGGCTAGGTTAATAAAGAAATTGTCGTACACGCTTTAACGAAAGTAATTTTAGTTTATCTAAAATTATTAAAGCTAGTGTGCGCCGTTATTAAACTTGAGAGTTTGATCATGGCTCAGAACGTACGCTGGCGGCACGCCTAACACATGCAAGTCGAACGCAGTAGCAATACTGAGTGGCAAACGGGTGAGTATAATGTGGGAATCTGCCTTTTGGTTTGGAATAACACGGGGAAACTTGTGCTAATACCGAATAAGCCCTTACGGGGAAAGTTTTAACGCCGAAAGATGAGCCCGCACTTGATTAGCTAGTTGGTAAGGTAAAAGCTTACCAAGGCAATGATCAATAGCTGTTCTTAGAGGAAGACCAGCCACATTGGGACTGAGACACGGCCCAGACTCCTACGGGAGGCAGCAGTGGGGAATCTTGCACAATGGGGGAAACCCTGATGCAGCGATGCCGCGTGAGTGAAGAAGGCCTTTGGGTTGTAAAACTCTTTCGTCGGGGAAGAAAATGACTGTACCCGAATAAGAAGGTCCGGCTAACTTCGTGCCAGCAGCCGCGGTAATACGAAGGGACCTAGCGTAGTTCGGAATTACTGGGCTTAAAGAGCTCGTAGGTGGTTAAAAAAGTTGATGGTGAAATCCCAAGGCTCAACCTTGGAACTGCCATCAAAACTTTTTAGCTAGAGTGTGATAGAGGTAAGTGGAATTTCTAGTGTAGAGGTGAAATTCGTAGATATTAGAAAGAACACCAAATGCGAAGGCAACTTACTGGGTCACTACTGACACTGAGGAGCGAAAGCATGGGTAGCGAAGAGGATTAGATACCCTCGTAGTCCATGCCGTAAACGATGTGTGCTAGACGTTGGAAATATATTTTTCAGTGTCGCAGCGAAAGCATTAAGCACACCGCCTGGGGAGTACGACCGCAAGGTTAAAACTCAAATGAATTGACGGGGACCCGCACAAGCAGTGGAGCATGTGGTTTAATTCGAAGATACGCGCAGAACCTTACCAACACTTGACATGTTCGTCGCGAGCCTAAGAGATTAGGCTTTTCAGTTTGGCTGGACGAAACACAGGTGCTGCATGGCTGTCGTCAGCTCGTGTCGTGAGATGTTGGGTTAAGTCCCGCAACGAGCGCAACCCCTACTTTTAGTTGCCACCATTTAGTTGGGCACTTTAAAAGAACTGCCAGTGATAAGCTGGAGGAAGGTGGGGATGACGTCAAGTCCTCATGGCCCTTATGTGTTGGGCTACACACGTGCTACAATGGCACTTACAATGGGAAGCAAAGAGGCGACTCCTAGCTAATCCCAAAAATGTGTCTCAGTTCGGATTGTACTCTGTAACTCGAGTGCATGAAGCTGGAATTGCTAGTAATCGCGGATCAGCGCGCCGCGGTGAATACGTTCCCGGGTCTTGTACACACCGCCCGTCACACCATGGAAGTTGGTTACACCTTAAGGCAAAGCTTATACCTTTGACTACGGTACGATCAGCAACTGGGGTGAAGTCGTAACAAGGTAGCCGTAGGGGAACCTGCGGCTGGATTACCTCCTTTCTAAGGAAGACCAAAAATTTCATTTGGTCTTAAAAAATTAAGTTGATGTGGCCGTCCTCATTTCTCTTCTTACTAATTAAAGTGTCTCATAAATGCGTAGGGGCCGGTAGCTCAGGTGGTTAGAGCGCACCCCTGATAAGGGTGAGGTCGCACGTTCGAGTCGTGCTCGGCCCACCATTTTTCATGGGGGATTAGCTCAGCTGGGAGAGCGCCTGATTTGCATTCAGGAGGTCAGCGGTTCGATCCCGCTATCCTCCACCAATTTTGACACTTTTAGTTTTTTTAAATTGTAAATAATTATTATCAATATCTATATCCGATTGTTCGAATAGATGAACAATCTATAAATGTTCGAATAGATGAACATTTAAATAAAAATTTAATTTAGACAGAAAATTATTTTCTGTGCATAAATCAAGCGTTTAAGGGCGTATGGCGGATGCCTAGGCACTGAAAGGCGATGAAGGACGTGGTATACTGCGATAAGTTTCGGGGAGCTGTATGCAGGCTTTGATCCGAAAATTTCCGAATGGGAAAACCCACCACTTTATGTGGTACTTTGAACTGAATTCATAGGTTTAAAGAGCTAACCCGGAGAACTGAAACATCTAAGTAACCGGAGGAAAAGAAATCAATTGAGATTCCGTTAGTAGTGGCGAGCGAACGCGGAACAGGCCAGCAACAAACATAAGATAATCTAAATAGT
>CACAIN010000023.1 GCA_902532595.1 uncultured Pelagibacteraceae bacterium
TATTGGATCAGCTCATAACACAAAAGAAATAAACATTAAGAATCTACAGGGGTGTACAAATATTATATTTTCAAGGTTATTTGAGACTTCATATGCTTTTAAAAAGGGGTTTCTGGGTATTATCAGATTTAATTTATTAACTAAGGCAAGAAATGAAAATTTTTTGCCTCTTGGAGGGATAAGGTTATCTAATCTAAATAAGTTAAAGATAATTAACTGTCGATCTTTTGCTCTTTTATCTGAAGTAAAAAAAAAGCCGGCTGTTGTAAGCCGGCTTTTTTAATTAATTTAAGCTATTACTTAAAACGCGATAGCTAATGTTACAGAACTTTGAGCTTCGTCTTTACCAGCTGTATAGTCAGAGTTACTAACTTCCATCTGAGCTATTCCGATAGTAGCACCACCTGTAGTGTAAGCTAACTGAATAGACTTCTGTTCCATAGATGTCTTAGTAGTCGTACCAGCTGAAGCACCAATTGCTACTGCTGCTCTAACTACTTTGTCAGACTCGTCTACGTTATAAGATACAGATAAAGCATCATTTACGTCGAACTGAATTCCCATGTATTTATTTTCATAGTAAGTAAGTTCGCCAGAAGCTACTGCTGGTTGGTAGTGACCTTCTGTGTAACCAACTGATAGTTGGCCCATAGTATAGTTCGCACCATAGTTAGCAGAAACACCTTCTTCTGTTCCATTGTTTCCTGAAGCACCTGTTTGGTCATCTGTTTGTGCAGCAGATAATTTGATAGTTAAACCATCAATTGGAGCAGCAGTTACTTGTGCCATTTGTAGTTTTGTACCTAAGTTTCCAGTCGTGATTGTTGAATCAGACTCGTTTTTTGAAAGCTGCGTTGTTGCAGACATATTTGGTACATAACCTAATTTTACTGTTCCACCGAATGGTAGCATATCAGCCGGTAAGTGATATTGAATGTTTGAATAACTATCAACATCATAACCAGTTTGGAAAGTTGCAGGTGATACGTAGTCAAAACCAACTCCTAATGCACCAGCACCTGTCGCTGTCTCTACAGATAATCCGCCTTCAGTTACATATAAACCGATAGTTCCCATATCAGTTCCTATTTCTAAACGCGTGTCATCGTTAGCAGCTGAAGCACCATCTAACTGAACTTGGTATTTCCAAGACATTCCGTTATCTAGTTCTCCACTTGCTGTGAAATCTAATTCGTTAGTTATACCAAGGTTTTTACCTGAAGCCTCGTCATCACCATTTGTAACGTACGATGCTGTAGCTCCACCTGTTACACTCATTTCACCAGCATAAGATGGTAAAATTAAAAGAGTAGCAGAAGCTAATATAGCCAAGAATAATTTAGATATCTTTGTCATATTTTATCCTTTGTTTTTGTTACTAATTTTAATTGTTTAAACAATTACGCACGAAATTTAGCAAAATTGGCTGCTAATACCTTATTTTTATCATTTAAATGGGACTTTTTTATATTAGTGTTGTATATATATCACATTTCCTGGAGTTTAAATAAGTCGTTTTTCCTGTATATGTAAGAAATACCCTTTAAACAGTATATTAAATTATGAGCAGTTTTTTAGAACTAAAAAAATCAAATTACAGCATCTTAGTCAGAATTGCAGGGGCATTATTGATAGTATCTTGTTTTTTTTTCATTACAGGGTGTAATAAAAATCTTGATAGAGATAGACCTCTACAGGCTGAAGAAAAGAGGAAAAGAAATATTAAAGAAGGTCGAGGTGCATCAATTGGAAATGTACTAGGAAAGATGAAGGGGACAAATTATGAATTCAGCACTTCAAATCCATTATGGAGAGCTTCTTTAGATACTTTGGATTTTTTACCTTTATCGACAGTTGATTATTCTGGTGGAGTAATAATAACGGATTGGTATACAGACAACTCTTCAAATAAAGAGTCAATAAAAATTTCACTCAGGTTTCTTTCAAATGATGTTAGAAGTGAAAGTTTAAAAATAACTGTACACAAAAGGACCTGCTTAACAAATCAAAATTGTAAAACTACAATATTATCTGATACAAAGATTAAAGAGGAATTGTACTCAACAATTCTTAGAAAAGCTGCTCTATTAGAAAAAGAATCTAAGAAAAAAAAGAAAAACTAAATCTTTAATGGAACGTATAAATTTTCAAGCAATTGAAAAAAAGTGGCAAAAGAAATTCTCCTCTTCAAAATTATATAATAAAAAAGGAAAAAAATTCTATTGCTTGGAAATGTTTCCCTATCCATCTGGAAAAATTCATATGGGTCATGTGAGAAATTATACTATCGGAGATGTTATTGCCCGGTATAAATATATGAAAGGTTTTAACGTTTTGCACCCAATGGGATGGGATGCTTTTGGTTTACCAGCTGAAAATGCTGCAAGACAAAATAATTTAAGTCCTAAAAAATGGACTGAGGAAAATATTTCAGTAATGAAACATCAATTAAAAATGCTTGGTTTATCAATTGATTGGGACTTGGAAATATCAACTTGTGATGAGAGATATTATAAACATCAACAAGAGTTATTTATAGATTTTTATAATCAAGGTCTCTTATCTAGAAAAGAAACCTATGTTAATTGGGATCCAGTTGAAAAAACTGTCCTAGCGAATGAGCAAGTTGTTAATGGTAAAGGATGGAGATCCAATGCAGTAGTTGAAAGAAAGAAACTTTCTCAGTGGTTTTTTAATATCACTAAATTTTCAGATGAACTTCTACAAGATTTGGAAGAATTAAAAGGTTGGCCCGAAAAAGTAAAACTAATGCAAAAAAACTGGATTGGAAAATCATTTGGCTGTGAACTAGATTTTGAAATTAAAGATTTAAAAAAAAAATTAAGAATCTTTACAACAAGACCTGATACAATTTTTGGTGCTAGTTTTATTGCTATTTCAGCAGATCATGAAATCTGCAAAAATCTTAATAAAGACAGCTCTTTTGCAGCGTTTAAAAAAGAATGTTCGAAAATTGGTACAACAGAAGAAGCTTTGGCTAATGCAGATAAGCTGGGTTTTAAAACTAATTATTTTGCAGAGCATCCTTTTATAAAAGATAAAAAACTGCCTATATACGTGGCTAATTTTGTTCTAATGGACTACGGAGACGGAGCAATCTTTGGGTGTCCTGCTCATGATCAAAGAGACTTTGATTTTGCTAAAAAATACAAGCTTCCTATTATAAAAGTTGTGTCTGATAAAGAAAATTCCGAAAGTGAAGATTTAATGCAAGAAGCTTACACAGGGGATGGTGTGATGATAAACTCTGAATTTTTAAATAACTTAAAAGTATCAGAAGCAAAAAAACTGATTATCAATGAAATTGAAAAAAAAGGAATTGGAAAGAAAAAAACTTTGTATCGATTAAAAGATTGGGGTGTCTCAAGACAAAGATATTGGGGTTGTCCGATACCAATGATTTATCTAGAGGATGGTACGATTGTCCCTGTCGACAAAAGTGAACTTCCAATAAAATTACCAGAAGATATTGATTTAAATTCTTCAGGAAATCCTTTGGAGAATCATTTAACATGGAAGAAAACAATCGATAAAAAAACTGGGAAAACTGCTACTAGAGAAACAGATACTCTAGATACTTTTGTAGACTCTTCTTGGTATTTTATAAGATTTTGTTCACCTAAAAAAGATGATCAACCTTATGATGGTGAAAAAGTCAATTATTGGATGCCAGTTGACCAATATATCGGGGGTGTTGAGCATGCTATTCTTCACTTACTTTATTCTCGTTTTTTTATGAGAGCTATAAAAAAATGCGACAAAAAAATTAAATATTCAGAACCATTTAAAAATTTATTTACTCAAGGAATGGTTTGTCATGAAACTTATAAAGACCAAAATAATAATTGGCTCTATCCTAATGAAGTAGAAAAAAAATCAGAAAAAAAAGCAACTAAAATATCTGATAAATCTGAAGTTTTAGTTGGACCATCAGAGTCTATGTCTAAGTCAAAAAAAAACATTATAGATCCTGAGATAATGATTAAACAATACGGCGCCGACTCTGTAAGATGGTTTATTTTATCAGATAGTCCTCCGGAAAAAGACGTGCAGTGGTTAGACTCTGGGGTAGTTTCTTCAAGTAAATTTTTACAAAAAATTTGGAACCTAAACCAAAAAATCATTAATAAAAAAAATACTAAATCTAATACAGCGGATGAAAAGAAATTTGTAACTAAAGTGGATCTATATGTTTATAAAATTGATAACGCTATAAATAATTTTCAATTTAATGTAGCTATCGCTCAGTTTTATGAAACTTACAGATATTTTAATGAATGCTTAAATATTAAATTAAGTAACAAAATTTTAATTAATAGTATAATTAAAATAATGAAATTGATGATACCTTTTACTCCACACCTTGCATATGAATGTTTGCAAAATCTAAAATGTAAGGAAACCGATAGTTGGCCAAATGTGGATAAGAAAATATTAGATAATATTAAAATAAATTTAGTAGTACAAATTAATGGTAAAACTAGAGATGTATTATCTATAAAAAAAAATTTAAATGAATTAGAGATTAATAAATTAATACAATCTAATTCGAAAGCTAAAAAATATCTCGTGGACAAAAAAATTATTAAAACTATCTTTATTAAAGACAAAATAATTAACTATATAATAAAAAATTAATGCTTAAAGTTT
>CACAIN010000024.1 GCA_902532595.1 uncultured Pelagibacteraceae bacterium
GATTTGTTGTAATTGGATGTAAAATCCCAATAGCATAATTGCTGAATGAAATTTCATATCTTTTTTTAACTTTATTCAAATTTGGTAAGTCTTTTCCTAATATCATATCTACATCTGGAGAGCCTACGATAAATATATTCTTTTTATTCTCTCCCATTTGTACTAATCTTTTTTTTGCAATTTTATTAGAAACCAAATGAATATGAGATATTTTTGATATTGCATGTCTCAACATTTCATCAACAGTACCACTAACTTCTCCTCCTTCAATATGTGCAACATTAAAATTGTTTAATAACGCAGATAAAGCACATGCTAAAGGTTCTGTTCTATCTCCATGAATTACAACTAAATCAGGTTTAAATTTTTTCAAAATAGGAGAGAAACCATTAATTGTGTTAATTAATATTTCATCCATTTTAGAAAATTTATTTTGATTTTTTAGAACGTGAAGGCCTTTTATTTTATCTTGTTTAAGCTCACCTATTGTTGATCCATAAAGTTTCAAATTGTGCATTCCTGTAACAAAGACTTTGCTTGAAAATTTTTTATTTTTTTGAGTCTTGATGATAAGTGACTTTAGCTTACCATAGTCAGCTCTTGTTGAAGTAACAAATAAAATTTTTTTTTTATCTGATATCATTTTTTTTTATCAGTCTGTTTTTTCTTATATTCTTTTTAGATATTTTTCCATAAAGTGTATAGATTTTAGAAGCAGGAAAGTCTCCAGTTCCTGGTCTTTTAGTGGTTAAATTTTTTCTATTTAGTTTCTGACCTTTTAATATATTCGTATTAGATACAACTGAGTGAAAAGCAAATCTTCTAGTGATGTTTTCTTCATTTATGATGTCTTTATTTGAATTTAAAGAGTCGTATATTTGTCTTGAAGCAATAAGTAGTTCTTTTAATTCTTCTTTATCCATTGAGCAAATAACGTCAGGTCCTTTTCTTTTTTTTGTAATTACAAAATGTTTCTCTATTAGTTTTGCACCCAAACCTAAAGCTGCGATGGGAATAGCATTTCCAATTGAGTGATCTGAATAACCAATGACAGATTTAGAAAATTTTTTTTTATACATTAATATTCTATTTAATCTAATCAAATTATAATTAACTGGATAAAGATTTACACAATGTAATAACACATGCGGAATATTGTGTTTTTTTAGAATTGAAACAGTTTTAGAAATTGAATTTAAAGAATTCATGCCAGTACTAACAATCATTGGTTTCTTAAATTTACAAATATATTTAATTAAAGGTAAATTATTGCATTCTCCAGAACCTATCTTAAAAATTTTTATATTGTGTTTATTAAGCCAATCTGCAGCGGCATAAGAAAAAGGGGTAGCAATATAAATTAATTTTTTTTTTTCAATATATTTTTTTAATTCCAATTCCTGATCTAGCGTAAGACTATTTTCCTGGATTATCTTAAAAATATTTTTTTTTGAATTTCCAGGTTTAATTTTTTTAGCTTCTTCACTCATTTCCTCATTAGGAATATGAATTTGAACTTTAACAGCCTCTGCACCACACTCTTTAATATTATCTACAATTTTTTTTGCCAATTTTAATGAGCCAAAATGGTTTATGCCTATTTCAGCTACTATTAGTGGCTTACTATTTCTAGAAACTTCTCTATTTCCTATTTTTATCATCTTTTTAATTTTTTGATTATTTGATTAGACAAACTAACATGATCGAGCTTATGAAACTTTAAAACTTCTTCGTAGGTTCCACAAGCTGGAAAGTTTGTAAAACCAAATTTTTTCAATACCTTTTTATCGGTAAGATGATTTTCAGTTAAAAATGATATAAGCAAGTCGCTCATACCACCACTAAAATTATGATCATCTAGAAAAAACAAATATTTAAAATTTTTAATTTTTTCTCTAAGCCAACTTTTATTGAAATAATTTAAACATGACATATTAATTATTTCTAAATTAATATTCTTTTTTTTAAGTAATTGTGAAGCTTTAAATGCTTCACATATCATTGTTTGGCCATAAGAAAAAATAATTAAATCTTTTCCCTTGGTTATCTGAGTTCCTTTTCCATATTCAAATTTATAATTTGAAGGTAATTTGGGACTAGAATCTGGAGCTGGACCTATTGATAAACGTATTGCACAATTATTTTTTTCATTTTTTCCCAAACAATGTTTTAAAATTTCATAAGTCTCGCCTGAATTATAGGGCTGAAAAATTCTAAAATTGGGAATATTAGAAAGTAAAGATATGTCCCTTAAACTTTGATGGGACTTGCCTGCTCCAGCAGGAATTGCACCGGCATACAGACTAACGTAAATTATTTTACTTCCTTCTGTTGCATTATTATAAATTTGTTCATTGCCACGAGCTGTTAAAAAAGATGCAAAAGAATTAACTATCGGAATTAACCCCATTCTAGCAATTCCACCAGCCATGGAAATCATATCTTGTTCTGCAATACCATTTTGAATAAAACGGCTTGGATATAAATTTGAAAATTTTTGTAAATCAAGATCGTCAGATAAATCGGCGTCTAAAACAACAAAATTTTTATTTTTTTTTGCAAATTTAATAAGTGAATTAGTAAAACTATTTGTTACTGAAATCATATTTTTTTAGTGTATCTCAACATTATTTTTTTCAACTTCTTTCGGAGTAATATCAGTGATTTTTAATTTATTAAATTTTCTTTTTTTTTGTAAAATTTCAATTTTTTTTAAAAGTATCGATTGAGCTTTTTGAAAATTACTTTCATCCGGAGCGCCTGCATGCCAATTGTAACGTTTGTTAATTTTCATTACTTTGGTATGTTCCATAAAATCAACACCTTTGCCTTTAATGGTATCAGCTATCAAAAATTTAGGTTTATTTTTTATTTTTAAAAATTTTGAAAAAATTTTATCCATTTTTTTAAAATCATGTCCATCGCATCTTTCAACATGCCATCCAAAACTTTTAATTTTTTGTTTAAGGTTTCGTAAATCAATAATTTTTTTTACATACTGGCTGCTTTGAATTTTATTATGGTCCATAATAACTATTAAATCGTTTAATTTTTGATGTGCAGTAGTTTGTAAAGCCTCAAAAATTTGTCCTTCTTGAAATTCTCCATCTCCAACTATCAAAACAACATTTCCTTTTTTTTTAAGATGTTTTTTCGCCCACAAAAAACCTTTCGCTTTAGAAATTCCCATTCCAAGAGATCCTGTGTTTGCCTCTATACCTGGAATTGAAACATCAGGATGTCCATCTAACCCTTTTAATCTTCTTAGTTTCAAAATTTTTTTTACACTAATAATATTCATAGCATGTAATACACTATATAAGGCTGGAGCATCATGACCTTTGGATGAAAAAAAAATATTTCTATTTAAATTTTTCAATTCAGCCTTTGCTGTCTTAAATCTAAAAAACTTGATCCAAGTAAATAAATCCATTGCACTAAAACTTGTTCCAAGGTGACCAGAACCTGCTCTTTTGATAATTGACAATGTATTCAGTCTGCATATGGCTGCCAAAATTTCAGCTTTAGCAAATTTGTCTATTTTTAATTTTAATATTTTATTAAATTCACTATTTTCAAAAAAATATATTTTTTTTTTCATTATTATAATTTTTTTGGTTTATTCCAATTTATATGTTTTAGATTAGGAAAAATATCAATTTCATTCAAAAACCAAAAAAACTTTCCGTTAGGTCCTTGGGAGTCTAATGAGGCTAGATATTTAATTGTTGGTAAAGATAATTTAGTCGATAATTTATTTTTAGGAAACATAGGTGTTTTACACGGTCCTGGACTCATGGAGTTTATCTTAATATTATGTTTTTTAATTTCTTTAGATAGAGT
>CACAIN010000025.1 GCA_902532595.1 uncultured Pelagibacteraceae bacterium
TTTCCAAAAATATTGAACAAAGACACTCAATCAGGGATTACAAATATCACATACGGTTTAGACACGAATCTGTTATCTTCATTTGATATAGGAAAAAATAAAATCAAAGAAGTTTTTACAGATGAAAAAAATTAAAATTGCTGAATTATTTTGTGGTCCTGGGGGATTAACTGTCGGCGCCAAAATGGCATCAGGTTTTAAACATACGTGGTTAGTTGATAAAGATAGCGACAGTCTTCAAACAATTAAAAAAAATTTTCCAAATGAATTGACGATTAATGAAGATGTAAAAAAATTTTGCAAGAATTCTAATTTAAGAAAAATTAAGAAACTTAAAGGTTCATTTGAAGGTTTAGTTTTTGGATTTCCTTGCAATGATTTTAGCATTGTTGGAAAGAAAAGAGGTTTTAAAGGAAAATTTGGCGGATTATATATATACGCTTGTAAAGTTTTAAAGTTTTTTAAACCAAAGTTTTTTTTAGCTGAAAATGTTTCAAATATTGCAACATCTAACAAAAAATCTTTAATATATAAAAACTTCCAGAAAATTTTACGGGACTTTAAAAAACTTGGTTATGAAATCAAAATGAAAAAAATTAAATTTGAAAAATTAGGAGTTCCACAAACAAGACATAGATTAATAATTCTTGGTTATTTAAAAAATTCAAAATATGAGAATTTTGAATTTCCACAAGAAGATAAAAAGATTATTAAATGTAGCACTGTTCTTAATAAAATCTCTAAACTTAAAAATTTAGAAAACAATGAAACATATAATCATTCAAAAAATATCATAAAGAGATTAAAGAAAATAAAATTTGATCAAAATGTTTGGGATATAAATGGATTGCCAAATGTAAAAAAAGCTAGGATGAGCAATATATATAAAAAACTTAATCCTTCTAAACCCGCTTACACCGTAACTGGAAGTGGAGGAGGAGGAACACATATGTATCACTATAAATTTCCAAGAGCTTTAACAAATAGAGAAAGGGCAAGTCTTCAGACATTTCCCTTACGCTATAAATTTCATGGCAATAAAACTAGTGTAAGAAAGCAGATTGGAATGGCTGTCCCCCCATTGGCTGCTAAAGCTATTTTTTCTAATATTAAAAAATGTTTACGTTAAAAACTTAAGTCTTTTAATAACTTCAGATTTATCTAAAGATAAAATCACATCGTATAAACCTGGTCCAAATCTTGAACCCACTAGCGCTATTCTTAAAGGTTGACCTACACCCTTAAAGTTGGTCTTATGTTTATCAATTAAAGATTTTATTACGGGTTCTAATGTTTCTCTCGATAAAGAGGGAAGTTTCTCATATTCAGAGGTAAAATCACCAATTACTTTCTTTGATAAATCATCAATTAATTTTTTATCTTCCGCACCAATTTCAATTTTATCATTAATAATATATTGAGCATTATTCCAAATATCTTCTAAAGTTTTTGCTTTATTTTTTAAAAAACCCATTGATTTTAAAAGTACATTCTCTTTAGCCTGATCTATAGGTTTTTTATATTTTGAGACGTATTCTTTGAAGAAATTAAAAAGATCTTTTTCATCTATTGTTTTTATGTAAGTTTCATTTATTGAATAAATTCTATTCATATCTAATTTTGAGGGTGATTTACCGACACCACCAAGATCAAATAAATCAATACTTTCTTGCTTGGTAAAAATTTCTTTATCTTTGTATGACCACCCTAATCTTAATAAATAATTTCTCAAGGCATCTGAAATAATTCCAATTTTTATATAATCTTCGAGTGTGGAAGCATTGTCTCTTTTTGATAGTTTTTTTCCTTGCTCACTGTGAATTAAAGGTATGTGAGCAAAATTAGGCACTTCCCATTTCATAGCCTCGTAAATTTGTTTTTGTTTAAAGGAATTAATCATGTGATCATCCCCTCTAATTACATGAGAGATTTTCATTTCGTGATCATCGACTGTTGCAGATAATTGGTAAGTAGGAGTTTGATCTTTTCTTAGGATAACAAAATCCTCAATCGTAGAATTTGAAATATTTCTTTCCCCTTGAACTAAATCTTTAATAATCGTATTTCCTGAAATTTTGCTTTTAAATCTTATTACTGGTTTAATACCCTCAGGTACTTTTAAATCTTTCGCATCTCTCCATTTTCTATTGTAAACATACGGTATACCTTGTTTTTTACATTTTTCTTTTTGTTCATTAATTTCTTTCTCTGAACAATAGCATTTATAAGCAAATCCTTTTTTAAGAAGTTCCTGTGCAACTTTTACGTGTTTTAAAATATTTTTTGATTGAATATATTCCTCGCCGTCATGCTCAATTCCAAGCCAAGCTAAAGAAGAAATAATCTGTTTTTTAAATTCATCCTTTGACCGTTCTTTATCTGTATCCTCAATTCGTAAAAAATATTTCCCTTTATTTTTTTTTGCTAAAAGCCAATTAAATAAAGCAGTTCTAACACCACCGATATGAAGAGGCCCAGTAGGAGAGGGCGCAAACCTACAATTAAAAGACATTTAAGTTAATTAGACTATTTTAGTGAAAGTTTCTATACAAAGAAACGAGTTTGCCTTGAATTTTTATTCTATTTGCAGCGTATATTTTAGTTCCGTAACTACGATTAGCAGCTTCAAGAGCAATAGTATTTCCTTTTTTTCTAACTCTTTTTAATGTTGCCTCTTGATCATCTATTAGTACTACTGCAATTTGACCACTATCTACATTAGAAGTCTTTTTAACAATAACTGTATCACCATCAGCGATTCCTGCTTCAATCATTGAGTCTCCTTTGACTTTTAAACCATAATGTTCACCATTATTTTGAAGGTCTTCTGGTAAAGCAACTCTATCAACTTCTTGTTGAATCGCTTCAATTGGAGTTCCAGCTGCAATACTGCCTAAAATAGAAACATCTGTAGACTTATTCTTGTTTTTATCCAAACCTCCTTTAATTACACTTGGAGTAAAAGTATTAAAGATATCATTTGCACTAGCATTTTCTGGTAATTTAATAACTTCTAAAGCTCTTGCTTTATGAGCTAAACGTTTAACAAAACCTCTTTCTTCTAAAGCGGAGATTAATCTATGTATTCCGGATTTCGACTTAAGGTTGAGTGAATTCTTCATCTCCTCATAAGAAGGGGATATTCCTGTAGACCTAATCTTTTTATTAATAAAAATTAATAAATTTTTTTGTTTTTTTGTAAGCATAGAACAAACCTCGTACATTAATGTTCTATAAAGGTTCTACTTAAATTACAACGTTAAATAAAGGTCTATTTTATTGGTTTATTTGGATCATCTTCTTCATTAATCCTGCTGGATTGTCGGAAGTTAAAAGTGATTCTCCGACAAGGAAGTTCTTTATTCCAGTTTTATCATAAATGTATTTAACATCTTTTTCATTTTTAATTCCGCTTTCAGATATAATCGATCCCTGATGGCTTTTAAGTGTCTCAAAAATTGAAATAGTATTATTGATTGAGATTTCTAAAGTTTTTAAATTTCTATTATTAATTCCAATTAAAGCATCTTTATACTTCAAAGCTGTTTCAGCTTCTTTTTGATCATGTACTTCAACAATAACGCTTAAATCCTGTTTAATAGCTTCGTCGTAGATTTCATCTGCTTGACTAGTGTCCAGCGCTGAAATAATTAAAAGAATACAATCACTACCATAGCTTTTAGACAATGCAACTTGATAAGGATCTATAAAAAAATCTTTAGCTAATATTGGTATTTTAAACTTATTTTTAATAT
>CACAIN010000026.1 GCA_902532595.1 uncultured Pelagibacteraceae bacterium
TTTTTATATTCCAGTCTTTCAATTTTTTTTGGAATTGCGACACCTGCGTTATTTATTAGAATATCAATCTTTTTAAATTTATTTGATATTCTTTTTATAAATAGATTTATTTTTTCAACTTTTCTTAAATCAAACTTGTAATAATAAAAATTTTTATTCTTAGAATAATACTTGCTTTTGAAGTTGTTTCTTCTCGAACAAACAATTAAGCGCGCTCCTTCTTTTAAAAAAAAATCTGTAAAAGTCTTTCCTAAACCTGAGCTTGCACCAGTAATTAAAATCACTTTATTTAAAAATAAATTTTTTACCAAGATGTCCAGCCTCCATCTATTATTAAATTTGAGCCAGTCATGTATCTGGATGCATCACTTGCAAGAAAAAGAATTGCTCCATTATAGTCTGACCAATGAGCCATTCTTTTTAAGGGAACTTTGTTTTTATATTTTTTTACAAATATCTTTTCTTGATAATCATAGACTCCGCCTGGCGAGAGAACATTTGATCTTATATTAAATTTTCCAAAATTAGTTGCTATGTATTTAGAAAGTCCAATTAAACCTGATTTTGTTGAAGAATAAGCTGCTGGAGTATTTAGCGCAAATCTTCCCCCGTATATATTTTTTCTTGGCTTTAATCCTTCATATATACTCGGATCAGGTCCAACAACTCCATAAGTTGAAGATAAAAAAATAATATTTCCTTTTATTTTATCTTTTATAAATCTTCTAATTGCTGTTTGAGAAACTAGGAAAGCGCCTGTTAGATTACTATCAATAACCTTTTTCCAAGTTTTTAACTGATAATTTTCAAAACTTTTATAATAGTTGTTTGGTTTGGAGTATACATTGTAAATTACTACGTCAATTTTTTTTTCTTTTTTCAAAATATTTTTAAAAGCAGAATTTATGCTACTTTGTTTTTGAACATCACATTTGAGATAAAAAGTTTCATTATTTTTTTTAGTTTTATTTTTAATATCTAATACATATACTTTTGCACCGTAATTGCTTAAAGTTTTTGCAAATTCTTCACCTAGTTTTCCTGTTCCACCAAAGATCGCAACGACCTTATTATGCATGGAAAATAAACTATTAAATTGATTTGAATTGAATATTTTTTTTGTCATTATTTTTATTTTTAAGATAAAAATTTATCAAATTAATATCATTCTGATTGTCAATATCAATTGATCTCTCTTTTGGAGTTTTAAACATAATTGTTTTTTTTGGAATTCTTTTTTTTATTTTCATAACTGCTTTTCTAGAATATATCCATACAATAGTATTTATGTCATAGGTCTTTGGAGCCTCTTGTCTAGAACCAGGATCTTGCTTGAGGGCTTTACTTAATTTGTAAAATCTTCCTTTCTTCTCAAGAATACTAAAATATGGATTATGTTGAGCGTCATGTGCTGACACAAGTAAATCAGGTTTTTTTTTATTAAATAATTTTATTGCTTTGTAAATATCTGAAGTATTTCTTAAGGGTGATGTAGGATCGATAATCACTAAATTATTAACTAAGTATTTATAATTAAAAAATTTCTCAAAATAATTTATTGCATCATACATAACTGGGAGCATAGGTGTTTTATCTCGTGCTAAATATTTTTTTCTTTTTAACTTAATTAATTTTTTGTTATTTGGAACTGTGTCTAAAATTTTTTGGCTATCACTAGATAAAATTACATTATTAATTTTTTTTAATTTTACAGCAATATTTACTGCTATTTTCGTAATAGATTTATTTTTTATATTTAAAAGATTTTTATTTTTTACTCCTTTCGAACCTTTTCTTGCTGCTACAAGCGCGAGATTAATTTTTTTTTTTTTCATAAGCCTAGATTTTTGAATATTAGGCGCCCACTTTACCGTATTCGACTAAATTAAAATCTTTTGAAACTCCCAGCATTTGTCCTAATTTATAATCTTTATCATTAGTCCAAACTAAACTTTCTGGTTCATTAAATAAGAAATCACAGTCTTTACAATAATCTAATTCATCAAATTTTTTTTCTTTATGAACTCTTCTTAAATTTTCATATCTTTTTCCATAATATACCTCTTCAAAACTCTCAGTATCCAAATGTCCCATAATACTCTTCGACTCGTTTGGGGGTCCTAATGTTTGACAACATGCAGTTACTGCACCTAATCTTCCAGGCTCACCTCCAGCTCGAACTGTTAACTCAGGGGCAAAGGGCCTACCACAACTTACTTTTTCTTTTGCATTTCGAGGATTTTCAGAGTTTGCATAATTTCCACTCATATTATGCATTTTCCAAATATATCCATAACAATCTAAATCTTTAATAATTTTTTGATATTTTTCCTTTTCCATATCTATTTTATTATTATCGGTGATCAAATGATAAGTGCTAATTTTACAGTTGCTATTACTTTTTTTTATATAATCGTTAGCTTCTTTTGCATTCTTTAAAACTAAATCGAAGTTATCAGAATTCATCCATTTTTTATAAACTTCTTGATTATAGCCAATGATACTAAAACGAATAAGATCTATACCGGCATCTACTATTGATTTCATATAATCTCCTACTACTCTTGCTCCGTTTGTGTAAATAAAAACACTAAGATTTCTTTTTTTAACAATCTTTATATAGTCTGCTAAATCTTTAGCCATAGTTGCTTCTCCGCTTCCAGATAAACCTATTACAGGTTTTCCGTATTCAGGTGTGATTTTATCTAAAATTTTTTCAAAATCTTTAAGAGGTAATTTTCTTTTAAACGATGTGTCTCGACCGGGTGTTGATTGTGGACACATTTGACAAGTGTAATTACACCCACCAAAAACTTCCATTAAAACTCTTTTAAGTTCAACTTTTTTTTGTGTCATTTAAATTTTGTTCTTTGTTATAGTTTGTTAAGATAAAATTATCATCTGTACCAAGCATATGATGGACTCTCGCAGTTTTATCATTGCTCCATATTAATATTTCAGGGTCTTGATATAAAAAGTCACAATCTTTACAATAATCAATCTCGTCAAAATTTTTTTTATTATGTGCCTCTCTTAATTTTTCAAATTTTTTCCCAAAATATACGTCTTCAAAATTATTTTTATCTAAGTGTCCTAAAATGCTTTTTTCTTCATTTGGAGGACCTAGAGTTTGACAGCATGGTACTACTGCTGCTGTTCTTCCTTCAGAACCTCCTGCACGAACTGTTAATTCTGGTGCATTAGGTCTTCCACAACTTCTTCTCTCTGTCTTTATTCTCGCATTTTTATTTTCATAATTACCACTCCAATTGTGCATCTTCCAAATGTAGGCTAAAGATTGAGTTTTTTTGATAACATTTTTTTTATATTCTTCAACCTCATAAGACATTTGGTTATTGTCAGTAATAAGGTGATAAGTACTTAATTGACAAGCGCTGTCTGTTTTTTTTATATAATCATTCGCTTGTTCAATATTATTAATTACTAAATCAAAGTTATCAATATTCATCCACTTTTTATATACTTTCTGATTATATCCAATAATGCTAAAACGAATAAAATCGATTCCAGCATCTATTACTTTTTTCATAAAATCACCACGTAAGTTTGCACCATTACAATACATGTAGCATTTTAATTTTCTTTTTTTAACAGCATGAACATAGTCATACAAATCTTTAGCCATTGTAGGTTCTCCACTTCCTTCTAAGTTAATTATTGGTGTTCCATATTTAGGAATAATCAT
>CACAIN010000027.1 GCA_902532595.1 uncultured Pelagibacteraceae bacterium
TCTTTCCATTCCAATCTTTATTAGTAAAATCTTTATTTGCAGAAACATCAAAGGCACTTACCCAAAAGTCTTTAGTTTTTAAAAATCTCAATGTAGTGTTAATATTTGAAACTTTAAAAATCTTAATATGCTCTATTCCTCCACTGGCACTCTTGTATAATAATTTACTCTTTGATGGGAAAGACCGTTCTTTTACTATAATTCCGTCTATATCAAATGCAACTGCACTTCTAATTATGGATCCTATATTTCTAGGATCCGTTACGTCTTCTAATGCAATTAGGTTAATATTTTTTTTGCTATTTCCTAAAACAAAATCTTTAACAGTAATCTCTTCTAACTGTTCAACCTCAGCGACTAAACCTTGGTGTGCTGTTTCATCTTTTCCACATAAATTATCTAACTCTCTTCTAGACTTATAAAAAACATTAATATTTTTTAATAAATTCAAAGATTGATTTTCTTTATTAAGCTTTTTTTGGGCATCTTCAGTAAGCAAAACCCTTTCAACTTTTCTAGATGGGTTTTTTAAAGCCTCTACAACGGCATGTTTACCAACTATCAAAAATGTCGTTTTTTTCATATTTTTTGAACTAAATTTCTAAATAACTAGCATATTTTAAGGCAAAATGATTTATTGCATTTATTATACAAATGCTTATAAAACGCTTGTTGTTAAATACTTTTTAAGTTAGTGGGTATCCCTAATAATATTTTATTGGAGGGGTACCAAAGCGGTCAAATGGGGCGGGCTGTAAACCCGTTGACTTCGGTCTTCGAAAGTTCGAATCTTTCCCCCTCCACCAACTTAGGTATAAACAATATAAGAGCGTGATAAGTTTGGATATTGCGGGTGTAGTTCAATGGTAGAACGCTAGCCTTCCAAGCTGGATGTAAGGGTTCGATTCCCTTTACCCGCTCCAAAGTTAAAAAAAAAAATATAAAGTGAGGATAAAATAAAATGTCGAAGGAAAAGTTTCAAAGAAATAAACCGCATTGTAACATCGGTACAATCGGACACGTGGATCATGGAAAAACAACATTAACTGCCGCGATAACAAAAGTATTATCCGAAGCAGGAGGAAAATCTAGTGCAAATTTTGTTGCTTATGACCAAATAGATAAAGCGCCAGAAGAAAAAGAAAGAGGAATTACAATTTCAACAGCACACGTCGAGTATGAAACTGAAAAAAGACACTATGCTCACGTTGATTGCCCTGGTCACGCTGACTATGTAAAAAATATGATTACTGGTGCAGCACAAATGGATGGCGCAATATTAGTTGTAAATGCAGCTGATGGACCGATGCCTCAAACTAGAGAACATATTCTTTTAGCTCGTCAAGTTGGAGTTCCAGCAATTGTAGTATTTTTAAATAAGATTGATACAGTTAAAGACAAAGAGTTAGTTGATCTAGTTGAAGAAGAAATTAGAGAATTATTAACTTCTTATAAATTTCCTGGCGATAAAATTCCAATAGTTAAAGGATCTGCGTTAAACGCAGTTGAAGGTAAAGACGAAACAACAGGCAAAAATGCAATTATGGAGTTAATGAAAGCAGTTGATGATACTATTCCACAGCCTAATAGACCAAAAGATAAACCTTTTCTAATGCCAGTCGAAGATGTTTTTTCTATTTCTGGTAGAGGTACAGTTGTAACAGGAAGAGTTGAGTCGGGTGTGATTAAAGTTGGAGAAGAAATTGAAATCGTTGGTATAAGAGATACTAAAAAATCTGTATGTACCGGAGTTGAAATGTTTAGAAAACTTTTAGATACTGGTGAAGCTGGCGATAATATTGGAGCTCTATTAAGAGGTGTTGAAAGAGAAGATGTTGAAAGAGGACAAGTTCTCTGTAAACCTGGTTCAATTACACCGCATACTGAGTTTGAATGTCAGGCATACATTTTGAAAAAAGAAGAGGGTGGAAGACATACTCCTTTTTTTACAAAGTATAGACCTCAGTTTTATTTTAGAACTACAGATGTAACTGGTGAAGTTACCTTACCATCAGGCACAGAAATGGTTATGCCAGGTGATGATGGAAAATTTACTGTAAAATTAATCACTCCTATTGCGATGAACGAAAAATTAAATTTTGCAATTAGAGAAGGTGGTAAAACAGTTGGAGCAGGAGTAGTTACTAAAATTATAAAATAAACGCTTAGGAGCGTAGTTCAACTGGTAGAGCGCCGGTCTCCAAAACCGGAGGTTGTGGGTTCGAGTCCCTCCGCTCCTGCCAAAAAAAGTTATGAAAAACCCTTTAAAATTTATCCAGGAAGTTAAACAAGAAACTTTTAGAGTTACTTGGCCAACAAAGAAAGACACCATGATGGGTGCTTTGATGGTTTTTGGTTTAGCGTCTATTGCTGCAATTTTTTTTTTAATTCTGGATCAAATATTAAGATTTTTACTTAACCTAGTCTTAACAATTAATTTTTAGATTATGAATTGGTATATAGTTCAAGCATACTCAGGTTTTGAAAAGAAAGTTGTTGAGTCGATTAAGGATGAATTAAAAAAAAACAAATTACTTGAGAATTTAGGTGAAATTTTGGTTCCAACTCATCAAATAACGGAAGTTAAAAAAGGAAAAAGATCAAAAAAAGAAAAAAAATATTTTCCAGGTTATGTCCTGGTAAAAATTGATTTAACTAAACAAATTTATCATTTAATTAAAAATCTTCAAAAAGTAAGTGGTTTCTTAGGTTCAGTTGATAAACCTACCCCAATTTCAGATAGCGAAATTAAAAGAATACTTGGTCAAGTTTCAGAAAGTGCAATTAATCAAAAAAGCGGTATAAGTTTTGAAATAGGAGAAAAAGTGAAAGTTTGTGATGGACCTTTTGCATCTTTTAACGGTTTGATTGAAGAAATTGATGAAGAAAAATCTAGACTTAAAGTGTCAGTTTCTATATTTGGTAGAGCAACACCGGTAGATTTAGAATTTAACCAAGTGGAGAAAAACTAGATGGCAAAAGAAATAGCAGGCTATGTAAAACTACAAATTAAAGGTGGTCAAGCTAATCCAGCTCCTCCTGTGGGTCCAGCTTTAGGACAAAGAGGAATAAATATTATGGAATTTTGTAAAGCTTTTAACGAAAAGACAAAAGCTTTTATGGGTAAACCTGTTCCAGTAGTAATTACAGTTTATAAAGATAAAAAATTTGATTTCATAATTAAATCACCACCAGCTTCACATTTTATTAGAGAAGCAGCTAAATTGAAAAGTGGTTCTAGTGAACCAGGAAGAGTTGTTGCAGGCTCTATTACAATGAAACAAGCAGAGGCAATTGCCAAAGAAAAAATGAAAGACTTAAATGCTT
>CACAIN010000028.1 GCA_902532595.1 uncultured Pelagibacteraceae bacterium
AAAAGAAATTTTTGGTTTTAATGATAAATCAGGAACAAGATGGAAATTTTGTTTAATTCCTTTAGGAGGGTACGTAAAGTTTTTTGGTGATAGAAATGTTTTTAGTCAAGCTGAACAAGAAGAATTATTAAAAAAATATAGTAAAGAAGATCAAAATAAACTTTTTGTTACAAAGCCTTTATATCAAAGATCTTTAGTAGTTGCAGCAGGGCCTTTAGCCAATTTTGCTTTAGCTATTTTAATTTTTGCATTTATTTATATGTTTGCAGGAAAAGATTTTACTCCTGCCCAAATACAAGAAGTACAAAAAGATGGCCCAGCTTATTCTTCAGGAATCAAAAATGGTGACATAATTTTATCCATAAACAACAAGAAAGTGAGTAGTATATTAGAAGTTTCAACTTATATTAATACATCCACAACTGAAAGTATTGACATTAAAGTTTTAAGAAATAGTGATGAAATTATTTTAAAAGTTACACCTAAAGTTATTAAGGGTGAAGATTCTCTTGGAAATAAGATAAATAAAAAAATAATAGGTATTAAAATATCACCTCCTAATAGTGAGTTTAATAGAGAAAGACTAGGACCAGCTACTGCTTTGTTTTACGCAATAAAAGAAACATGGTTTGTTACAATGGCTTCGTTAGATTTTATTGTTTCCATGTTCAAAGGAAAGGGCGACACTACTCAATTAGGTGGTCCAATTAAGATTGCTAAAATAACAGGGCAAGTTGCCCAACATGGCTTAATAGCTTTTTTAAGTATTATGGCTTACATTTCAATTAGTCTTGGTTTTATTAATCTTTTTCCAATACCAATGCTAGATGGGGGTCATTTAATGTTTTATGCTTTTGAAAAAATTTTAGGAAGACCTTTAACCCAAAGAACTCAAGAGGGATTTTTTCGAATCGGATTGTTTTTACTTATTTCTTTGATGTTCTTTACAACTTTTAATGATCTCAAAGATTTAGGCTTGTTTTAAGCCATTTTTTACCTACAAAAACATCAATAAAATCAACACTTTATAACATACAAGATATAGTGTTAATATTTATTTAAAACACTAGAAAAGTGTTGATTTTATTAGGAAATTGTAGAAATTCAATATTAACTATAAGGGGCATAAATGAACAAAAAACAACTAGTAACAAAAATATCGTCCACATTGGGTCAGAGTAAAGCAGATGCTGAAAGAACTTTTGATTCAATAACGACTATTATTTTAGATGCGCTAAAAAATGACGATACTGTAAAAATAGCTGGTTTTGGTACTTATAAAGTAGCAAAAAGAAAAGCTAGAGTGGGAAGAAACCCTAGAACAGGAGAGTCAATTCAGATTGCTGCATCTCAAAAAGTTAAGTTTTTACCTGCTAAAAGCTTAAAAGAAATGTTTAATAGATAAACGTATTATTTAGCCCTTAATTGCTAAAAGTGATTAAGGGCTACATTACTTGCAAAAACTGCATAGCTAAATTTAACACATAACAATTCTTTAAAATATTCTAAAGTTTATAAAAAACTTCAACAAGGAGTTTTTATGTTTAAAACAATAATTAAATTAATTGCTGTAGTAACCTTATTTTTAGGTTTCTCAGCTTCGGCATATGCCGAAACTACGATGTCTGACGAAGGTCAGTACATTTTTAACTCTCTAGCTTTTTATATCGGTGGAGTCCTAGTTGCCTTTATGGCTGCAGGATTTTGTATGTTAGAAAGTGGTTTAGTAACTACGAAAAGTGTATCAACAATTGCTGCAAAAAATATTGGAAAATTTGCGATAGCGTCTATAATTTTCTTTTTGTTTGGCTACAATTTAGCTTATGGCATTTCAGAAGGTGGATATATAGGTTCATTCTCCATGTGGAGTGAAGGATCTGAAATAGCTACAGGATATTCAGATAGTTCTGACTGGTTTTTTCAAACTATGTTTGTTTGTGCAACTGTCTCGATAGTTTCAGGAGCTGTTGCTGAGAGAATAAAAATTTGGCCATTCTTTGTATTTGCAGTAGTGATGGCAGGATTTATTTATCCAGTTTCTATGGGTTGGCAATGGGGAGGCGGTTGGTTAAGCACAGCTGGCTTTTCTGATTTTGCTGGTTCTACTTTAGTACATGCGTGTGGCGGTGCTGCTGCATTAGCTGGAGTAATTGTATTAGGAGCAAGAAGTGGAAGATTTACCTCTCAAGGAGGAAAAAGGGTTATGGTTCCATTTGCAGCATCAAGTATTCCTTTGACGACTCTTGGAACATTTTTACTTTGGTTTGGCTGGTTCGGATTTAATGGTTTTAGTCAACTTGCCATGGGAACATTTGATGATGTAACTGCTATTAGTAAAATTGCAGTTAACACACATCTTGCAGGTGCAGCTGGTACCTTTGCCGGTGCAGTTGTAAGCCGTTTAATTGGTGGAAAAACTGATGTTATAATGATGTTGAATGGTGCTTTGGCTGGTTTAGTTGCTATTACTGCAGAACCATTAACACCTAGTCCTGTAGCCGCTATGTTCATTGGAGCTATAGGTTCAATCATAATGTATTTTGGAACTAAAATGCTTGAAAGTTTTGGTCTTGATGATGTAGTAGGAGCAATCCCAGTACACATGTTTGCCGGAATATTCGGAACTTTAGTAGTTCCTTTTACAAATGGAGATACATCATTTGGAACTCAATTTGTTGGAACGCTTTCAGTTGTATTATTTAGCTTTGTACTTTCTTACGTGGCTTTTATTGCCATGAAAGCTACTATTGGTCTAAGAATAAGTAAAGCAGCAGAAAAACTTGGAACTGATAAAGCTGAAATTGGAGTAGTTGCTTACTCTATAAGAGATTAATTACTTATCCCTCGTTGTTTACAGTAATTATATATAAGGCCCGAGAAATCGGGCCTTATTTGTTTTCATCCCAAAGTTTTTTTAAATCAATATTTGGCGATACACCAAAAACAGAATTTATATTTGCGCAATGATAAGCTAAAGAAGGCAAGGGCGATAAACATGGGTTTTTTTTATAAATTTCATGCAATGGTTTTTCCCAAGGGTCTATCCATTCTATACCCATTGTTTCAAGTTTTTTAAAATTCATTTCAATTAAACTTTTGCTAGTCATAAAAGTTACAAGACTTTCAAAAACTAATCTCCAATGATTTTTTTCTCCAAGATAAACTTTGGTAGGGTCATCTTTTGTATATAAATAAGGATAATCTGAAGGCAGCAAGATTAGAT
>CACAIN010000029.1 GCA_902532595.1 uncultured Pelagibacteraceae bacterium
AGATTATTATTAAACTCAATTATTAAAGGATTGCCTGTTGGAATTTCTAATTTATTTATCTTTTGATCAGAAATCTTAAATAGATATTTGCATAGTGCTCTTAGTGAATTACCATGAGCTGAAACTAAAACATTTTTATTTTCTTTAATATGTTTTTGAATTTCTTTTTCATAATAAGGAATTACTCGATTATAAGTATCTTTTAAGGACTCTGTAAAAGGTATCATACCCAGTGGAATACTTGCGTTTAAAGGGCTAAATAAAGATTGATTTTTATCATTCTCAGCCATAGGAGGCGGAGGTATATCCCAAGATCTTCTATATTTTTTAAACTGCTCTTCACCAATTTTATTTTTTGTTTCTTCTTTATTTAAACCTGTTAAAGATCCATAATGTCTTTCGTTTATTTCCCAAGAAGTATTAAATTTAAGCTCTAAACCATTTTCTTGAAGTATGGTCGTAAGGGTTTTGATGGCTCTTTTCAAAAAAGATGTATAGGAAACATCTATATTAATATTTAAACTTTTAATTAATTGACCTGATTTTTGTGCTTCTGCAATTCCTTTTTCAGATAAATCAACATCTACCCATCCAGTAAATCTATTTTCAGCATTCCATACACTTTGACCGTGTCTTGTTAGGATTAGTTTGCTCATAATAGATAAATATCAGATATTATGTACTATATTAAATTTATAATGAAAAATAATGTCTTAAAGTTGATCAAATATCTTTACTATTTCTCTTTAATAGCATTGTTCATTCTATATTTATTTCCTGGCAGTCTTATTGGATATTTTTTGTATGGCGATTTAGGAAAACAACCCAATATAATAGATAATCCTATCGGGACCTCAATCAATCATTTATTTTGTTTTATGTATCTGACAGCTCTCGCTGTAATTTGTAATTTAAAACAAACGATAATTTTTACTAATCTTTATTTTATTATTTTTATATCAGTTTTTTTAGAGGCTTCACATTATATTATTCCTAATCGAGCTTTCGAGTTTTATGATTTATTGGCTAATGTAGCTGGAGTGTTAATAATATTTTTGTTCAAAAGAATAATCAAATGATTAAATATATAATTATAATCTTATCTTATTTTTTTTTTCAAACAATACTAGCATCAGAGATTACCGGATTTCCAAAAGTGGTTGATGGAGATACTATACACATTAAATCTTATAAAATAAGATTGGAGGGTATTGATGCTCCTGAAATGAAACAAAAATGTAAAAAGCCATATCTACAAATAATGTTTTTTAATTTTCAAAAAGATTACTACTGTGGACAAATATCTAAAAAAAAACTTGTTCAAAAAATAGGAAATTACCCAGTTAAATGCATTTTATTGGGACAAGATAGATATAAAAGATATTTAGCGAAATGTTTAAAAGGTACTATTAATTTGAATAGATGGATGGTTCGTAATGGTTATGCAGTAGCTTATAGAAAATATTCAAAACTGTATATACTTGATGAAAATTTTGCAAAAGAAGAAAAATTAGGTTTGTGGAGAGGAACTTTTATTAAACCAGAAAAATGGAGAAAGCTAAATTAATTTCTTATATAATTTAAAAAGTGATTCTTTTAAAAAAAATTATATTTTTTGGAATTTTTTTGATAATAACAGCATGTTCCTCAATTCCAAAAAATACTCAAAATAGTTGTGCAATCTTTGAGGAAAGATATTTATGGTACAAATATTCTAAAGCATCATATGAAAAATGGGGAGCACCCATTCATTTACAACTTGCCTTTATAAAAAAGGAAAGTGATTTCAATTGGTTGGCTAAACCTCCTAGAAGAAAATTATTTAAGGTGATACCTTTTAAAAGACCTTCTAGTTCATTTGGTTATTCTCAAGCAGTAGAAGGTACTTGGAAACAATATAAGAAAGAAACAAACAACCCTTTAGCAACACGTGCTCGTTTTAAAGACTCAGTTGATTTTATAGGCTGGTATATTAACAAAACTTCTAAGATTTTAAAAATATCTAAGAAAGATGCCTACAGACAGTATCTAGCTTATTATAAAGGTTGGGGAGATTATAAAAATTATTCCAAAGACAAGAAAGCTGTTATTTATGCTAAGTCAGTAAGAGATATGGCAAACAAATATAGAAAACAACTCACGCTTTGTAAAAAAAATCTAGATAGAAATAAATATATTATTTTTTAAGTTGTTTATTTAGCTCAATTTCTACCGCATCAATTCTTTGGGTATTTTTTCCTACAATTGTGTAGATAGTTGGTATTACATAGAGAGTAAAAAATGTGGAAAATATCATTCCTGCGAATATTGTAATTCCAACAGTAAGTCTACTTGCTGCGCCAGGTCCAAAACTTATGATTAAAGGTAACACACCTATAATAGTAGATAAGCTTGTCATTAAAATTGGTCTTAATCTAATAGAAGCTGCTTCAAATACAGCTACTTCTAGATTTTTTCCTTCCTTTCGTAGCTGATTGGCAAACTCTACAATTAAAATTCCATTTTTTGCGGATAATCCAATCAATATTATTAATGCTATTTGGCTATAAACATTTAAAGACGACCCAACAACTAAAAGACCAAGCAATCCTCCAAGAATAGCCATTGGAACAGTTAACATAATTGTGAGTGGATGCTTCCAACTTTCAAACTGAGCACACATGGCAAGATAAGCAGTAATTAGAGCTAAGGCGAAGATAATATATAATTCAGTGTTTGTTTTTTTATATTCTTCACTTTCACCTTTATAAGCAATTTTAGCTTGAGGAGTATTTTCTTCTACTACATTTACCAAAAATTTTAATGCCTCGTCTAATGAATAGTCCCCAACTAGTCTTGCTGAAATTGTAATTGCTTTCTGTCTATTATATCTTGCTAGAAAAGGTGAATGACCTTCTTCATTGTATTCTACTAAGTTAGAAACAGAGACAAGCTTCCCATTATTTTTTGATCTTACAAACACTTTACTGATACTGTCAGGTTCTCTTCTATCTTTTATATCTCCTTGAAGAATAATTGAATATTCTTTTCCATCTTGCGTAAAATTAGTAACTTTTTTTGAACCGAAAATAGTTTCTATAGCTCTTCCTATATCCTCTGTAGAGACCCCTAAATCAGCAGCTTTTTTTTGATTAATTTGTACATTCAGTTGAGGTTTGTTAAGATCAAAGTCATCTTGAATTGATACTAAACCTGGGTTTTTTCTAGCTTCTTTTTTTATAA
>CACAIN010000030.1 GCA_902532595.1 uncultured Pelagibacteraceae bacterium
TTTTATCTAATAATTCTGAAGCACTTTTTAAAGAAGCCAAGGGATTTCTAATTTCATGTGCAAGATCATTAGAAAAAGTTTCTGCTCTAGTAGTTCTTTTCTGAAGTTCTTTTGTCATCTCATCAATAGATTTAGTTAATTTTCCAATTTCATCTTCTCTAACAAAAAAATTTTTTATATCAATATTTTTGTTAGATTTTTTTTTTATTGCTTCACTAAATCTAACTAACAAACCAATTGGCTTTAAAATATATTTATTTAAAAAAAGAGAAAAAATTAAAATTACTAATGTAACAGCTAACACTGTTCTAATTATAAAAGCTCTTCTTTCTTTTACAGCGTTAAGAATATCATTAGCTTCCTCTGATACAACAATATAGCCTGCATCTTTCTCATCAAGTTTAATTCTGCTCAATGTGCTGACAAAAAAATTATTTTGAATATTTTCAGAAATTGTTATTGGCTCATTTTGATATTTATTTAATATTGTTTCTTTTATTAAATTTTTATTTTGTTCCTTGCTTAGTTTTTTTGAATTAGCTTTTTCTTTTATTTGCCCATCAATTGTTTCTTCTATGATAATATCTGATCTTGTAAAAACGTTTTGATCTAAATCCAAAATATTGGTATCTCCAATTAAATCTCCCTTCATGTTGTAAAATTGCACTCTGTCTAAACTTTGAAATAAAAATCTTGTAGAAAATAAAAAAGTTCTAATGTCTTTTGAATTAAAATTAATATTTAGTCTTTGTAAGTGATCAACAGTATTGTTAATTATAATATAGTGGTCAGCTGTTCTTTTCTTAACAAGATTGGGCTGAATGGCTTTTAGATAAATGATTGTGAAAAGTCCTAATATTGAGAAAACACTAAGATTAAATAATAAAAATTTTCTTAGTATGGATGCTGATTTTTTCTGTCTCATTAACTAACATTCCATCTATACCCACTTCCATACCTAGTTTCAATTGCAGAAAACTTTTCATCTACTTTTTTAAACTTTTTTCTTATTCTTTTAACGTGACTATCAATAGTCCTATCTTCGATTTCAGTGTTTTCTTTATAAGCAATATCCATTAAATGGGCTCTTTCTTTTATAACTCCAGGCCTTTTTGCTAATTCTTTTACAATTAAAAACTCTGTAGTTGTCAGTTTATCAGGCAAAGGTTTTCCGCCCCACTCACATTCTAATTGTGATGGATCTAATTTCAGTTTGCCATGACTTATTATGTTTTTTGTATCATCAACTACATTATTTTTCTTTCTTAGTTGAACTCTTATTCTTTCAATTAAAACTTTAGTTGAAAAACCCCCTGATTTTTTTACAAAATCATCTGCACCTAATTTTAAACCTAGAAGTTCATCAACTTCTTCATCTTTAGAAGTTAAAAAAATAATAGGAATTGACATTTTTTTTCTTAATTTTTTTAACAGCTCTTCTCCATCCATTCTTGGCATTTTGATATCTATAACTGCTAAATCTGGTGGATTTCTTGTTAATCCAATTAGTGCTGACTCACCGTCTATATAAGTTTGAACTTTAAAACCTTCTCTCTCAAGTGCAATACTTATACCGGTCAAAATATTTCTATCATCATCAACTAAAGCAATTGTTTGCGTCATATAATCATTCTCAAGATCTTAATGTCAAAATTTAGGCGTCTAATGAGCTTCACCCCAATTATTGCCTGAATTAATACTTACCTCCAAAGGAATTGAAAACATATGATGTTCTGAACTAGAAATTGATATCATAGCATTTTTAATAATCTTCTTAATTTCACTTTCATCTTTTTTCAAACATTCAAATATTAATTCATCATGTATTTGAAGAAGCATTTTAGCTTTATTATTCTCATCTTCTAAAATTTTATCTATTTTTATCATAGCAAGTCTTATTATATCAGCTGCTGAACCTTGAATAGGTGCATTAATTGCTGCTCTTTCTTGGAAACTTCTTACACTAAAATTTTTATCGTTAATGCCTCGAAGATGAATTCTTCTGCCAAATATATTCGTAACGTAGCCTTGTTTTCTACAAGTTTTAATTGTTAAATTCATATAATCCTTGATCTCTGGAAATTTTTTAAAATAGGAATTTATAAAATCTAATGCTTCCTGATTAGATACAGCTATTTGTTTGGCTAGACCATATTGGGTAATGCCATAAATAATTCCAAAATTTATTGCTTTTGCTTTTCTTCTAAAATCATCATTAACTTTACTCAATGGTAAACCAAAAACTTGGCTAGCAGTTAAAGCGTGAATATCTTGATTGTTTTTAAATGCTTTCTTTAATTCTTTGACATCTGCCATATCTGCTAGAATTCTCATTTCTATTTGATCATAATCAGCAGAAATAAGAACATTGTTTTTTTCAGCAATAAAAGCTTTTCTTATCTCCTTACCATCTAAAGTTTTAATTGGAATATTTTGTAAATTTGGATCGCTTGATGCAAGTCGGCCAGTATTAGTCGCAGCTAAAAGAAATGAAGTATGCACCCTTTTTGTTTTATTACTTATATGCTCTTGTAAAGCATCAGTATAAGTACTTTTTAATTTTGATACTTGTCTCCATTCTAGCACTAGATTAGGGAATTTATGCCCTGTTAATGCCAAATCTTCTAAAATTTTAGCACTTGTTGCAAGACTGCCTTTTTTAGTTTTTTTTAATTTTGCAATTTTCAGATCATTATAAATTATTTCTCCAAGTTGTTTTGTTGAACCGATGTTAAATTCTTTGCCGGAAACTTTATAAATTTCTTTTTCTATTTCTTTTAACCTTTGTTCAAATTTTTTTGACAATTTTTTTAAATATTCATCATCAACTTTAACTCCGTTTATCTCTAATTTTGAAAGCAAATTAACCATTGGCTTTTCAAAAACTTCATAAATTTTATTTAATTTTTCATTATTAACCCTCTCAAGTAAAAAATTATAAAGCCTTAAAGTTACATCTGCATCCTCAGCAGCATATTTAGTTGCCTCTTCTAAATTTACATCTGAAAAATTCAATTGTTTTTTTCCTGTTCCAACAACGTCTTTATAAGAAATAGTTTTATGGCCTAGATGTAAGTCTGAAAGTGTATCCATGTTATGCCTGTTATTTCCTGCATCCAAAACATAAGACAACAACATGGTGTCTTCTATAGGGTTAATTTCAATTCCATTTTTTTTTAAAACAATAAGATCATACTTTATATTC
>CACAIN010000031.1 GCA_902532595.1 uncultured Pelagibacteraceae bacterium
AGTATTAGATAATACTTTTATTTCTTTATTAGTTTTTTCTTTGTTTAAAACACTTATTTCTTTTTTACCTTCAGAATTTGATTTCAAATTAAGCTCAACTAGATTTATAGCTTTAGAACTTTTTTTATCTATAACCTTTACTTCTAGGGTTAAATTGTCCTCAAAGTACTGCTCTGCTTCTGCTTTATTTATGCAAACGTGATCTCCGCAAATCAGAACAGTTTTTGGTTTGTTGCAGCCATAAATTGTTAATATAATCAAAAAGTATAATATTTTTTTCATTTTAAACCCATGGACTCAGGAAATTTATAGATTAAATTCATGTTCTGTACCGCTTGACCAGAAGCTCCTTTAACTAGGTTGTCAATAGCAGAAAAAATAACAATTTTATTTTTAATTCTAGTATCACAAATTGAAATTTCGCAGATATTAGTATTTAAAACATTGCCAGAACCAAGTTCTGAATTTAATCTTAATATTTTTATAAATTTATGATTTTTATAATATTTGATTAATTCATTTCTTATTTTTTTAGATGATGAACCTTTTTTCAATTGTATATATAAAGACGATAGAATACCTCTAAATGTTGGAAGAATGTGTGGGTTAAAAGTAAATTTAATATTTTTTTTTGTATACTTTTTCAACTCTTGATCAATTTCAGCAATGTGTCTATGAAACTTGGTGCTATACGCGAAAGTAGAATCATATAAATTCTTATGAGTAAATTTTTTTTCTAAATTTTTACCTGCTCCGGAGTAACCTGATTTAGAGTCAATTGTTAAATTATTAATATTAATTAATTTTTTTTTAATTAATGGAATTAAAGGAATTTGTATAGATGTTGGATAGCAACCTGGATTTGCTATAATTCTATATTTGCTAATATCCTTTTCGACCAACTCAGATAGTGCATAAGTTGAATATTTAATAAGTTTTGTTGCCAAGTGTTTTTTCTTATAAGTAAATTTATACTTATTTGAATCTGTAATTCTAAAATCGGCAGATAAATCAATAAATTTTACATTTGGATATTTATAAAAGATTTCTTTAATAAGTTTCTGAGCCTCTCCATTCGGTAGTGAAAGAAATGCTAAATCTATATTTGACCAGTCAATTCTTTTAACACTAGAAATTTTTGGTAATTTTTTTTTGATCCTTTTATCAAAAAAAGTAATATTTTTCCCAATATTTTTTGTTGCTGATAGGTGTAAAATATTTGTTCTAGGATGTTTAGACAATAGCAATACTAAATCTAAACCTGTGTACCCAGTTGCTCCTATTACAGCTATATTAATCTTTTTTTTAGACATTTAATCTTATAACACCGTCCAGTAAATTGTTAAATTTAAATGATTATCTCTTAGAGAATTGGAAACTTCTTCTGGCTTTTCTATGCCCGTATTTCTTTCTCTCAACAACACGTGAATCACGGGTGGTCAATTTATCTTTCTTAAGATTCTTTTTTAAATCTTGATTGTGAGAAATTAGCGCTTTAGAAATACCTAAAATTATTGCTCCTGCTTGACCTGATAAGCCTCCACCCTTAACAAAACATCTGACATCATAACTTGTTCTGACTTCTGAGATTTCTAAAGGTCTTGTTACAATAATTTGGTGGACAGGTCTTTTAAAATACTCATTCATTTTAATTCCATTTACGTAAATATTGCCAGAACCCTTTTTAACCCAAACTTTAGCTATAGATCTTTTTCTTCTGCCTGTAGCATATTTACTTTCCTTAAAATCAAGCTTAATTTTTTTAGTGTTAGTAGTTGTTGTGCTTAAATTTTCCATTAATTTTTAACTAAATTTTTTTTATTTAATTTTTCAAATTCTATAATTTTTGGTTTTTGAATATCATGAGGATGTTTTTCTCCACTATATATTTTCAACTTAGTTAATTGTTTTTTTGCTAAAGGTCCTCCAGGTAGCATTCTTTTGACTGCTAATTTTAAAATATTCTGTGTTTTATTTTTTTCTTTTAACATTAAAGGTGTAGACTCTTTAATTCCTCCTGGATGGCCTGTATGTCTGAAATATTTTTTATCTTTAAATTTTTTTCCTGTAAACTTAATTTTATCAATATTAGTAACAACAACAAAATCACCATTATCAATATGTGGATTAAAAGTGGGTTTATTTTTCCCTCTTAAAACTTTTGAAATATAAGAAGCAAGTCTTCCTACGACAGCATTTTCTGCGTTTATAATATACCAATCTTTTTTAATTTCTTTTTTTTTAATAAAGGGTGTCATTTTAATAGAGCGATAAATACTCACAAAATTTAATAAAGTCAATTAATTAATAGATTTATAGTAAAAATTTAATGAGAGGAGTATTAGAAAAATGCTAGAAATTTGGTGTAACGATGCTATAGCAATATTCAAGTCAGTAATTAAAGTTAATATTCCCAAAATTATTTGAATAAAAATAAATACAAATAAATATAAATAAGGTTTATATAAATCTTTTTTATTAAATTTTTTAATATTAAATCCTATAAAAATAAAAAGAAAAAATATTATATAAGCTACGTTCCTATGAATAAACTGCACAACACTTCTATCATTCAGATTTAAAAATTCCTTATAATCCTTAAAATTTACATCATTTGGAAAATAAGATTCGTTCATTAGTGGCCAAGTTTGATAAATTTTTCCTGCATCCAGTCCTGATACAAAAGCTCCTAATATAATTTGTAGAAAAACTAAGAATAAAAAAAATTTTATAGAAATAAACTTAGAATTATTTATAAAAAAACTTTTATTGGAATTATTTTTAAAATTTAAATAATACCAAATTAAACTTGCTAGGATTATAAAAGCTATAAACAGGTGTGCTGATAATCTAAAATGACTTACATCTACCCTATCAACTAAACCACTAGCAACCATATACCAACCTATAAAACCCTGAAAGCATACTAGTAAAAAAATGATGTATAAATTTTTTAGTTTTTTAAAATTAGTTTTAAAAGAAAAAAATATAAGTGGTAAAATTAATGCTAAGCCAATTATTCTACCTAAAATCCTATGTATCCATTCCCACCAAAAAATAATCTTAAATTCATTAATATTCATTGAATAGTTTTGTAATTTATATTCTGGTATTTGTTGATATAAATTAAAATAATGTATCCAATCTTTTTCAGTTAATGGTGGAAT
>CACAIN010000032.1 GCA_902532595.1 uncultured Pelagibacteraceae bacterium
AGAAATTATGCTTGCTATACCTCCGCTACGTGCAATTTCTTCTCTATGAAATGCCTGGGGTTTAAGGAAATCTTTATCTAAAATAATGCCATTATTTAATTTATCAGAATACTTGCTAACGATTAAAAAGATAAAAAAAGTTATAAATGCAAAAATTGACAAAAAACTTAACTCAACTGAATCTGGTTGCATTTTATTTTTTTAAACCTTTATTGTTTTTTTTTTACAATATAAATACCTAGCATTATTATAATCAATGAAATTAGGACTCTCCAAGTGATTATTTCGTTCATTAAAAAATAGCCAAATAAAACTCCAAAAATAGGAATTAAATAAGCTACTTGAGTTTGAAAAACTAAACCATTCACAGTTAATATTCTAAATCTGATCATCCAAGCTAATCCAGTTGCTACCACACCAAGATATAACAATGCCAAAGTAGAGTCTATTGAAGGGCTTAATTGCCAAGGTGTTTCAAAAATCATAGATAAAGGAAATAAAAAAATCACAGACCAAAGCGTTGTGGATGTTGTAACATTTTCATTTCCTTTAGTTCTCAACTTTAAAGTTAAAATTCCTCCGATAGAATAAAATGTAGAACCTAAAATTGTAATTAATACATAAATGTAATTACTTTCATTAATAATAACCTTGTCAAAAAATAGAAAAAATACTCCTAAAAATCCAATTAAAATTCCAATAGATTTTAATAAGGTTATTTTTTCATCTTTAGTAAAAAAATGAGCAAGAATTGATCCGCTCATTGGAGTAGTGCTCATCAGCATTGCAGCTAAATAACTATTAATTTTAGCTGTTCCAATAGCAATTAAGGTAAATGGAATTGCAATATTACAAAGGCCGATAAGTGCGTATGGTTTCCAATTTTTTGAAAAAGCTTCTATTTTTATGTTTTTATATTTACAGAGTAAAAACAAAGGTATGCTTGCAAACACAACTCTAATTAAAGCTAAAGTGAATGGATCATATGAATAAGTGGCAATTTTAATATTAAAAAAAGAAGAACCCCAAATCAGCCCAAGCAATACTAGAAGAAATAAATCTATTGGTCTAGCTTCTCTCATATTAAGCGTAATCGGATTGTGTAATATAATGTGTTATGAATTAAGTGCATAGCTGATATATGTTAATATCTATATATTGAAATTAAATGATTATATATTAGATTTGTTCATTATAGATTTTAAATGTTAATGCAATTTTAAAATAATAAGGTTTAACAAAATGAGCTCTAAAAGTATTCTAAAATTAATTAAAGATAAACAAGTAGAATTTGTTGATCTAAGATTTACTGATCCAAGAGGTAAGTTGCAGCATTTAACTATGGATTCTACTGTTGTTGATGACGACTTGCTAAATAAAGGAGTTTTTTTTGATGGTTCGTCCATTGCTGGTTGGAAAGCGATAAATGAGTCTGACATGATTTTAAAGCCAGACCTAGATAGACCAATTATTGATCCATTCAATTCACACACTACATTAAACATATTCTGCGATATTATTGATGCAGTCAAAAAAGATCCATATGAGAGAGATCCAAGAGGAACAGCAAAAAAAGCTGAGGCTTATCTAAAAAAAACTGGAATTGGAGACAAATCTTACTTTGGTCCTGAGCCGGAGTTTTTCGTATTTGATGATGTGAGATTTAAAAACGACATGAACGAAACAAGCTTTAGTATTGATAGTTCCGAAGGTCCTTACAATACCGGTAAAAAATATGAAAACGGAAATATGGGACACAGACCCGGAATTAAAGGTGGCTACTTTCCTGTACCACCTGTCGACAGCGCTCAAGATATGCGAGGTGAATATTTAAAAGCTTTAAAAGACATGGGTGTTAAAGTTGAAAAACACCATCACGAGGTTGCTCCGAGCCAACATGAATTGGGAATGTATTTTGGAACATTAACTAACATGGCTGATAATCTTCAACTTTACAAATATGCAGTTCAAATGGTTACGCACTCTTTTGGTAAAACAGCTACTTTCATGCCAAAACCTGTAAAAGGAGATAACGGATCTGGTATGCACTGTCATCAATCGATTTGGAAAGGAAATACACCGGTATTTATGGGTAAAGAATATGCTGGTTTATCAAAAACTGCATTGTACTACATTGGAGGAATTCTTAAACATGCTAAAGCAATTAACGCTTTTTCTAACGCTACTACAAACAGTTATAAAAGATTAATACCAGGTTTTGAAGCTCCGGTAATTTTAGCATATTCAGCAAGAAATAGATCCGCATCATGTAGAATTCCAATTATAAACAATCCTAAAGCTGCCAGGATGGAAATTAGATTCCCAGATGCAGCTGGTAATCCTTATTTAACTTTTGCCTCAATGCTAATGGCAGGTATAGATGGAATTAAAAATAAAATTGACCCAGGTAAATCTTTCGATAAAGATTTGTATACATTATCTGAAAATGAAGTAAAAAAATTACCCACTGTATGTGGCTCATTAAGAGAAGCAATGCAAAATCTTGATAAAGATAGAAAGTTTTTAACTCAAGGCGGTGTTTTCACGGATGATCAAATTGATGCTTATATCGATTTAAAATTCCAAGAAATCTACAAGTTTGAACATACTCCACATCCAATAGAATTTGAGATGTATTATAGCGGTTAATTTTTATACTTTAAAAGACTCACCGCAACCGCATCTCTCAGTTTCATTAGGATTTTTAAATACAAATTGAGATGAAAATTTTTCTTTTTTGTAATCCATTTCAGTTCCTAAAAGATACATTATGGCTTTAGGATCTATTAAAACTTTAACTCCTTTATCTTCAATAACTTCTTCGTTAGGTTTGACTTCTTTTGCATATTCCATAACATAAGACATTCCCGCACAACCCCCAGATTTTACACCTACCCTAACTCCTATTGTAGAGTTTTGAGCTTGCGACATGATTTCTTTAATCCTGCTTACGGCTTTGTCGCTAAGTTTAATAACTTTTTCACTCATAAATTTAATTCCAATTTAGCTGCTTCAGACATTTTGTCTTTTGTCCAAGGAGGATCCCAAATTAACTTGAGATCTACATCTGAAACACCTTCAATTTTTAATATATTATTTTTAACCATTTTTGGCAAACTATCTGC
>CACAIN010000033.1 GCA_902532595.1 uncultured Pelagibacteraceae bacterium
TGCAACTACTTCTTTTACTTTTCCAGACTCTTTAAGTTTTACAGATTCCTCTACTGCATTATCGTCTGGAGGATTGGTTGACATCTTAACGTTATCAGTATGAACCCCAGAGCCATCTTCTTTAACTCTGATTTGAACGTTGTAATCAATAACTCTTTTAACAGCTACTAAAATTTTCATTTAAGCTCTAAGTAATTTATTTTCAGAATCATATGGAGACTCTTCTACTATAGATGCTTCATGCATTTTACCGAGAATATCTATTTTTAATTTTTGCCCAACTTTAGCAAACTCTGGTTTTACCATGCCTAAAGCAATTGATTTATTTACTCTAAAACCAAAGTCCCCACTAGTTGCTCTTCCTACAACTGAACCGTTATCATAAATAGGATTATTTCCTAAAACATCTGCATCAGTTATGCCATGAATTTCCATCGTTACTAATTTATTTGAAAAGCCTTTTGCCCTCCATTTATCTAATGCCGCACGTCCTATAAAATCTCCTTTATTTGGGTGTACAAATCTATCTAGACCTGACTCGTATGGTGAATATTCAATTGATAACTCAGTTCCTACCAATTTATAAGATTTTTCTACTCTCAAACTATTCATAGCTCTAATACCGTAAGGTTTTAAATTAAATTCTTTACCTGCTTCCATTAATTGATCAAAAATATGGTTTTGATATTCAATTGGATGATGAAGTTCCCAGCCCAATTCTCCTACAAAATTTACTCTCATCGCACTACAAGGAGCTAAGCCTATATTAATGTTTTGTGCGCTTAACCATTTAAATCTTTCGTTAGAAAAATCTGATCTAGAAACTTTTTGCATAAGTTGTCTTGCTTTGGGTCCAGAGACAACTAAAACTCCCATACTATTAGTTAAATTTTCGTATTGAACACTGCCATCTTTTGGCATCCATTTATGGATCCAATCATGATCAAGTCTTTGGTATGCGCCAGCTGAAACCAAGTAGAAACTGTCCTCGGCTTCTCGCATGATAGTAAATTCAGAGTGAACGCCACCTTTTGTATTTAAAGCATGACAAAGATTAATTCTACCAATTTTCTTAGGAAGTTTATTTGCAACAAGTTTATCTAAAAACTCTTCAGCTCCAGGCCCTTTAATTCTACATTTCCCAAATGCAGACATATCTAATAGCCCCACATTTTCTTTTACATTTTTACATTCGTTCTCAACATTTTTAAACCATTTCGATCTTCTAAATGACCAGTCATCTTCTTGTTTCTCTCCTTCTTTTGCAAAAAAATTTGCTCTTTCCCATCCAAATTTAGCACCAAACACAGCTCCTAATTTTTTTAAACGATCGTAGCATGGAGCTTGTCTTAAAGGTCTACCTGCTTCTCTTTCTTCATCCGGATAATGAACTGTAAATACATTTGCGTATGCTTCTTCATTTTTAGCTTTTAAATAAGATTTTGTTGCATAAGAACCATATCTTCTAGGTTCAACTCCAAGCATATCAATTGTCGGTTCACCATCTATAATCCATTCTGCTAATTGCCAGCCAGCACCACCCGCAGCAGTAATTCCAAAACTATGACCTTCATTAATCCAAAAGTTTTTTAATCCCCATGCAGGACCAACTATCGGATTTCCATCTGGAGTGTAAGCAATTGCTCCATTATAAACTTTTTTTACTCCAACCTCTCCAAATGCAGGAACTCTTTTTATCGCACCTTCAATGTGGGGAGCTAATCGATCTAGATCTTCTTGAAATAATTCATACTCACTATCTTTTGAAGGACCATCGACATAACAACATGGCGCACCTTTTTCATAAGGACCAAGCAATAATCCACCAGCTTCTTCCCGCATATACCAAGAGTTATCACTATCTCTAAGCACTCCCATTTCTGGTTTTCCTTCCTTCCTTCTTTTTTGAATTTCTGGATGAGGCTCTGTAACAATGTATTGATGTTCAACAGGAATTACAGGAATATCTAAACCAACCATACGACCAGTTTGTCTTGCAAAGTTTCCACTGCAAGATACAACATGTTCACATTCTATATCTCCTTTATCAGTTTTGACTACCCAACCATCTTTTGTTTGTTTAATTCCTGTAACTGTTGTGTTTCTATAAATTTCAGCTCCGTGGTTTCTCGCACCTGTTGCTAAAGCTTGAGTTAAATCTGCAGGCTGAATATAACCATCTTCTGGATGTTGTATTGCTCCAACTAAACCCTCTGTATTAATTAGAGGCCAAATCTCTTTTACTTGATCAGGTTTTAAAAATTTTACATCTACTCCTATAGTTTTAGCTACGCCAGCGTATTGATGATACTCATCCATTCTGTCTTGTGACTGAGCTAAACGAATATTTGACACAACACTAAATCCAACATTTTTACCTGTTTCTTTTTCCAAAGACTTATAAAGCTGAACAGCGTATCTATGAAGCTGACCAACAGAATAACTCATATTAAATAAAGGCAACAAACCAGCGGCATGCCAAGTAGACCCTGAAGTTAATTCTTTCCTTTCGATTAAAACAACATCAGACCAACCTTTTTTTGCTAAGTGATAAAGAGCACTTACTCCGACTACACCGCCTCCAACTACAACTACTTTAGATTTTGATTTCATTAGACATTATTTAGCTTTTCACCTGATCTAAAGTCAAACCTTTTTTATTAGCTGGGACAGCGATATCCATCATTTTAGGATTTGCTAACTTTAGATCATCCATGATTTTTTTATACTCTTCCACTGAATTAACTTGAAGTCTTGGATTGTTATTCTTTTCATTTTCTATGGTGGAAGATGTTTTTCCATTGTAGTCATGAGCAGGATAAACCATTGTTTTTTCTGGAAGCTTTAATAATTTGTTAAATATAGAGTCATATTGAGCAA
>CACAIN010000034.1 GCA_902532595.1 uncultured Pelagibacteraceae bacterium
AACAAAATTACTTACATATATGTCATATGGTATTCCGTCTGTTTGTAGTAAACAAGTTTCAGAAAATTTTGACGCTATTAAAAATACTAAAATAAATTTTTATAAAAATGACTCGGAAATGATTAGATTAATCATAAAATTAAAAGAAAATAAAAATTATGCGTTAAATTCTTCAAAAAGAGCTTTGAAAAATATCGGAAAATTTAGATGGGATAAAGTACTGTTGACCTTCAATAAAGTCTTTAAGTAGGTTTAGTTAATAAATCTTATCTTTAATATTTTTTAAATCAGAATCTACCATTTCTCTAACTAATTCTTCAAAATTTATTTTTGGCTTCCAGCCTAATTTTTTAATTGAGTTTGATGAATCGGCAAGTAATGTTTCAACTTCGGCTGGTCTGAATAAATTTTTGTCTATTTTTAAATAATCTTTAAAATTAAGATTTACATGATCGAAAGCAGCGTGAAGAAAATCCTCAACCGAATGTTGTTTTCCAGTGCCTATAACATAATCTGCTGGTTTATCTTGCTGCAACATCAACCACATAGCTTCTACATAATCTTTTGCATGCCCCCAGTCTCTTTTTGATTTAATATTCCCTAGATTTAATTCTTTTTGTAAACCATTTTTAATTCTTGCAACAGCTAAGGAGATCTTTCTCGTCACAAACTCAAAGCCTCGTCTAGGTGATTCGTGATTAAATAAAATTCCTGAACATGTAAAACAATTATACGCGTCTCTATAATTTCTAGTTAATTCGTATCCAGTTACTTTAGATATTCCGTAAGCAGATCTAGGGTAAAACTTAGTATTTTCATTTTGTGGGGTTTCAAGAGTTTTTCCAAACATTTCTGACGAACCCGCAAAATAAAATTTTGAATTTTTTGAGAATTCTTTCATTCCTGCAAGCATATAATGAGTGCCATTTATATTAGTATTTAAAGTAGAGAATTCATCTTCGAATGAGTTGTGAACGTAGCTTTGTGCACCTAAATGATAAATTTCATCAGGTTGAGTTTTGTTTATAATTTTGGCTAAGCTCGCAAAACTCTCTAACGATGCGCTATGCAAAATTAAATCTTTTTTGAAATGCCTTAATCTCCATAACCTATGAGTTTCATCTTCTAACGCTACTCTTCGTATCATGCCGTGAACTTCGTAACCTTTACTTAACAAGAGTTCTGATAAATATGAGCCATCCTGACCTGATATTCCTGATATAAGTGCTTTTTTCATACAATGTTTTCTACAGTAAAATTAATAAAATAACTAGTAAATTACTTTTGCTAAATATAAGCCACATGCTGGAGCAGGAGGGGCACAAAGTTTTCGATTTCTAGATTTAAAAACTTTTTTAAATTTTTTCAAACTCCATTTTTTACAAGATAAATATTTCAAACAACCCACCATAGACCTAACTTGATTTTGTAAAAATGATTGTGATTTAAATTGTATTAATATTTCGTTTCCTTTTTTTGAAACCTTTATACTATTAATTTTTTTTACAGGAGATTTAGACGAACAAGAAGATGCTCTAAACGTAGAAAAATCATGTTTTCCTTCTAAAATTTTAGCCCCTTTTTTAAGTAGATAGATATCAATTTCCGATTTTATTAACCATGCTCTATTTGTATTTAAAGCTAGTGCCCCATATCTGTTAATTATTCTATAATTATACATTCTTTCTTTTGCGTCATATCTAGAATGAAAATTCAATTTTTGTTTTTTGATATCAATTATTGAAATTGAATACTTTTTTAAAAAAAAATTAATTGAGTTCAAAAAAATTTTTTTATTTTCAATTTTTTTATCCAATAAAAAATTTGCGCTTTGTCCAGTAGCATGAACTCCAGCATCGGTTCTTCCTGCACCAATCATTCTAATTTTTTTACGTAAAAGTTTTTTTAATTTTTTTTCCAAAATCTCTTGTATAGAAATGCCATTTTTTTGATATTGCCAGCCATGAAAATGTGTTCCTTGGTATTCAATAATTATTTGATAATTGTGTATCAATTTAATGTCTCACCTTTTTTTATTTCATGACCCAACAAAAACTCTTTTATACTAAGAATTTTTTTACCTTCTTTTTGAATTTTAAGAATTTGTATTGACTGTTCTTTGCAAGCAATCGTAAGTTTGTTATCTATTGTTTTTCCTGCTTCACTATTTTCATTTACTATTTTTGCTTTCCATACCTTATACCTCTCTTTATTGTATTCAAACCAAGCGCCTGGATTGGGATTTAAACCGTTAATTTTTGCTAAAACTTTTTTTGCACTTTCTTTCCAATTAATTTTTCCCTCCATTTTTGATATTTTCTTAGCATAAGTTGCTTCGCTGTGATTTTGTTCTTGAAATCTTGCGTCTCCTTTTTCTATTTTATTTATAGCATTAAGAATAGAATTGGCTCCTAATTTAGATAGAACCTTTGATAAAGTTAAAGTATCTATATTCTCATTTATCTGAATTTTATCTTGATGCATTACTGGCCCAGCATCTAATTCTTCGACTATTTTCATAATGCTTATTCCAGTTTGATTATCTAAATTCATAATCGACCTTTGGATTGGGGCGGCTCCTCTCCATTTTGGAAGCAGTGAAGCATGAACGTTTATAAAACCATGTTTAGATAAATTTAAAAATTTTTTTGGTATAATTTTTCCATAAGCTATTACAATTACAATATCTGGTTCTAATTTTTTCAAATAATTATATTCTTTATC
>CACAIN010000035.1 GCA_902532595.1 uncultured Pelagibacteraceae bacterium
ATATAGTTATTTATTATCTGGACAAATTCTAGCTTCAAGTCCTGGTAATGCTCGAATGCAGGAAATAGCTGAAGCAATACAAATAGGTGCTAAGGCTTATTTAAATCGTCAATATAAAACTATTGCTATCGTAGGTATTATTGTTTTTGCGATTGTAACTTATTTTTTTAATTATCTTGTAGGCTTAGGTTACTTTATTGGTGCTTTTCTTTCAGGTGTAGCTGGTTATGTTGGTATGCTTATATCTGTAAAAGCGAATGTAAGAACAGCAGAAGCATCAAGAAATAGTTTACAAGCTGGACTAACAATTGCATTTAAATCAGGAGCTATAACAGGATTACTAGTTGCAGGCTTAGCTTTATTGGCTATTACAATTTATTATATAGTTTTGATAAATCTAGAAGTAGATAGCAGAGAAATTATAAATGCTCTAGTAGCACTAGGTTTTGGTGCATCATTAATTTCAATTTTTGCTAGGTTAGGTGGTGGTATTTTTACTAAAGGAGCAGATGTAGGAGCTGATTTAGTCGGTAAAGTTGAAGCTGGTATACCAGAAGATGACCCAAGAAATCCAGCTGTGATCGCAGACAACGTAGGGGATAATGTTGGTGATTGTGCAGGAATGGCGGCAGATTTATTTGAAACTTATGCCGTAACAATTGTTGCTACAATGGTTCTTTCTACCATATTTTTTCCGACTGATTATAATCTAATGGTTTATCCTTTAGCTATAGGTGGTTCATGTATTATCACATCAATAATTGGAACATGGTTTGTAAAATTAGGAAAAAGCAAAAATATAATGGGTGCACTTTACAAAGGTTTTGTTGTTACGGCTATAACATCATTGTTAATCTTGTTTCCCGTTACAGATTCAATTCTAGGATTAGATAAAATTTATAATAATAATGAAAAAAGTTTTTCAGGATTAAACCTTTATATTTGTGGAGTAGTTGGATTTGTAATTACAGGTTTATTGATTTGGGTTACTGAATATTATACTGGCACAAATTACAGACCAGTTCAATCTGTTGCTAAATCTTCTACTACGGGTCATGGAACTAATGTTATACAAGGACTTGCTGTTTCTATGGAAGCGACTGCAATTCCTGCTTTAATTATAGTTACAGGAATATTATATACTAATAATTTAGCTGGATTATACGGAATTGCTATAGCTGTTACAGCAATGTTAGCTTTAACTGGTATGGTTGTGGCTTTAGATGCGTACGGACCAGTAACAGATAATGCTGGAGGAATAGCAGAAATGTCTAAACTTCCTAAAAATGTTAGAAAAACCACTGATGCTCTTGATGCAGTAGGAAATACAACAAAAGCTGTCACAAAAGGTTATGCGATTGGTTCTGCTGGATTAGGTGCTTTAGTTTTATTTGCTGCATATACAGAAGATATCAAATATTTTTCTACGGTGAAAAACTCTGCTCTTGAAGGTGTTAATGTTACTTTTGATTTATCTAATCCATTTGTAGTTGCTGGTTTGTTAGTAGGAGGAATGCTACCTTATTTATTTGGTTCGATGGGTATGCAAGCCGTAGGTAGAGCAGGTGGGGCAGTAGTTATAGAAGTAAGAAGGCAATTTAAAAAAATACCTGGAATAATGAAAGGAAAACGTAAACCAGACTACGGAAGATTAGTAGACTTGCTTACAAAAGCAGCTATTAAAGAAATGATTATACCTTCTTTATTACCGGTGTTATCTCCAATTATTTTGTATTTTGTTATTTTACAAATAGGGGGTATGGAAGCAGCTCTTTCCTCATTAGGCGCTATGTTATTAGGAGTAATAATTACGGGTTTATTTGTTGCTGTATCTATGACAGCTGGAGGTGGTGCTTGGGATAATGCAAAAAAATACATTGAAGATGGAAATTTTGGAGGAAAAGGTTCAGAAGCTCACAAATCTGCTGTAACAGGAGATACAGTCGGAGATCCGTATAAAGATACAGCCGGGCCTGCTGTTAATCCCATGATAAAAATTACAAATATCGTGGCTTTATTATTATTAGCTGTAATAGCTCATTAATCTATTTTCTATTTCTATACATTTTAGATCTGACACTAGAAAGAAAACTTTCAACAAAACTTTTTTTTGTCATCTCATTTTTAGTAGTTTTTTTACTAAATAAAATTTTTTGCACATCTTCTTTTTTGTAAACTTGCTTTGTTTCTAAAACTCCGTATTTGTCAAAACTCAAAACCAGAGTATTATTTGTTTTTAGAATATGTTTTCCTAGCTTATGATATTTTCCTTTACCTAATGTTCTTTCTAGATAAATCCAAATATCTTGATCATCTACTGATTTGGAATGGGGCTGACCTATTATCTTAACTACATCGTTTTTATTTGACTCATTTATGATTAGTTTCTTTGCTCGATTTTCAAGAAATACTATTCCA
>CACAIN010000036.1 GCA_902532595.1 uncultured Pelagibacteraceae bacterium
TTAGGCTATGACTCTAGAAGTTTTGATTTAAGAAGTAAAACATTGTTACCTTTTTATGAAATTGAAAGAGAAAAAGGGATAACATTAGAAGATATTGATACTTTCACAACTGCTGATCCTAAGGGAGATTACAATGCTTCAAAAGCTAAAAGTAGAAATATTATTCCAGAAAATAAGATAATCTTTGTAGTAAAAAAACATAGGAAAGTTCTTCAAGATGTAATTAAATTATTTTTAAGCTCGAAAAAATCATTCACTCAAGGATGTAAATACATCACAGAAGGTTCTGATAAATTTAAAATAATTTCTGATATGGCATCGTCTTTTCCATTTATTAGAGACTACCCTGTGCTAATTATTGATGATGAGGTAGATAATGGATCAGTAGATACTGGTGAACAAACTTATGATGATGAGGATGATCCAAATCAAAATTATAACCCAAAAACAATTAATGATAGAATTAGAAAATTATTAAATATTTTTGAAAAAAAAAGCTATGTAGGTTACACAGCCACTCCTTTTGCTAACATATTTATTCATGAAAAAGGTTCTACACAACAGTGTGGCAAAGACTTATTTCCTAAAGACTTTATAATTGATTTACCAATACCTGACAATCACACAGGTCTTGAAAGAATATTTCCAGAGGACGCTGTTGAAAGTGGAGAGATAGATGATGAAGAACTTACATCAAGTGGATTTTGTGAACTAATTAATGATAGTTCGGATGACCCAAATAGCATGGAATGTAACTCTGGTTGGCTACCACCAAGACATGACAAACATCATCTTCCTAAAATGCAAGACGAGAACTTAAGAATACCCCCTTCTCTTAGAAAAGCACTCTTATCCTTTATCATAACTTGTGTGGTAAGAAATATTCGTCAGGAAAATCTTGAACATAAGACAATGTTAATACATGTAACAAGATTTAAAAATGTACAAGAAGAAATAAAAAAACTAATTCAATTAGAGATGGAAGAAATAAGAAGAACTTTGAAGGAAGATAAATCAAAATCTTTCGATCTATTAAAAGAAATGAAAAAAATTTATTTAGAAGAATTTGATATAAATAAATTAAAAAATGATGAAGTATATTATCCTGATTGGGAGGATATTGAAAATCCAGAAAATTTATTTCCAGTTTTAACAGATATCTTTTTTAATATTAAATGTCTTAATGGTGAAACAAAAGAAGAAAACGATCTTAACTACGATGACTATAAAAGAAAAGAAAAAAAAGGAATTTGTGCAATAGCTATTGGAGGAGACAAGCTGTCAAGAGGTTTAACTTTGAAAGGTTTAACAATAAGTTATTTCTTAAGGTCAGCACGTATACCCATGTATGATACTTTAATGCAAATGGGTAGATGGTTTGGTTATAGGAGAGAATATGAAGATTTGTGTAGAATTTATACTACAAGCAACACAATAAAAAATTTTTTTCATATTTCTAAAGCTACATCAGAATTAAGAGCATTATTTCGAGTAATGAGTAGAAATAAACCACCTGCAACTCCGATGGAATTTGGTTTAAGGGTAAAGGATCATGAAGTAATGGCTATTACAAACAGATACAAAATGAGAAATGCCAGAACAATGACAACTAGTTTTGTTGGTTCTGCTCCTGATTACAGAACATTTTCATTAAAAGACAATTCTATTAAAGATAATGAGAATTTGTTCACAGATTTTTTTAAAAATTTAGAAAAATTTCCAAAACTTAATCCAAATGAAATGGGTGTGCTACTAGCAAATTCCTTTAGATGGGGAAATGTACATCCAATTCAAATAGCTTCATTAATAAAAAAATTTAAGCATTTTCCTTCACAAAAAGGTTATGACTCCAAGGTCATAGCTGAGTATATTGAAAAAATGCACAGAAATGGAGAGATTAATAAATTTACTGTCACTCTGTTTGGTCAAGGAAGAACTGAGGAAAAAGTTGTTTTTGGTAAGTATAAAATCAAATTGAATGAAAGACCGACTAGAGGTTGTGATTTTATCTCAACTGTAAATTTAAGTATTTTATCAAGAGAAGATGCAGAGGCAGCTGATTTAACAAAAGATGAATATAATAAAATGAAGTCAGCAGTAGAGGAATTTAAAAAAACTAGACAATTTAATTCAGATACACATAGACTGAGTATTAGAAACTGTAGAGCAAAAGATAGAGGTGCTTTAATAGTTTATCCGGTCATTTATCAAGATAAGGTAAAAAAAATGAATAAAATTCTTTATACTTTAGGGTTTAGTTTTCCAACAATCAGACAGGGACTTCCTTCAGAAGATACTGAAATTACATATCAAGTAAATAATGTTTACTATCGAAATTTATAAATAGATGGATATTAAAAAAGAAATTCTCACCCACT
>CACAIN010000037.1 GCA_902532595.1 uncultured Pelagibacteraceae bacterium
AAAAATAGATAAAGTTTATTTTGACAGAGGTGAACACAAATACCACGGAAGAATTAAAGCATTTGCAGAGAGTTTAAGAAAAAATGGATTAAAATTTTAATATGGCTGATAATAAAAAAATAGAAAATGAAATTAAAGAAAAACTTGTTGCGATTAATAGAATCACAAAAGTAGTTAAAGGAGGAAGAAGATTTGGATTTGCTGCATTAGTAGTTGTTGGAAATCAAAAGGGATCTTGTGGTATCGGTCAAGGTAAATCAAAACAAGTACCTGATGCTATAAAAAAAGCAACAGAAGTAGCAAAGAGAAATCTTATACAGATTCCTCTTAAAGAAGGAAGAACCTTACATCATGATGTTAAGGGAAAAAATGGATCAGGCAAGGTATTTATGAGAACAGCTCCTGCAGGAACAGGAATTATAGCAGGAGGTCCAATCAGATCTGTTTGTGAAGTTTTAGGTATTCAAGATGTTGTTGCAAAATCTTTAGGTTCTGCAAATCCACATAATGTATTAAAAGCCTGTGTCAATGGGTTAAAGTCTCAAAATTCTCCTAAAGCATTATCTGCAATAAGAGGAAAAACAATATCTGATATTGTTTTAAAAAGGGAGTCTAAATAATGCAACTAAACAATCTTATAAAAAACAATAGAAAAAAAATTAGAGTTGGACGCGGTATAGGCTCTGGTAGAGGCAAAACTTCTTCTAGAGGTCACAAAGGACAAAAATCAAGATCAGGTGTTTCTATCAAAAGTTTTGAAGGAGGTCAGATGCCTTTATATAGACGTTTACCTAAAAGAGGATTTAAAAAATTTAATAAAAAAGAAATAGCAATATTAAATTTAAAAAAAATTCAAGAAATTTATGAGAAAAACAAAAATGAACTAAAAAATTCTGTGGATTTACAATCATTAAAAAAAAACAAACTTATTAATAAAAAATACTTAAAACTTAAAATTCTTGGAACAGGAGAATTAAAAAGCAAAATAGATATTTCTGCTCATTATGCATCAAAACAGGCACTTGTTAAAATTGAAAAATTTGGCGGAAAAATTAATATTGTTAAGAAATAACTTGGTATGTCTAGCGAAACTTTGAACACAACGGGTGCTTTTAGTCAGGCAAAAGATCTTAAAAACAGAATCTTTTTTACAATTTTACTTTTGATAGTTTACAGATTAGGAACATATGTTCCAATCTCAGGAATAGACCCTTTAGCTCTTAAAGAAATTATGGCTTCTAGTCAAAAAGGTCTTCTAGGAATGTTTAATATGTTTTCTGGTGGAGCTGTTACTAGAATGGCTATTTTTGCTTTAGGTATTATGCCATATATTTCTTCTTCTATTATAGTTCAGCTTTTAATAGGTGTTTCTGATTATTTTAAAAATTTAAAAGATCAAGGTGAAATTGGGAGAAAAAAAATTACCCAAATTACTAGATATGGAACTGTTTTGATAGCGGCTTTACAAGGTTACGGAGTTTCTGTAGGTTTAGAAAATGCTGGCAATCTAGTTATCGAACCAGGAATGGGATTTAGAATTATAACAACAATCTCATTGGTAGCTGGTACTACTTTTTTAATGTGGTTAGGTGAACAAATAACTCTTAGAGGTGTAGGTAATGGAATCTCATTAATTATTTTTTCAGGTATTGTGGCTGAAATACCACGAGCATTAGTATCTACTTTTGAATTAGGAAGAACTGGTGCATTGTCAGCTGTTATGATCGTTGGAATTTTTATTTTGGTTATCTTCACTGTTTTGTTCATAGTATTTTTTGAAAGAGCTATGAGAAAAATATTAATTAATTATCCAAAAAGACAAGTTGGTAATAAAATGTATGGAGGAGAATCTTCTCATTTACCTTTAAAAATAAATACAGCTGGAGTAATTCCAGCAATATTTGCCTCCGCACTTTTGCTTTTACCCATTACAATTACTAACTTTGGATTTACGGAATCAGATTTATTTATACAGATTTCATCTTTATTTACTCAAGGACAACCTTTGTATATGTTGTTATATGCATCAGGAATTATATTTTTTTCATTTTTTTATACATCAATCGTTTTTAATCCAAATGAAACTGCAGAAAATTTAAGAAAATATGGTGGTTATATTCCAGGAATTAGACCAGGTGACAGAACTGCGGAGTATATTGAAACTATTTTAACAAGACTAACTACGGTAGGAGCTTTATATTTAACTTTTGTTTGTTTAATGCCTGAGTTCTTAATTGCAAAATATCCTATTCCTTTCTACTTAGGGGGAACTTCAATTTTAATTGTTGTTGTTGTAGCTATGGATACTGTAACACAAGTTCAAACAAGACTTAT
>CACAIN010000038.1 GCA_902532595.1 uncultured Pelagibacteraceae bacterium
ATCGAAACTTAAAAAAAGAGTGGTTATAGGAACTACTGGTTTCACAAAAAAAGAAGAAAATACAATAAAAAAATACTCTAGAAAAATTCCTATTCTTAAAGCTGGGAATATGAGTCTAGGAGTAAATTTACTAATGTATTTAACTGAAATAGCTTCAAAATCACTTAATAATAATTTCTTGAGTAAAGTTTTTGAAGTTCACCATAGAAACAAGAAAGACCATCCTTCAGGAACAGCTTTAATGCTTGGTAAAGGTATTGCTGTAGGGAAAAATAAAGATTTTTATAGATTAATGGGGAAAAAATATCTAAATAAAAAAAATTTTCCTTACGGAAAAAAAATTAATTTTAATTCACTGAGAAAAGGTTCAGTTATAGGCAAACATGAAGTTTCTTTTTCAAGTGGAAAAGAAATAGTTTCTTTAAATCATGAGGCTTTTGATAGAGCACTTTTTTCCGAAGGTGCATTAACAGCTGCAAGATGGATAATAGGAAAAAAACCTGGCTTATATTCTATGAGAAACGTTTTGAATTTTAAATAAATTTAAAATAATGAGTAAAAATAGAAGAGCGGCTATAGTATTAAGACTCTTAAACAAATTTTATCCTAGCGTTTCAGTTCCTTTAAAGCACAGAAACTTATTTACTTTGCTGGTGTCTGTAGCTTTGTCTGCTCAGACCACAGATGTTAATGTGAATAAAGCAACTAAAAAGATATATCCAAAATATAATAAGCCAAAACATTTTGTAAAACTTGGAAGAAAAAAAATTGAAAAATTAATAAGAAGCACGGGTTTTTTTAAAAGAAAGGCTAAAAGTGTATATTTATTATCAAAACAATTGGTAGAGAAACACGAAGGAAAAGTACCTGGAAATTTTGAAGACCTCGAAAAATTACACGGTGTAGGCCATAAAACGGCTAGCGTAGTAATGTCTCAAGGCTTTGGACACCCCGCTTTTCCAGTAGATACTCATATCCATCGATTGGCCCAAAGATGGGGTTTAACTAACGGTAAAAATGTTGTTCAGACCGAAGAAGATTTAAAAAGATTATTTCCCAAAAAATCATGGAATAAACTTCATCTACAGATAATTTGGTATGGAAGAGAATATTGTCAGGCTAGAGAATGTTACGGTATAGCTTGTAAAATTTGTAAAAGCTGTTATCCAAAAAGAAAAAAACCAATTAAAACAAAAAAAGCATAAAAAAAAATGAAAATTATAGGTATTGGAAATGCTATCGTTGATGTTATTTGCAAAGTGGATGATATTTTTTTAACTAATAACAAATTAACAAAAAGTACTATGAAACTCGTAGATGAGTTAGAATTCAAAAGTTTATTATCAAATCTGAAAATTGAGGAAACAGTTTCTGGTGGTTCAGTTGCTAATTCAATAGTAGGTCTTTCTCAATTAGGAAATGACGTTGGTTTTATAGGTAAAGTAAGTGATGATGAGCTTGGTGCGAAGTACGAAGAAGGACTAAAAAAAGAAAAAGTTAAATATTTTTATTCCAAAAAAAAAGAAGTAATTCCTACTGGAACTTGCCTAATTTTAATTACACCTGACTCAGAAAGAACTATGTGTACATTCCTTGGGACAGCAGGCAAAATTAATGAGAATGATATAGATATTAATTCGATAAAGAACAGTGAACTTTTATTTCTAGAAGGATATCTTTGGGATGAAGGGGAGCCTAAAAAAGCTTTTGAAAAAGCAATTCAAAATTCTAATAAAGTAGCAATGTCTTTATCAGATTTGTTTTGTGTAGAAAGACATAAGCTGCATTTTTTAGACTTAGTAAAAAATAAATTAGATATTACTTTTGCTAACGAACAAGAAATAATGTCTTTAATAAATGCTAAGGATTTTAGTAAAGTCATTGAATTTTCAAAAAAACTTAAAAAGTTGTTAGTTATTACTAGAGGAGAAAAAGGAGCGATCGCAATTAAAGAAGATGAAATTGTGGAATGTGAAATTCAAAAAAATCTTAAAATTGTAGACTTAACTGGAGCTGGTGATCTCTTTGCTGCAGGCTTTTTACATGGGCATGTAAATAATCTATCCCTCAAAGAAAGTTTAAATAAAGGTACTGAAATGTCCTCAAAAATAATTCAAAGAATTGGTGCTAGACTAAACTAATTTATTTTTTTCTTCTTTTAAAACTACCTTTTCCTTTTTTAGGTTTAATAACACGTTTACGATATTTTTTAGTAAATAAATCCAAAGCTATCTTGTTTCTTTTTTTCATAATAAATAACCGCTTTTATCATTTAAAATAAAATCTTCATCTGAAAACTTTGATTTAATTTTTTT
>CACAIN010000039.1 GCA_902532595.1 uncultured Pelagibacteraceae bacterium
ACAAAGCATTTTTGAAATTATTTAAAAATCAAGAAAGTCTCTCTCAAAAATTAAATATAAATTTATCACTAAGGCCCAATCAAATAAATGAAAATGATTTTTACAAAATTGTCGAATGTTACGAAAAATTTAAAGAAATTTAAAATTATTTTTTAGTTTTTTTTATTTAGAATAATTTTTTCGACTTCTTTAAAACATTGCTCAAGATTGTCATTTATTACCACAAAGTCATAATCTTTTTTGTGAGCTGAGTCTGTATCATAGGCTTTTAATCTTTCCTCAACAACATGTGGTTTATCTTGATTTCTTTGTACTAATCTTTTTTTTAACTCATCTTTGCTTGGTGGAAGAATAAAAATTTTTAATAAATTAAGCTCTTTAAATTTAGATAATTGTTGAGTTCCTTGCCAGTCAATATCAAATAAAACATCGTTTTTGTTTTTTAATAAATTTAATACGGACTCTTTAGATGTTCCATAATAATTTCCAAAGATTTTAGCATATTCATAAAATTCATTTTTTTTTATTTTATCTTTAAAATCATTTTCGTTGATAAAATAGTAGTCAATTCCCTCTACTTCATTTGCTCTAGGTTTTCTAGTAGTATGAGAAACTGATATTTTAAAGTTCTGAAATTTTTGTTGAATTTTTTTGCTTATCGTAGTTTTTCCTGCACCGGAAGGGGAAGAGAGAATTACCATGATATTTTTTGAATCATGATTCATTTTTAAAACAGTCTTAGTTATTGATTTGACTTGCTATCAATAAATTTTATAGCATCACCTACTGTTAAAATCTTCTCGGCTTCGCTATCTGATATCTCCGAACCAAACTCTTCTTCGAAAGCCATTACTAATTCAACTGTATCCAAACTATCTGCGCCGAGGTCATCTATAAAACTTGACTCTTCTGTAACTTTTTCTTCTTCAATACCTAAGTGATCGGCTACTATTTTTTTTATTTTTGCTTTTACATCGTCAGACATTAATTACCTTTGTTATTTTTATGATAATTTCTTAATAGATTATTAGATAGAATTGTCAAGCCATATACATTCCACCATTAACATGAATGGTTTCACCGTTAATATAATTTGCCATATCTGATGCTAAAAATGCTACACAATTAGAAACATCCTCTCCTGTCCCTAGATCACCTGATGGGATTTTGCTTATAAGCATCTTTTTAAACTCATCATTAATTTTATCGGTCATTTCAGTTTTTATAAAACCGGGAGACACACAATTTATATTTATATTTTTTTTAGCATATTCAATGGCTAAACTTTTAGAAAAAGCAACTATGCCAGCCTTAGATGCAGAATAATTTGCTTGCCCTAAATTTCCAGTGTGTCCAACAATAGAAGTTATATTTATTATTTTTCCAGATTTATTTTTAAGCATTTTTTTAATTGCAAATTTACACATCATAAAAGTAGAAGTTAAATTGACATCTAAAACTTTTTTCCAGTTTTCTTCCGTTAGTCTGATCGATAAACTATCTAAATTTATACCTGCATTATTTATTAGAATATCTAAACCGCCTAGTTTATTGCTAGCAGATTCTATAAAGGACTCTATATTTTTATGTTCAGCTAAATTAAATTTCTCAATGTGAACGTTAGTGAATTGGTTTTTAAGATTATTTAGTTTTTCTTCTTTCGTGCCAGTAGCTAATACTATTGAACCGTTATCAGTGAATTTTTTTACAAGACTGTTGCCAATTCCGCCTGTAGCACCTGTAATAATAACTTTCTTATTTTTTAGATTCATTAATTGTTTTTTTCATATCATTTATTGAATTTATACTAAAGCAATTAATATTCTTCACTGTCCTTTTAACCATCCCAGATAAAACTTTTCCTGGGCCTATTTCAATAAAATTACTAACATTTTCATTAGAGATGTTAATTATGCTTTCCCTCCATCTTACAGTTGAACAAATTTGTTCTATTAATAATCTTTTTATATCTTCTGGTTTATTTTCTGGTTTTGAAGTCACATTGCATACAACATCAAAAATAGGCTTTTTAAAATCAACCGAATTAATTTTGTCTTTCATTTTATCAGCTGCTGGACTCATTAAAGAGCAATGAAAAGGTGCGCTTACATTTAAAGGAATAAATTTTTTTTTATTTTCCTTCAAAATATTTTGTAGTAAATTAACACTTTCAATATCGCCGCTTATAATTGTTTGACCTTCAGCATTATCATTAGCAATTTCACAAACACCTTCTGTTTTAACTGCTTTTATAAAATC
>CACAIN010000040.1 GCA_902532595.1 uncultured Pelagibacteraceae bacterium
ATATAAAAATTTTATCAAATTCATCTACTGAAATACCAAGTGGAAGTGCTCATATAACTTTCAATCAAAAATATACTTATGTTTATGAAGATAATTGGATCATAGAATAATGAATAAAACTATTAATCAAAAAGCTTGGTTATTTGTAATTCCAGTATTTATCCTTGTAGCATTTAATGCAGCAATTCCTTTAATGACTGTAGTTAATTATTCATTCCAAGAAACTTTTGGAAATAATGTATTTGCTTGGGAAGGGACTAGATGGTTTAAACAAATTTTATTATCAGAAAGATTCCACGCAGCACTTGGTAGGCAAATTGCATTTACTTTTATTATACTTTTAATTCAAATTCCGCTGGGTATTGGCATCGCTTTAACAATGCCAAAAAAAGGCTGGGGTGTTCCAGTTTGTTTAATATTAATGTCTATGCCACTATTAATACCTTGGAATGTTGTAGGCGCAATGTGGAATATTTTTGCTCTTCCAGATATTGGTTTTCTTGGTCATACATTAAATGGAATTGGTTTTGATTATAATTTTACTCAACAACCAGGAGACGCTTGGTTTACAACAATATTAATGGACGTTTGGCATTGGACTTCGTTAGTAGTACTTTTATCTTACGCAGGGCTTAATTCTATTCAGCCAGCTTATTATCAAGCTGCAGAAATCGATGGAGCAAGTAGATGGGCTATCTTTAGATATATTGAGCTACCTAAAATGAAAAAAGTTTTAACTTTAGCCATTTTATTGAGATTCATGGATAGCTTTATGATTTATACAGAACCTTTTGTTTTAACTGGAGGGGGACCGGGTAATACTACAGCTTTCTTATCAATAGACTTAGTAAAGATGGCATTAGGTCAATTTGATTTAGGTCCAGCAGCAGCAATGTCTTTAATTTATTTCTTTATTGTTCTTCTAGTTTGTTGGGTGTTTTATAACTTAATGATGAAAAACGAGGCTCAGTCATGAAGAAATATAAGTGGTTAGTTCCTACATTGTATATAATTTTTTTAATGTTACCAATTTATTGGCTTATAAACATGTCGTTTAAAACAACAACAGAAATTATAAATACATATTCTTTGTGGCCACAGAAATTTACTACTGAAAATTATGTTAAAATTTTTACAGATAGCACATGGTACATGGGATATGTAAATTCAATTACATACACTGTATTTAATACTGTTATTTCAGTTGCAGCAGCATTACCCGCTGCTTATGCCTTCTCCAGATATAAATTTTTGGGAGATAAGCATTTATTCTTTTGGCTATTAACAAATAGAATGGCTCCACCAGCAGTTTTTGCGTTACCATTTTTTCAGTTTTATTCTTCTGTAAATTTATTTGATACACATATTGCCGTTGCCTTATCTCACTGTCTATTTAACATTCCATTAGCTGTTTGGATTTTAGAAGGCTTTATGTCTGCAGTTCCAAAAGAATTGGATGAAACAGCTTATGTAGATGGATACTCGTTTGGAAGATTCTTTTTTAAAATTTTTGTTCCAACTATTGCTGCAGGAATAGGAATAACAATGTTTTTCTGTTTTATGTTTTCATGGGTTGAATTATTGTTAGCAAAAACATTAACGGCCACTGAGGCGAAACCAATAGCAGCTACTATGACAAGAACAGCTAGCACTTCAGGTTATGAATTAGGTTTATTAGCTGCAGCAGGAACTTTAACAATTATACCTGGTGCAATTGTAATTTATTTTGTTAAAGATTATATTGCAAAAGGATTTGCAATGGGAAGGGTTTAATGTTTTCAAAATTAAGCGCAGCAACTTGGGGTGAAGTAGGAAAAGCTAAAGAAAAAGGATTTTTTGATTTTGATTTATTTTCTTGGATGGCCTGGACTTGGCAAACAGCTGCTTTTTTTATTTTTATAGCGTTATGTATCACAGTAATGCTTATTTGGGAAAAAAAGGTTCCTGGGGGATCTCCAAGAAAAGGTATTTTAGGTTTAGATACGACTAGAGGTGACAGATTGTTTATATCTTTACTTGGCAGTGCTTTTATTCATTTAGCTTGGCTTGGATTAGTTGGAAGCTTGTTATGGGTCGCCACTTTTATTTGTGTAGGTTATTTTGTTATTGTATTTAGATACGTTTAATTTTTTTTTATTATTAAGTTAATTTTAAAGTGAGTAAATTTTGTTAATAAGAGTAGATTTAACAAATTATAGATTATTTTTTC
>CACAIN010000041.1 GCA_902532595.1 uncultured Pelagibacteraceae bacterium
TGGGAAAAAGGTTGGATTAAACCTTTAAAAGTTAGAAAAGAATTAAAGCAATCAATTGGAATTATTGGAGCTGGTCCTGCTGGATTGGCTTGCGGAGAAGAATTAAGAAAATCAGGTTATCAAGTTACTATTTACGACAGATATGACAGACCAGGGGGATTATTAATTTATGGTATTCCTAATTTTAAATTAGAAAAATTCGTTGTTGAAAGAAGAACTAAACTATTAAAAGATAGTGGAATAAAATTTAAGCAAAATTTTGAAATTGGTAAAGACAAAACTTTAAATCAATTAAGAGAAATACATGACTCAGTATTAATTGCTACAGGTGTTTACAAACCTAAAGAAATAAAAGTTCCTGGTCTGGACTTAAAAAATATTTTTCCTGCAATGGAATTTTTAACCGCTTCAAATAGAAAAGGATTAGGAGATGATGTTAAGCTTTTTGATGACGGTACCTTAAATGCTGAAGGAAAAAATGTTGTTGTAATAGGTGGGGGAGATACGGCGATGGATTGTGTTAGGACTGCTGTTAGACAAAAAGCAAAATCTGTGAAGTGTTTATACAGAAGAGACCAAGAGAATATGCCAGGTTCAGCTAGAGAAGTAAAAAACGCTATAGAAGAAGGGGTAGAATTTATTTGGTTAAGTAATCCAAAAAGATTTTTAGGTGAAAATGAAGTCAAAGAAGTTGAAGCAAATAAAATAACTTTAGGAGAAAAAGACTCATCTGGTAGAAAAAAACCAGTAATTAAACCTGGTTCTGAATTTAAACTTGCAGCTGATTTGGTAATAAAATCTTTGGGTTTCGATCCAGAAAATTTACCAAAATTGTTTAATGCAGAAGAATTATCCATTTCTGAATGGGGAACAATTAAAATAGATTTAAAATCTATGCAAACAAATTTAGACGGAGTATTTGCAGCTGGTGATATAGTTAGAGGTGCATCGCTAGTAGTTTGGGCTATTAAGGACGGCAGAGATGCAGCGGTCCAAATTGAAAAATATTTACAGGAAAAAGTAAAAAAAACTATTAAAGCTGCATAATTTTTAAAATGAAAAGATACGAAAAAAATAAAAAACTTCTCTCAGAAAATTATATCTATAATCAAAGCATGGAACATGATGCGTGCGGAGTAGGTCTGATAGCAACAACTGATGGAAAAAAATCAAGGAAAATAGTTGACTATGGGATAGAAGCTCTAAAAGCTATTTGGCATAGAGGAGCAGTAGATGCAGATGGAAAATCAGGAGATGGTGCTGGAATTCAGATAGAAATAGCTACAGAATTTTTCAAAGAGAAAATTATAGCTACAGGACACGATCCTGATAATACAAAAAGAATTTGCGTGGGAATGGTATTTCTTCCAAGAACAGATTATGTGGAACAAGAAAAATGCAGAGAGATTATAGAGTCAGTCCTGCTTGAAGAAAATTACTCTATTTATGGTTGGAGACAAGTTCCATTTAATTCAAATGTATTGGGAAAAACAGCTGAACAAAGCCGGCCTGAAATTGCTCAAGTTATGTTCAAAAAAAATGAAAACCTGGAAACCAATGATCTTGAGAGAAATTTATTCGAGACAAGGAAAAAGATAGAAAAACTAGCCAGAGAAAATCAACTTAAAAATTTTTACATTTGTTCATTTAGTTCAAGATCAATAGTTTATAAAGGAATGTTTCTTGCTGAAATGTTAGCTGAATTTTATCCGGACTTGAATGATAAAAAATTAACATCAAGATTTGCAATTTTTCATCAAAGATATTCAACAAATACTTTTCCAAGTTGGGATTTAGCCCAACCTTTTAGAACTTTAGCACACAACGGCGAAATTAATACATTGAAAGGAAATATTAACTGGATGAAAATTCATGAACAAGACATGTCAAGTTCATTATTTAAAAACGTAAAGGATTTACAACCGGTTATAAGAAGCTCTTCAGACTCGGGGGCACTCGATAATGTATTTGAGCTACTTACCCATTCAGGAAAGTTAGCTCCATTGATTAAATTAATGATGATACCTGATTCATGGTCAAAGAGAAGCAAAACAGTTCCTAAAAATCACCAAGATTTATTTAATTTTCTTAATAGCACTATTGAGCCTTGGGACGGACCAGCTGCAATTTGTGCTACTGATTCCAAATGGGTTTTAGCTTCTATGGATAGAAATGGATTAAGGCCATTAAGATA
>CACAIN010000042.1 GCA_902532595.1 uncultured Pelagibacteraceae bacterium
AATTGAAAAAAAACCGATTGAAATTTATAATTATCTTAGAAAATCAAATCCCTCTCCTTTTATGTTTTATTTTAATTATAAAGACTTCAATGTGTTAGGAAGTAGTCCTGAAATTTTGGTTAGATTAAGAAAAAATGAAGTCACGATTAGACCTATTGCGGGCACGAGACCTAGAGGAAAAAATAAAAAAGAAGATAAGAAATACGAATTAGACTTACTTAGAGATAAAAAAGAATTAGCTGAACACCTTATGCTTTTAGATCTTGGAAGAAATGATGTGGGCAAAGTAGTTAAAATAAATTCTGTAAAAGTAACTGAAAGATTTAAGGTGGAAAAATACTCTCATGTTATGCATATAGTTTCTAATGTAGTAGGTAAATTTAATAATAAATTTTCATTATTTGAGACTTTATTATCTGGTTTTCCAGCTGGAACTGTAAGTGGTGCCCCTAAAATTAGGGCTATGGAAATTATTGATGAGTTAGAAAAAAATAAAAGAAAATTATACGCGGGAGGAATAGGATATTTTACTTCCAATGGGGAATTTGATACCTGCATAGCTTTAAGAACTGCTTTAATTAAAAACAACAAATTCTACGTTCAAGCAGGGGCAGGTGTAGTTTCTGACAGTAAGCCTGATAAAGAATATACTGAAACAGTAAATAAAGCCAAAGCACTAATGAGAGCGGTTGATTAAATGAAAATTTTACTAATAGATAATTATGATAGCTTTACTTATAATTTATATCACTACATTTCAAAATTTAAAAAAGATGTTGAAGTAGTAAGAAATGATAAAATAAACACCAAAACTATTTTAAAAAGAAAATATAATAAAATCGTTATTTCACCGGGTCCAGGAAACCCAAATCAAGCTGGTAATTGTTTAAAAATTGTAAAAGATGTCTATAAGAAAATACCAATTTTAGGTGTTTGCCTAGGACATCAAATTATTGGTCAAGTTTTTGGAGGAAAGATTGTAAGAGCTAAAAATTTAATGCACGGCAAAACAAGTAAAATTAGACATAATAAAAAAGGTTTATTAAAAAATATTCAAAATAATTTTGAAGCTACGAGATACCATAGTTTAATTGTTGATAGAAAAAACTTCCCTAAAAGTCTTATTATTACAGCTGAAACAGAAAATAAGACGATCATGGGATTAATGCATAAAGATTATAATATTCACGGTTTTCAATTTCACCCTGAAAGTATTAGTACTAAAATGGGAATAAAATTAATTAAAAATTTTATATCTAGTTAATATGACAGAAATTGTTGAAATATTAAAAAATGGTCAAGACCTATCTTTTGAACAAAGCAAAACTCTTTTTTCTGATTTAATGGAAGGCAAACATTCAGATAACTCAATTATAGAAATATTAGAATCTTTAATAAGAAAAGGTGAAACAAAAGACGAAATTGCAGGCGGTATCTATGTATTAAGGAAAAAAGCTAACAAAGTTAAAACTACTCCAGATACAATAGATACATGTGGAACTGGTGGTGATGGACAAAACTCTCTTAACATATCGACAGCTGCAGCTATTGTGCTTGCAAGTATGGGTGTAAAAGTTGCTAAACATGGCAACAAAGCAGTTTCTTCTAATTGCGGGTCAGCAGATGTTCTTGAAGCATTAAAAATAAATATAAATTTAAAACCCGAAGAGGTAGAAAATTCCATTAATAAATTAAATTTTGCTTTTATGTTTGCCCCAAATTATCATTCAGCAATGAAACATGTTGGACCAGCTAGAAAAAAAATGGGAAAAAAGACTATTTTTAATCTCATTGGTCCTTTAAGTAATCCTGCTCAAGTTAAAAGACAAGTCGTTGGTGTTTATGATAAAAAGTGGATGAAACCTTTTGCAGAAGCGTTAAGAGAAAATAATGCTACACATGCTTACATAGTTCATAGTGATGATGGTATGGACGAAATTTCTCCTTTTGCAAAAACAAAAGTTGTTGAACTAAATAAAGATAAGATAACTGAATTTACTATAGATCCAAGAGAATTTGGAATTGTTGCCAAAAATAGAAATAATTTAAAAGGAAAAAATGCATTATATAACTCTCAAAAAATAATAGAAATATACAAAGGCCAATCTAATGAATTTTCTGATGCAGTTAATTTGAATGTGTCTGCTGGTTTAGTTGTTTCCGGGAAAGAGTATGAT
>CACAIN010000043.1 GCA_902532595.1 uncultured Pelagibacteraceae bacterium
CTATTATTGCTATCCATCTTAAAGTAACTAAAGTCTTTCTATCTAAATTAAGATTTTCTCTCAATCTAAAGAGAGTAGAAAAATTCATTTTTTCTTTAAATATCTAGGTTAGTAACATCCAGAGCGTTACTTGTAATAAAATCTTTTCTCGGTGCAACTTCATCGCCCATCAGAATTTCTATCATTTTTTGATCATCTTTGGACTTTTCTTTTGTTCCTTTAGAGTATTGAATTCTTAACATTGTTCTATTGTCTGGATTTAATGTTGTTTCCCACAATTCTTCTGGGTTCATTTCTCCTAAACCTTTAAATCTTTGAATCGATAATTTTTCTCTCTGATCTTGTAAAAATTTATTATATTCAGCAGAACCTTTTTTAATTTTTTTATCAATTTTTCCTGCGGCTTTAAGTATATGATCTTCTAACGTTTTTTCATCTTTAATATAAACGCTCTTGTTTGCTTTTGTTACTTTAAATAATGGTGGTTGAGCTAAATATATATGTCCATTTTCGATTAACTGATTAAAAGGATAATTGTTAAAAAAAGTAAGCAGGAGAGTTCTTATATGAGATCCGTCTACATCAGCATCGGTCATTATTATAATTTTATCATATCTTAAATTTTCAATATTAAAATCTTTAGAGCCTGTACCTAATGCATTTATTAAAGTAACTATCTCACTAGATGACATCATTTTAGCTAATGCTTTTGTAGTTTCATCTGTTCCATTGGATTTAACATTTACGTAAGTATTTAAAATTTTTCCTCTTAAAGGTAATACAGCTTGGTATTCTCTCACTCTTCCTTGTTTTGCAGAACCACCTGCTGAGTCTCCCTCAACTATAAATAATTCTGTTCCTTCTCTTTTTTGTATTTGGCAGTCAGCTAACTTACCAGGTAAACCAGTTAGCTCGAATGTTCCTTTTCTTCTAACACTGTCTCTAGCTTTTCTTGCAACATCTCTAGCTAATGCAGCTTGTGTAATTTTTTCTAATACTGTTTTAGCTACTGAAGGGTTTTGATCAAACCAAGTTGAGACTTTATCGTTAATTATGCTCTCAACAATTAATCTGATCTCGGATGAAACAAGTTTGTCTTTTGTTTGTGAAGAAAATTTTGGATCTGGCATTTTGATAGATAACACTGCTGTCAGACCTTCTTTAATATCTTCTCCAGATAAAGTAACCTTATTTTTTTTATTATTTCTCTCGTTTGAATATCTATTAATAACCCTAGTTAATGCACTTCTGAAACCTAATAAATGAGTTCCACCATCTTTTTGAGGAATATTATTAGTAAAAGGAAGAACTTCTTCTGCATACCCAGCGTTCCATTCCAAAGAACATTCAACAACTACATTATTTTTATTTGCTGTTATATAAACTGGTTTTTTAAAAACCTCTTTTTCATTTTTGTTTACTAAAGTAGGCTTTTTCTTATTGATATGTCTAACAAATTCTAAAATTCCTCCTTCATATTTATGAACGAACTCTTTCTCTTTGTTTGATGTTTTATCAAGAAGAGTTATGCATATTCCTTTATTTAAAAAAGCCAGCTCTCTAATTCTTTTTTCTAATATTGAAGCACTAAATTCAATCGAAGAAAAAACTTCTTTGGATGGTACAAAATTAATTTTAGTTCCTGTTTTTTTTGTTTTTCCAATCTGCTTTAATTTCTTGAAAGTATTTCCATTATTAAAAATTATTGCGTACTCTTTTCCATCCCTATAAATACTTAATTCAAGTTTTTCAGACAAAGCATTCACTACTGAAACACCTACGCCATGTAAACCACCTGAAACTTTATAAGAGTCATGATCAAATTTTCCACCTGCATGTAATTGAGTCATTATTACCTCTGCGGCTGGCATTTTTTCTGATTTATGCATATCAACAGGAATCCCTCTTCCATCGTCTTCAACAGTAATACTGTTGTCTTTATTCATAATGACAGTAATATTCTTGCAGTGGCCTGCTAGAGCTTCATCAATGGCGTTATCCATTACTTCAAAAACCATGTGATGTAAGCCTGAGCCATCATCAGTATCACCGATGTACATACCTGGTCTTTTTCTTACAGCATCCAAGCCTTTAAGAACTTTTATCGAGTCCGCCCCATAAGATGGTTTGGAATTTAAAGCAGAATTTTT
>CACAIN010000044.1 GCA_902532595.1 uncultured Pelagibacteraceae bacterium
CTGCAATATTATCTGGCGGCCAATTTGGTATTTCCATTCCCAAATATAAGGACATTGTATTTAAAACTTCTTTAATTTCATTAAGCGATTTTCTTCCAAAATTTGGTGTTCTTAGCATTTCAGGTTCTGTTTTTTGAACTAAGTCACCAATATAAATTATATTATCATTTTTAAGACAGTTCATTGATCTTACAGAAAGTTCAAGTTCTTCGACTCTTTTTAATAAGTTTCTATTGAACTCTGGTTCAGACGATTTAACTTCTTTCACAATTTCTTGAGGATCTTCAAAATTAACAAACATTGATAGTTGATCTTGAAATATTCTAGCAGAATAAGCTATCGCATCTTCCGCGGCGACTGTTCCATTAGTTTCAACTGTCATAATCAATTTATCGTAATCAAGAGCGCTACCAGCTCTAGTATTTTCAACGGAAAAGGAAACTTTTTTTACTGGACTAAAAAAGGAATCTACTGATATTAAACCTAATGGACTTTCTTCAGATCTATTTTTTGGAGCTGGAAGGTATCCTTTTCCAGTGCTTATCATTAATTCCATATGAAAATTAGTTTTTTCATCTAAATTACATATTGTTTGTTCTGGATTTAAAATTTCGATTTCTGGTACAAGAGTTATATCTTTAGCTTTGACTTCTTTGGGTCCTTTAATATCTAAAATAATTTTTTTTGAACCTGTAGATGATGATTTTATTGCAAGATTTTTTACGTTTAAGACAATATCAGTAACATCTTCTCTAACACCTTTAATCGATGAAAACTCATGAAGCACGCCGTCAATTTGAATAGCAGTTACTGCAGCTCCTTGAATAGAAGATAGTAAAATTCTTCTTAAGGAGTTGCCTATAGTTTGACCAAAACCTTTTTCTAAAGGTTCAGCTACAACTTTAGCTACTGATTTATCCTCATTACTTCTTATGTCTAATTTATTCGGTTTGATTAAAGCTTTCCAGTTTTTATCTATAATATTAGATGTAGTTTGCATTATACTCTCCTTCTTTTTGGTGGTCTTGCGCCGTTATGTGGCATTGGTGTTGTATCTTTAATTGACAAAATTTTAAAACCTCTAGATTGTAATGACCTTAAAGCTGTCTCTCGTCCTGAACCAGGTCCTTTTACTTGAACTGTTAATATTCTTAATCCCTGTTCATAAGCTTTTGCCCCTGCATCATCAGCAGCTACTTGAGCTGCATATGGAGTAGATTTTCTTGATCCTTTAAATCCTTTTGCCCCAGCTGAAGACCAAGAAACAACATTCCCTCCTTCGTCAGCTATTGAAATAATTGTGTTATTAAAAGTTGAATAAACATAAGCTATTCCATTTGTAATATTTCTTTTCACTTTTTTTTTCTTTTTAAAAGTACTTTCTTTTTTAATTACTTCTGTTTTTGCGTCTGTTTTTTTCTCTGTCTTATCAATTTTTTTATTCATATGTTATTTTTTAAGAGGTGTTAATTTTTTTCCTGCAATAGCTATTGCTTTACCTTTTCTAGTTCTGGCATTGCATTGAGTCCTCTGTCCACGAACAGGTAATTTTTTCTTGTGTCTACTACCTCTATAACAAGCTAAATCTACTAATCTTTTAATGTTTACTGAAACCTCTCGTCTTAAATCTCCTTCAACTTTATAATTTGCGTCTATAAATTCTCTTATTTTAAGAACTTGTTCTTCTGTTAACTCATTCACTCTTTTTGTTTTAGGTATATTTAATTTTTCACATATTTTGCTTGATGAAAAAGGTCCAATACCATGTATATAAGTGAGCGCTGTACTTACAACTTTATTTTGTGGAATGTTTATTCCTGCTATCCGAGCCATATAAAATGATCTAGAGTTCTAAATGCGTATTTATATTGACTAAATATTCAAAGTCAACCCTCGATAGCATCAATTAAACCGCTAATTTCATCGTTTATTTCACTAATTTTGCTTTCCCCATTCACCTCTTTTAGTAAATTTAATTTTTTATAAAATTCTATTATTGGGGTTATATTATTTTCATAAGTTTGAAATCTTTTAATTGCAGTTTCTTCATTGTCATCTTCTCTTTTTTCTAGTGATTGTCTTTG
>CACAIN010000045.1 GCA_902532595.1 uncultured Pelagibacteraceae bacterium
CTGGTTTTTCTGCGGGAGAAATTAATGAAGTGGTTTTAGTTGGCGGTATGACTAGAATGCCTAAAATTATCGAAACAGTTAAAAATTTCTTCGGTAAAGAACCTAATAAAAGTGTAAACCCAGATGAAGTAGTTGCGATGGGGGCTGCTATTCAAGCAGGTGTTTTACAGGGTGATGTTAAAGACGTGTTGCTATTAGACGTAACTCCATTATCTCTAGGAATAGAAACCTTAGGAGGAGTTTCAACTAAGTTAATTGAAAAAAACACAACTATTCCAACTAAAAAAAGCCAGGTATTTTCAACAGCAGAAGATAATCAACCAGCTGTTTCAATAAGAGTTTTGCAAGGTGAAAGAGAAATGGCTTCAGACAACAAAATTTTAGGAAACTTTGAGTTAGTAGGAATACCTCCAGCTGCAAGAGGAACACCTCAGATTGAAGTTACATTTGATATAGACGCAAATGGAATTGTAAATGTTTCTGCTAAAGATAAAGGAACTGGAAAAGAACAAAAAATTCAAATTCAAGCATCAGGTGGTTTATCTGAAGAAGAAATCCAAAAAATGGTTAAAGATGCTGAAGCTAATAAAGAAGCTGATAAAAAGAAAAGAGAGTCTGTTGATGCAAGAAACCAAGCCGACAGTTTAGTTTTTTCAACAGAGAAAAGTTTGAAAGAACATGGAGACAAGATTTCTGCAGAAGAAAAAAAAGCTATAGAAAACGCCATTACAGATCTGAAAAAATCTCTGGAAGGTCAAGACTCCGAAGATATTAAGAAAAAAACACAAAGCTTGATCCAAGTTTCTATGAAACTAGGTGAAGCAGTCTACAAGAGTCAACAAAAGCCTGAGGCTAAAGCAAAAGAATCAAAAGACGCTAAACCAGAAGATAAAGAAAACGTTGTAGATGCAGATTTTGAAGATGTAAAAGAAGATAAAGAAAAAAGCGCCTAAGATAATTTATAAGGAGACGTCCTGTGGCTAAAAGAGATTATTATGATGTCTTAGGTGTAACGAAGTCAGCATCTAAAGATGAAATTAAAAAAGCATATCGAAAATTAGCACTCAAATATCATCCAGATAAGACAAAAGGTGATAAAACCTCTGAGGAAAAATTTAAAGAGGCAAGTGAGGCTTATCATGTTCTTTCTGATGAAAAGAGAAAAACAAATTATGATCAATTTGGTCATGCTGCTTTTGAAGGAGCTGGAGGAGGCCAAGGTTTTGGAGGATTCGATTTCAATTCCTCTTCGTTCTCTGACATATTTGAAGACTTTTTCGGTGATTTTGGTGGTGGAGGATCGCCAAGAAGATCTAGCAACAGAGGAAATGATCTAAGATACGACATAAGTATCAATTTAGAAGAAGCTTATAAAGGATTAGAAAAAAACGTTAAATATACTACTTATAAAAAATGTTCTCCCTGCTCTGGCAGTGGAGCAGCAAAAGGATCAAAACCTATAAAATGCAACTATTGTTCCGGAAGAGGTAAAGTTAGAACTAACCAAGGATTTTTTACTATTCAACAAACCTGTCCGCAGTGTAATGGATATGGAGAAACAATAGGAAATCCCTGTAAAACTTGTAGCGGTAATGGAAAGATACAAGGCAATGAAAATGTAACAGTAAAAATTCCTAAAGGCGTTGACGATGGAACTAGAATAAGATTATCTGGTAAGGGTGAAGCCGGTTCAAAAGGCGGTTCTTACGGTGATCTCTATCTTTTTATTTCTATTGATAACCATAATATTTTTAAAAGATCTGAGGAAAATTTATATTATGAGCTTCCAATTTCTTTAGCGGATGCAACTTTAGGAACAAATGTAGAAGTGCCTTCAATTGATGGAGGAAAATCTAAAATTAAGATTCCTGCTGGAACTCAACACGGTAAACAATTCAGATTAAAAGGAAAAGGTATGCCTGTTTTGAGAAGAAATGTATTTGGAGATCTTTACATAAGAGTCGTTACTCAAGTACCAACTTCTCTGTCAAAAAGACAAAAGGAGATATTAGAAGAATTTAATGA